>NZ_JBEOYD010000002.1:0-513850 GCF_040296885.1 Streptomyces sp. NPDC001980 | reverse complement strand
GTGTGTCGGCCCCCCCAATCTCGGCCTGTTTAAGCCTGGGTGTGATCCCGGGGTTCCGGCTGGCGGGTTGCCGCCCCGCCGCTCCGCGCCGGGCGCCGACGGGCCGTCAGCTCAGGGCCGGTGCCGGCACGGGCCGGGTGAGGTGCCGGGCGAAGAAGCGGGCCGCGCTGTCGGCCTCGAACCTGGGGTGGTCCTTGTGCCTGCCCGTGTTGGCGTGCAGGGTCTTCTCCTCGGAGGCGAAGGCGTCGAACAGTGCGAGACCGGCCTCGCGCGGGATGTGTTCGTCGTCCCACTGGAGATGGAACTGGACCGGGACGGTGATCCGCCGGGCCGGCGCGGCCAGGGCGTCGGGCCAGTGGAGGCCGAAGACCGCGGCGGTGATCCTCGGGTCGGCCGCCGTCAGCGGCACCCCGATCGCGGTGGCCATGTTGAGGCCGTAGTAGCCCACCGGTCCGTCGGCGCCGATCTCGGGAAGTTCCTGGAGGGCGTCCAGGGTCGCCTGCCACTCGGGCACGGCACGCTCGGCGAGGTGGGCGTTGTAGCGGACGACGATCGGGCCTTCCGGCTCGCCCGCCTCCCGCGCCCGGTAGAGCGCGGCGATCTCCTGCTCGTCGTGCGCCGTGCGCGGCCGGTCGCCGTGACCGGGCGCGTCGATGCAGGCGACGTGGAACCCGCAGCCGTACACGATCCGGTGCGCGCGGCCCGGCATCGCCGGCCACTTCTTGTGGGTGCCGCCGCCGTGGCCGATCAGGACCAGGGGCGCGCGCTCGGAGGCGGACGCGGGCGACCAGAGCACGCCGGGGATCCCGCCCACGGTGAAGTCGCGTTCGACGACGCCGTTCGACGTCGTCTCGGCGGTGAACTGCACAGAATGCATGGGGTGTTGCCTTTCGGGATGGCCTTGAAGTCCAGGCGCTCCCGGCGACACCTACGTCGATCGCCCGACCGTGACGGAGCGAGGGAGCACCCACTCGGATACAGCGTTCATGGGTCTCACCTCCTCGGACGACGTCACGGCCCGACGGACGTTACGCACCGGGGGCGCGCGCGTCCACCGCATTTCCCGCCCCGCCCCCGCCCCCATCCATCCGTCCCTTCGTCTGGTTCGTTCGTCCAAGGGCCGCCGATCTTTGTCCATGGACGGAGCATCCGTCGGCGGCGAGGGTCGGTGCATGGGTGAATCCGCGGTCGAAGACAGGCAGGTGCCGGTGCGGGGACGGATGCCGGGCGGGCTTGTCGCGCTGGCGCTCGGCGGGTTCGGCATCGGGCTGACCGAGTTCCTGATCGCCGGGCTGCTGCCACAGGTTGCGTCGAGTTTCTCGGTGTCGGAGGCGGCCGCGGGCCGGCTGGTCTCCGGCTACGCGCTGAGTGTGGCCGTCGGCGCGATCGCGCTCACCGCGGCGACGGCGCGGCTGCCTCGCAAGCGGGTCCTGGTCGGCCTGGTGGTGCTGTTCGTCGTCGGCAACCTGCTGTCGGCGGTCGCGCCCACGTACGGCGTGCTGCTGCTCGGGCGGATCGTCGCCGCCCTCTGCCACGGCTCGTTCTTCGGCGTCGGCTCCCTCGTCGCCCGGAGCCTGGTCGCACCGGAGCGGAAGTCCCGCGCGGTGGCGGTCATGTTCGCCGGGCTGACGTTCGCGAACGTGCTGGGTGTGCCGTTCGGCGCGTCGGTCGGCGAACGCTGGGGATGGCGGGCGGCGTTCTGGGCCGTCACCGCGATCGGCGTGCTCGCGCTGGCCGGCATCGTGGCGCTCGTCCCTGCCGGGGCGGGTGCGGTACCGGGTGACGCGTCGGACGGCGGTCTGCGGGAGCAACTGCGCGCGTTCCGGTCCGTGCAGGTGTGGCTCACCCTCACCGCCACCGCGCTCGGCTACGGCGGGATGTTCGGGGCGTTCAGCTACATCGCGTACACCTTCACCGAGGTCGGCGGGTTCTCCTCGGCGGACGTCGCCTGGCTGCTGATGGTGTACGGCGTCGGCCTGGTCGTCGGGAACGTGATCGGCGGGCGGGCGGCGGACCGGGACCGGGACCGCGCGCTGGTTCTCGCGCTGCTCGGACTGACCGTCACCCTGGCCGTGTTCGGTCTGCTGGCCGGCAGTGCCCCGGCGTCGGTGGTGCTGGTGTTCCTGATGGGGGTGACCGGGTTCGCCGCCGTACCCGGCATGATCACCCGGGTGACCGATGCGGCCGGGGGCGCGGCGCTGGCCGCGAGCGCCAACGTGTCCGCGTCCAACGTCGGCAACGCCCTCGGCGCCTGGCTCGGCGGCCTGGCCATCACCGCGGGCCTCGGCTACACGGCGCCGCTGTACACCGGCGCCGCGATCACCCTGGCGGCGCTGATCGTCATGGTCGTCGCCGCGCGCCGGGCCGCGTCTCCCGCCGTGCAGAGCGGTTGAGGGCGCGTCAGGCGCCCAGGCGGTTGATGTCCTTGCTGTACAGCACGCGGCTCTCGGTCACGCCCTGGCGGGTCACCGCCAGCATGGCGCGGCCCAGGTGTTCGGTGGTCGTGGTGTGGGCGGGGACGAGGCGGTGCAGCAGGGGGTAGAGCCAGGAGGTGAGGGTGTACATGACGCGGTAGGAGCGGGTCCGGGAGACCGCGCCGTGCCGGGGCTGGATGTAGCCGGGGCGGAACATGTACGCGTTCATCGGCAGGGCGAGCAGGGCGTTCTCGGTGCGGCCCTTCACACGCGCCCACATGGTGCGGCCCTGTTCGGTGCTGTCGGTGCCCTCGCCGGAGACGTAGGTGAAGGTCGGGCCGGGACTGGCGGCGAGCACCGCGCGGGCGGCGGCGAGCGTGAAGTCGTAGGTCACGCGGGTGTATTCGGCCTCACTCATGCCTGCGGAGGACACGCCGAGGCAGTAGAAGCAGGCGTCCAGGCCGGTCAGCCGGTCGGCGAGGGCGGACAGGTCGGTGAAGTCGTCGTGGCCGACTTCGGTCAGCTTCGGGTGGGTGATGCCGAGCGGGCGGCGGCCCACCACCAGGACGCTGCCGACCGTGGGGTCCAGGAGGCAGGCGCGCAGGACGCCTTGCCCGACCATGCCGGACGCACCGAACACGACGACGTTCACGAGGATCTCCGTTGCTGGGAGGCGGCGTCCGGTGCGGGGCCGGACGTCCACCAGGCGGGGGCGCAGGCCACGGCCGCGTCGACCAGGTCGTCCTTGGTGACGGACGGGTCGTCGAGCCATGCCTTGATGGCCCCGGCGAACCCGTGGGCCATGAACTGGGCGATGACCTTGCGGTCGGCGCCGGGGCGGCCGGACGGCTCGGCACGGGCCAGGAACGCCAGGGTGTACTCGCCGAAGTGCCGTACGAGTGCCTCGTAGACACCGCTGTCCGCGGGGTCGGCGAGGGAGTTGCGGTAGACGTCCATGAACCGTTCGACGTGGTCGGCGACCCCGGCGGTGGCGATCCGGAGCAGTTCCCGGGCGGAGTGTCCGCCCTGGGCCCGTAGCTCGTCCTCCCGGCGGTGGGCGCGTTCCAGGTCGTCGTAGAGCACCTGGATGAGCGGGTCCAGCGGGGTGCTGTAACGGTTGTAGAAGGTCGCCCGGGTGACGCCGGCCCGGTCCGCGAGCTCCGCGACGGTGATCTGGGAGACGGGACGCGCCGAGGCCAGTTCCACGACGGCCTGCTCGAAGGCGTGGACCGTGCGGGTGATGCGCGGATCGATCCGGTCGTTCAGAGCACTGCCCTCCTGGTCCTGCCCTCGTGTGGTGCGGCCCTCGTGCGGGAGGCCGTTGCGCGGCCACTCCGGCAGTGCTTTTATACATCTGTCAATTAGATGGGTGCAACAAAGCTGGAGGAACCCCTCATGGCCGCCCACACCTCCGTCTCACCCCAGGAGGCCGCCGACCGGCTGGCCATCCGTGAGCTGATCGACGCCTACGCCCACTGCGCGGACCGGCGGGACGCCAAGGGCCAGATGAGCCTGTTCACCGAGGACACCCGCTTCCTGGTGTTCATGGACGCCACGGCGGCGGAGCCTACGCAGGAGCTGCACGGCCGCGACTCCCTCGCCCCCGTGTTCGACAATCTCCACACGTATCGCACGACGACCCACTTCAACGGCCAGAGCACCGTGTCCCTGGACGGGGACCGTGCGACCGGTGAGAGCTACTGCCTGGCCCACCATCTCTCGGTGGAGGACGACGGGCGACGCACGCTGATGATCGCGTCGATCCGTTATCTCGACGCGTTCGTCAAGCAGGGCGGGGAGTGGCTGTTCGCCGAGCGCCGGCTGATGGTCGACTGGACGGAGACCCGCCCCTCGACGCCCTGAGCGGCGTCAGACCGGCAGATGGCGGGTGAACCAGTCGCAGGCCAGGTGTGCGACGCGCTCCAGGGTGCCGGGCTCCTCGAACAGGTGCGTCGCACCGGGGACGACTTCGAGTCGGGTCTCGCCGGGGATCTGCCGCGCTGCCGCCTGGTTGAGCCGCAGGACCTCCCGGTCGCGTCCGCCGACGATCAGGAGCGTCGGCGGACGGACGGACGCCAGCGCGCCCTCGGCCAGATCCGGCCGTCCGCCCCGGCTGACGACCGCGCGGACCGTCTCCGGACGCGCGGCGGCGGCGACGAGCGCGGCCGCCGCGCCCGTGCTGGCGCCGAACAGCCCGCACCCCAGGCCCGCGGCGGGCTCGTACTCCCGGAGCCAGTCGGCGAGGTCGGTCAGGCGGGCGGCGAGCAGGCCGATGTCGAAGCGCAGCGCCCCCGTGGCCGCGTCGGTCCTCTCCTCCTCGTGGGTGAGCAGGTCGGCGAGCACGGTGCCGATCCCGGCCGCGTGCAGTTCGCCGGCGACGAAGCGGTTGCGCGGACTGTGCCGGCTGCTGCCGCTGCCGTGCGCGAACAGCACGATGCCCTTGGCCGCCTCGGGGACGGCCACGTCGGCGTCGAGCCGCACCCCTGCGGCGGGTATCCGCACGCTCTCCATGACCGCGTTCACGATCCCTCCTCATCTGCGGCGTTTCACGCCGCCACGGGTCCGAAACCCTCTCGGGTGATTCCTCCGGCGGAAGCCGGCACGCGGCGGGGACGGCCGTGACCACGACCGCACCGGCCGGCGCGGCGGCCGGTGGTCTCCGCGGCGGCGGCCGGACGCCGGGACCGGGCCGCGCCGGGCCCCGGCGTTTCCGGGAGATTTCCGACGGCTGTGAGTGCCGGGAGCGATGGTCACGACTTGGGTCCGAACGCTTGTGTGCTTGTGCGGCGCCGTGGACCATGGCCGGATCGCGCCCCTCCCGAGCACGCTGGAGCTCCCGGTGACCGCTGCCCCCATCGCACCCGAGCCGGTCGACGCGCCGGCCGCCGCCCAGGTGGAACGCCAGAAGCTGCGCAAGCACTTCGGCCGCTTCGACATCCTGTTCTTCCTGCTGTGCACGATCGTCGGCGTGGACACCATCGGTGCCGTGGCCAAGAACGGTGCCGAGGCGTTCACCTGGCTGATCGTGCTGGCCGTGGTGTTCTTCGTGCCGTCCGCGCTGCTGATCGCCGAGCTCGGGGCGGCCTTCCCCGACGAGGGCGGCCCCTACATCTGGACCAGCCGGGCCTTCGGGCGGCTGGCCGGTGCCGTCAACAACTTCCTGTACTGGATCACCAACCCGGTGTGGCTGGGCGGCACCCTCGCCGTCTCCGCCGTCACGGCGTACACCACCTTCTTCAACGACGGGAAGGACCTGAGCACCCCCGCCTTCTACGTCTTCACCATCGTCTTCGTCTGGGTGGGCGTGCTCGCCGCGATCCTCTCCTTCGACGTCGGCAAGTGGATCCCGACCATCGGCGCCTGGAGCCGGTTCGTGCTGCTCGGCCTGTTCACCGTCACGGTCGTGGTGTACGGGATCAAGCACGGGCTGCACGGCTTCGGCATCGGTGATTTCTCGCCGACCTACGCCGGATTCGTCGGCCTGGTACCGGTCCTGATGTTCAACTACGTCGGTTTCGAGCTGCCCAACACGGCGGGCGACGAGATGACGAACGCGCAGAAGGACGTCCCCTACGGCATCTTCCGCAGCGCCGTCCTCTCCGTGCTCCTCTACGCGCTGCCGATCCTCGGCATCCTGCTCGTCCTGCCGGTGAAGGCGATCACCGGCCTCGGCGGTTTCGTCGACGCGATCCGGCAGGTCTTCACGGTGTACGGCGGCCACGTGGCCGCCGACGGCACGCCCACGCTCAGCGGGTTCGGCACCGTGCTCGGCGACCTGGCCGCGATCATGTTCATCCTCACGGTGCTCTCCTCCGGCGTCACCTGGATCATGGGCTCGGACCGCGCCCTGGCCGTCTCCGGCTACGACGGCGCCGCGCCCCGCTTCCTCGGCGTGATCTCCAGCCGGTTCGGCACCCCGGTCCGGGTGAACATCCTCAGCGGCCTGGTCTCCACCGGCGTCCTGATCCTGGCCCACCAGCTGACCAACGGCAGCGCGGCCAAGCTCTTCGGCGCGGTCCTCGGCCTCGCCGTGTCGACCACCCTCGTCAGCTACCTGGGCATCTTCCCGGCGCTGCCGTTCCTGCGCCGCAAGTACCCGGACACACCCCGCCCGTACCGGGCCCCGTTCCCCTGGGTCATCAGCGTGGTGCTCACCCTGCTCATCCTCTTCGCCAGCGTGCAGCTGGTGGCGCCCGGGGCCGGCGACCACTGGTTCGGCACCGACTACAAGCCGGACGGCTGGACCCACGCCGAGCGCGGGAAGTACTTGCTGACGGAACTGATCCCGCTCGTCGGATTCATGCTCCTCGGTGTCCTGTTCTGGGCACTGGGCCGGCCGACCCGGACGGCGGCGGCCGTCGAAAAGTAGAGCGCGGAATGCTTGAACCGTAAACATGTGGTGCCTACGGTTGCGTCCATGCCCCTCATTCGCGAACTTCTGATCGGCGGCAAGGACGTCCCCGCCCTGTCCGGCCGTACCACCGAGGACATCGCCCCCTACACCGGCGAGGTCTACGCCACGGTCGCCGCGGCCGGGCCCGAGGACGTGACCCGAGCCGTGGACGCCGCCGACGCGGCCTTCGAGGCCTGGGCCGCGCTCGCCCCCTTCGCCCGCCGCGCGATCTTCCTCAAGGCCGCCGACCTGCTGGAGTCGCGCGCGGAGCAGGTCGCCGACCTGATGGCCCAGGAGGTCGGCGGCACCCGGCCGTGGGCCGGCTTCAACGTGGGTCTCGCCGCGAACATCCTGCGCGAGGCGGGGGCCGCGATCACCGCTCCGCGGGGTGAGGTGCTGAGCGCCCAGGAGGAGGGCACCCTGGGGCTCGCGGTACGGGAGCCGCTCGGGGTGGTGGCAGCGTTCGCGCCGTGGAACGCCCCGGTCATCCTCGGCGTCCGGGCGGTCGCGGCTCCGCTCGCCGCCGGCAACACGGTCGTCGTCAAACCGAGCGAGGACGCGCCGATCGCCTGCGGGCTGCTCGTCGCGGACGTGCTCCGCGAGGCCGGCCTGCCCGACGGGGTACTGAACGTGGTCACCAACGCCCGTGAGGACGCGGCCCGGATCGCGGAGGCGCTGATCGCCGACCCGCGGGTGCGGGCGGTGAACTTCACCGGCTCCACCGGCGTGGGCCGGATCATCGGCACCCACGCGGCACGGCACCTCAAGCCGGCGGTGCTGGAACTGGGCGGCAAGAACGCGGTGCTCGTCCTCGCGGACGCCGACGTGGACTACGCGGTGGACGCCGTCACCTTCAGCATGTTCATGAACTCCGGGCAGATCTGCATGTCGGGCGACCGCATCCTCGTCCACGAGTCCCTCGCCGAGGAGTTCACCCGGAAGCTCAGCGCCAAGGTCGCCGCCCTCCCGGCCGGCGATCCGGGCGACCCGCACACGGTGGTGGGCCCGCTGGTCACCGCCTCCGCCGCGGAGCGCGTGGCCGGGCTGGTGGCGGACGCCGTCGGCAAGGGCGCCACCGTGCTCACCGGTGGCGGCCGGCCGGAGGGCGCGGTGCATCCGGCGACCGTCCTCGCCGACGTCCCCAAGGATGCCGAGTTGTACTACGCGGAGGCCTTCGGACCGCTCGGCGTCGTCGAGACGTTCGCCGACGACGCCGCCGCGATCGCCCTCGCCAACGACACGGACAACGGTCTGACCTGCGGCATCATCACCGAGAACGCGACGCACGGGCTGGCGGTCGCACGCCGCATCCGTACCGGGATCGTGCACATCAACGACCAGTCCGTGGCCGACGAGCCGCATGCCCCGTTCGGCGGGGTCAAGGCCTCGGGGTACGGCCGGTTCGGCGGTCGGTGGGGCATCGAGGCGTTCTCCAACACCCGCTGGGTGACCCTCGCGACCCAGCAGGCGCACTACCCGTTCTGAGCACCGCGCCCGCTGCGTGTCGCGTTCTCGCCGAAGGGGCCCCGGCGGACCGGGGTCACAGCGGGTCGGTCCAGCTCGCGTCCGAGCGGGTCAGGGTGAACGCGGTCAGTGTGCAGCCGGCGAGGAGCAGGGTGGCGAGCAGCAGCGGCAGGGACGGGTCGCCGAAGCGGACTGCGCAGGCGCCGACGAGGGCTCCCGCGAACATCGCCAGGATGGACAGGGCGCGGCGGCCCGTCCTGCCGCCAGGACCACCGGCGGCCCTGCTGTCGGAGGCGATGCCGGTGATGGTCATGGTCAGGACGGTCGTGGTCAGGTCCGGTACGGCGAGGGCGCGGGCCGTCGCGTTCTGGATGCCCAGGGCGAGGCCGAGCAGTGCGATCAGCGGGTACCGGGTCCCGGCCGCACCCAGCGGGGCGTGGTAGCGGGCGACGACGTAGGCCGCCAGGACCAGGACCGTTTCCAGGACGAGCGCCACGTGCAGGACGCGGCCGCGGTGGGCCCGGCACCAGTGGGCGATGCGGCCGCCCAGCAGGGCGCCCGCCCCGAAGGCGGCCAGCGCGGCCAGCGAGGCGGCCAGGGAGAAACCGGCGGCGCCCGCGATCGCGAAGCCGGAGAAGACGACGTTGCCCGTCATGTTGGCGACGAAGACATGGCCGAGCGCCAGGTAGCTGAAGGAGTCCACGAGGCCGGTGACCACGGTGAGGGCGAGCATCACCGGAGGCAGGGGGCCGTGGCGGTCGGCCGGGTCGGGCAGCACGGTGGCCCGTGCGTCGCGCACTACGGGCCGGACCGCGTCCATGATCGACATGGTGGTCCATTCGGGTCGGGAACCGGGGCGCGCCTGGTGCGGTGCGTCACGTCCAGCGTCCGGCCGCCGCGGTCATGCTGTCCAACATATGGATCCGGACGCAGCGATCGCTCATATCGATCGACCGGCCATGTGCCGGTCGAGCACGTCGAGGAAGGCCGCGCCGGCCGGTGCCAGACGGGTGCCGTCGTAGACCACGCAGATGTGGTGCACGGCTTCGTCGTCCACGAGGCGCAGCACCCGGGCGCCGCGGGGCAGTTCGCCGGCGGCGTCGAGGCCCAGCAGGGAGCCGGGGCCGACGACGGAGGAGCGCGGGACGACGGTGACGCCCACCCCGCGTACGGCGAGCCGGATCATGTCGTGGATCTGGCCGACCTCGAAGTCCTGGCCCGCCTCGACCCCGGCGCGGGCGAAGGCCGCCTCGACCTGCAGGCGCAGGCCGCTGCCGCGCGAGAACTGGATCAGCGGGTGGCTGTCCGGCAGCTCGGCGAGGTCAATGGCGTCCCGGTCGGCGAGGGCGTGCTCGCGGGGTACGACGGCGACCAGCGGGGCGCTGCCGAGCACCCGGTGGTCCAGGTCCTCCGGCACCTCCCGGGCGGCCATGCTGACCACCGCGACATCGAGGGTGCCGGCGAGGACCGCGGCGGCCATCCGGGAGCTGGGCGCGTTGGACACCCGCAGGTCGATGCCGGGGTGGCGGGCGCGGTACTCGGCCGTCACCTCGACCATGTCGAGGGAGACGGCCATCGTCTGCACCAGGCCGAGCCGCAGCCGGCCCCGGCGCAGCCCGGCCAGCGCGTCGAGGGCGGCCTGGGCGTTGTCGACGTCCGCCAGGATGCGCCGGGCCAGCGGTTCCAGCAGCTCACCGGCGGCGGTCAGCCGTACCGACCGGCTCGTGCGGTGGAACAGCGGGGCGCCGACGTCCTTCTCCAGCCGGGCGATCTGCTGGCTCAGCGCGGACTGCGCGACATAGCAGCGGGCGGCGGCCCGGGTGAAGTTACGGGTGTCCGCGACCGCCAGGAAGTACTTCAGATGCCGCAGCTCCATGGCATCAATCTCTCCTGCCGATGCATTCCCGTCAATCAATCCGCCTGGCAGATCCGTCTCGGCGCGCGCGGCGCCCCGGCCGGGCCCCCGGGGCTGCCCGTTCGGGCAAAGGGCGAGCTGGGAGGGCCTCTCTGCTTGCGGGGGCGCGGTTTCGGCGCGTAAGAAAGCCGCGTAGGAAAGCTGGGAAGGCGGGGACCGGGGGCGCCCGGCCCGGCATCCACCTCTCGCGGAGCGGCGGCGACATGGCAGTCACCACGAAGGGCGACGACGGCGGCGGTGGCGGTGGCTCCCCGACCCCCGGTTCGGCCTGGGCGCCGCTGGCGCTGCCGGTGTTCCGGGCCCTGTGGATCCGCGCTGGGCGCGGTCAACATGAACCTGGCCCGCGCCATCGGACCGGCCGTCGGCGGTGTGCTGGTCGCGGCGGCGGGCGCGGGGTGGACGTTCGCCTTCAACGCGGTGTCCTACCTGGGCATCGTGGCCGTGCT
Organism: Streptomyces sp. NPDC001980; assembly: GCF_040296885.1. Lineage (NCBI taxonomy): Bacteria > Bacillati > Actinomycetota > Actinomycetes > Kitasatosporales > Streptomycetaceae > Streptomyces > Streptomyces sp. NPDC001980. Next base: position 503,218 of record NZ_JBEOYD010000002.1, on the reverse strand, counting down.
GCTGCTGTGGAAGCGTCCCGCGGGCGCGGCCGTCCCGGCCACCGAGGGCGAGGGGTTCTTCACCGCCCTGTACGCGGCCCGCCGTTACGTGTGGAACGCGCCCGGCGTCCGGAGGGTGCTGCTGCGCACCGCGCTGTTCATCCCGGGCGCCGCCGCCGTCTGGTCCCTACTGCCGCTCATCGCGGGCGACTCGCTCGGCCTCGGCTCCGGCGGATACGGTCTGCTGCTGGCCGCCGTCGGGTTCGGTGCCGTGGGCGGTGCGTTCCTGCTGCCCCGGCTGCAGAAGCTGCTCGGCGCGAACGGCGTCCTGGCCGCCGGGGCCGTCGCCTTCGGTGTGGTCCTGGCCGTCCTGGCCACGGTCCACGTCACCTGGGTGGTCACGGTCGCGCTGCTGCCCGCCGGGGTGGCCTGGATCGCGGTCCTGTCCACGCTCAACGCCGCGACCCAGACCCGGCTGCCCGGCTGGGTGCGTGCCCGCGGGCTCGCGGTGTACCTGCTGGTCTTCCAGGGCGGCCAGGCCCTCGCCGCCCCGCTGTGGGGCGCACTGGCCCAGGGCGCGGGGCTCGGCACCGCCCTGCTCGTGGCGGCGGGGCTGCTCGTGCTCACCGCCGGCACCGTCCCGCTGTGGCCGCTGTACGACGCCGCGCGGATCGACCCGACCCCGTCCGACCACTGGCCGACCCCGCCCCTGGTCTACGAGCCCGGCCCGGCCGACGGCCCGGTCCTCGTCTCGATCGTCTACCACGTCTCCCCCGACGACCGGGTGGCCTTCGCCCGGGCCATGGAGAACGTCGCCCGCTCGCGGCGCCGGACCGGGGCGCTCACCTGGGGCCTGTACGAGGACGGCACCGAACCCGGCCGGTTCATCGAGAACTACCTGGTCGGGTCGTGGGCGGAGCACCTCGCCCAGCACCACACCCGGCAGACCGTGACCGACCAGCGCTTCGAGGAGCAGGCCCGGTCCTTCCTGCTGCCCGGCACCACGCCCGAGGCCACGCACGCCTTCGACGCCGCGGTCGCGGCGGGGAAGGGCCACCGGCCCCCCGAGCCGCCGCCGGCTCCGGACGCCGCCCCCGCGGCCGGAGCCGGGCAGGGCGGGTAGTCGAAGATCATTGCGCGTACGCTCGTGCACATGGTTCAGCATCGAATGGTCGACGTGAACGGGATCCGGCTGCACATCGCCGAGGAGGGTTCCGGCCCACTGGTCGTGCTGCTGCACGGCTTCCCCGAGTCCTGGCACTCCTGGCAGCACCAGTTCGGCCCGCTGGCCGCGGCCGGCTTCCACGTGGTCGCTCCCGACCAGCGCGGGTACGGAAGCAGTGATCACCCCGCGGACGTCGAGGCGTACGACATCTTCCACCTGGTCGGCGATGTCGTCGGGCTGATCCGGGAGTTGGGCGAGGAGCGGGCGTTCGTCGTCGGGCACGACTGGGGCGCGCCGGTCGCCTGGCACACCGCGCTGTTCCGCCCCGACCTGGTACGCGGGGTGGCCGGGCTGAGCGTGCCGCCGCCGTTCCGCGGGGCGCAGCCGCCGCTGGAGACGATGGACCGTAGGTTCGGCGGCCGCTTCTACTGGAACTACTTCAACCGCCCGGGTGTCGCCGACGCCGAGTTCGCCCGCGACCCGCGCACCACGCTGCGGAAGTTCTTCACCATGGCGTCCGGGGAGGGCGCCGGCACCGGCGAGATCCGGCAGCCGCTGGTCGACCCCGAGCGCGGCTGGCTCGCGGACATGCCGGACCCGGAGACCCTGCCGCGGTGGTTCACCGAGGTGGACCTCGACGCGCTCACCGAGAGTTTCTCCCACGGTTTCACCGGCGCCCTCAACTGGTACCGCAACCTCGATCGCAACTGGGAACTGACCGCCCCCTGGCAGGGCGCCGTCGTCACCCCGCCCGCGCTGTACGTCTACGGCGACCGCGACCTGGTCCCGGCGTTCCCCGGCACACCCGAACTCATCGAGCGTCTACCCGAGTTGATGCCGAACCTGGTGCGCGAGCCGCTCAGGCTGGCGGGCTGCGGCCACTGGACCCAGCAGGAGCGGCCGGACGAGGTGAACACGGCGCTGCTCGACTTCCTGAACTCCCTTTCCTGAGCTTGTTCCTCATGGCCTGACCTCGAACGATGCCCCGAACGTGATCACTCGTCCGGGGATCCCAGGGACGTGAACACGGCGTCTTCGACGCCGGCTACGACGCTCCGCGCATGGCTCATCTGCTGGAAGGACTGCCGGTGCAGGTCCGCTCCGCATGGATCGACCGCACCGGCGAACTGCCCATCATCAAGGGCACGTTGATCACCCCAAGGCCGCTCGGCTGTCCGGAGAACACCAGAATCAGTGGTCCGTCACAGGTTCAGCGTGGGGAGTTCCTCGTCGGTGCGGGGCTCGCGGTTCTCGATCAGCCAGAACAGGTAGCCGCGCAGGTAGTCCTCCAGGCCGTCGTCCAAGTAGGCGGCGTACTGGTGGAGGGCTTCCTTCTCGTTCTGGCGGCCGTCGAGTTCCTCGGCTATCCAGGCGCGGACCGACTCGCGCCCGGCCCACCACTGTCTCACCGCTTCGGGAGTCCACCGTTGGTCGCCGTCCCAGGCGTAGCCACCCTGCGGTTCGTCGGCGGCGATTTCCACCAGTCCCGCCACCTCGCGGGGATTGGCGGGCTGGCGGTACACGAACTCGTAGTGCTCGTCGCTGGAGAGCACCTGGTCGGGGAGGTAGTACGGGCCGTTCAGGCCGTCGTCGGTCACGCCCGCGTAGAACGGACCGGGCACGTTGAGCCGGCTGCGGTCCTCCCAGCGCCCGTCGCCCATCGAGTCGGTGAGCTTACGGGCGCTGGGCAACGGATCCCAGTACCGCAGTTCCTGCCAGCGCCCTTCGGTCGGATGGGCCATCAGCCGCCGCCGCATCCGTGCCGCCGAGTGCGCGAGTTCTCGATCCCAGGCCTGTTCCATCGCGTCCGCCTCCCATCGGGCGAGATCACCTCGGAACCTACGGGACTCCCTCCAGCGGAGTCCAGAAACGGCCGGACAACCGGGCCCGCGCCACGTGCCGTCGCCGCGTCTTCCACCCGGACCGGGCGCACCGAGCATCTTGAGGTCGAAGAACAAGCTGAGTGCCTGTGCGAGAGCCACCAGTTGACACCTTGACTGTTAGGTCCTTAACAGTCAACTTCGAAGCATGGACAGTCCCGGAAACGTCTCCACCGGTCCGCTTGAGCAGCTCAAGGCGATCAACTGGGCTCAGGCGCAGGCAGGGCAGGAGTGGATCCGTTCCCGGGGACTCAGCGTGCAGCAGGCGTTCGTGCTCAGCTACCTTGCCGACCACCCCGGAGCCATCCAGCGCGACATCGCGCAGGCGACACGGACGACGGCCGCGAACGTCTCCGGAGTCCTGCGCGGCCTGGAAGCGCGGCACCTCGTCGAGCGTCGCTTCGAAGGCGGCGACGAACGCAGCAAGCGTGTCTTCGCCACCGACGCCGGGATCGCGCTCGTCTCCGGACACGAGGAGGCGATGACGGCCGTGGACGAGTCGATCCTCGCGCCCCTCACTCCGGCGGAGCGGGCCACCCTCCAGGCACTGCTCGACAAGGTCACCGCCGGTCTGCCGCACCTCGGCAGACCCTGACCCGCACGTCGAAGCCGCCGGAACCACATCCCGTCACCCACCGTGCCGGCAGGGGCCGACGCGCGCCCGAACCTGCCCGGACGAGCGCGCGACAAGGAACGGAGCACCATTCATGACGACCCGAGCGGAACAGACCCTGACCCTGATCCGCGAGGTGTGCGCCCTCGGCCGCGTCGCGTTCGACCGCCCGCACACCGCCGAGGGCGACACCGCCGCCGGACGTGCGCTCGTCCAGGGACTTCGGGCCGCCGATCCGGGCGGCGAGCCCAGTGACATCTCCCTGTCCTTGGGCCTGTTGGCGCCCCGCGCCCCGTACTTCGACCAGCTCGTGCTGGACGCCGTCGCGGCCGGAACCCGCCAGGTCGTCAACCTCGGCGCCGGCTACGACGACCGCGCGCTGCGGTTCAGGCACGCCGGCGTGCGGTTCTTCGACCTGGACCTGCCGGACGTCATCGCCGACAAGGCCCGCCGCCTCCGGGCCCTGGACACGGACAGCACCCACGTCACCCTGGCCGCGGTGGACTTCGCCACCGACGACGTCGCCGACGTGCTGGCAGGCGTCGGGCACGACGCCCGGCAGCCGACCCTCTTCATCGGCGAACACCTCGTCCTGTTCCTTCGACCCGGCGCCGCGGAAAGGCTCCTGACCGGTGTCTCCGGCCGCGCGGCGAAGGGCAGCTCCCTGGCCCTCACCGCCGAGGTGCACCCCGCCGGCCTCGATTCCGCGCTCGTCGTCTCGACGGTGGACGACGTGATGTTCGGTGGCGCCGGCCCCCTGCACACCATCAAGGACCGCGAAGCCTGGCTGACCCTGCTCAAGCAGCACGGCTGGCAGGTCGAAGGCGCCTCCGAGCCGACGGCCGTCGACCACTTCGAGCTGCCCGTGGCCGACCGGCCGGTCCGCATCCAGACCCAGTTCCTCACCGCGACGACCGCATGACGTGGGGGCGGAGAACGGCGTACCTCTACGATCATTGCGTGAGCGCGTGGAACAAGACCCTGACGGCGGCAGGCATCACGGACCCGGAACTGCGCCGGGACTACAGCGTCCAGCGTCGGCTGGTGCGGCAGTACCGGCGCAGCGCCTACCTGGCCTGCCGGGTGCTGCTGCCGCCCGCCGTGCTGCCCCATGTGGTGGCCGCGACGGCCGTGATGCACCACGGGGACAGACTCCTGGACTCCGGCCCGAAGCCGGAGCGGGCGGCGGCCTGGGACGTCTGGGAGCGGCGGGTGCGCACCGCGCTGGAGACCGGGACCAGTGACGATCCGCTGATCCGCACCCTGTTGCACACCGTCACCGCGTACCCACGGCACCGGGAGGTCGTGGAGTCGTATCTGGCCACCGCCGCAGTCGAGTTGGAGTTCGACGGCTTCGCGACGGAGGCCGACTACCAGGCCTATGTGGACGCCTACTCGCTGCCCGCCTTCCTGCCGATCGCCGGACTTCTGGGGCCCGAGAGCGACACCGACGGGCGGTTCCGGGCGGGTTGCCGCACGCTCATCGACGGCAGCCAGCGGCTGGACTTCGTCAACGACCTCGCCGAGGACCTGCGGGACGGACATCTGGGCATCCCGGCGGAGACCCTGAAGCGTTTCTCGGTCACGGCGGAGGACCTCGAAGCGCGCCGGGCCTCCGCCGGGCTGCGCTCCCTCGTGGAGCACGAGGTCGAGGCGGCCCGGGCCGATCTGCGGTCGGGGCGGGAGGTGCTGGGCCTGATGCCGGCCGCGCACCGGCCGATGGTGAGCGCGCTCATCGAGATCGAGCTGATGACCGCCGAGGCCGTACTGGCCCGCGGTACGGGGGTGCTGCGGGGTTCGGCCTCACCGTCCACGGCGGGCACCCTCAAGCTGTTGCTCGGTGCCCGCCGGGCGGCGGTGCGCGCTCAGCGGTAGCAGGTGGTGACGCCCGGGTGCCAGGGGCAGGCGATCCCGGCGAAGCCGCCGTCGGCGACGACGTCGATGCTCAACTCATCACCTCCGTGCAGGACTTGACTGTCCTGGACGAGGCCGTCGGCGCCGTCCCGGATCGTCTGCACCAGCCAGCGTCCCCGGCCGATGGTCAGGGGCACGGTGGCGGTGTGGGCGGCACCGGCGTACACCCCGCCGAGGAACCAGCGGTCCCCGCTGCGGCGGGCGAGGACGGCTTCCTGTCCGGGGCGGCCGGCGAGGAGGCGGGTGTCGTCCCAGGCGGCGGGCTCCTGGTCCATGAAGTCCCGGGCGAGGGGCCGTTGGTCGTACGACTCCGGGGTGCCCGCGAACATCTGGAGCCCCGACTCGTAGGCGACGGTGAGCCCGGCCTCGGCGGCGTCCGAGTTCGGGCGCAGCCCGACGCGCTGGAAGCCGCCGGGGGTGAAGTCCATGGAGCCGATGACGTTGCGGGTGAAGGGCAGGGTGGTGAGGTGGGCGGCGGTGTTGGTGCGTTTCTCCTCGCCGCCGACGGCCTCCATGCTCATCACCTGGGGCCAGGTGCGCTGGATGCCCTTGGGCAGGGTGGCGCCGTGGAAGTCGACCATGAGGTGGTGGGCGGCGGTCTCCGCGAGGACGGTGTCATACCACTGGAACATGGACTGGGCCTCGGAGTTCATGAAGTCGATCTTGACTCCCTTGACGCCCCAGCGTTCCAGGGTGGGCAGCCACTGGGCGCGTTCCTCGGGGGTGTCGAGGTCGCGCTGGTGGATCCAGACGATGATCCCGACGCCCTTGGCCCGCGCGTAGTCGACGAGTTGCGGCATCCAGCTGTCGGTCTGCCAGTCGGGGTCGGTGACGTCCCACTCGTCCTTCTTGAAGTACCAGCCGGAGTCGACGGCCTCGTACGGCCAGTGGTGTGCGGCCGCGTAGTCGACGTACGCCTTCTGCGCGTCGAGGCTCTGCCCCGCGGTGCGGCCGCCGGCCAGCCAGGTCCACAGCACGGTGCCGGGGCGGATCCAGGAGGTGTCGGCGACCTTGGAGGCGGGGGCGAGGTCGTCGGTGAAGGTGGATCGGGTGACGGTGGCGAGGTCTCCGGTGATCATGGCCCGCCAGGGGGTGGTCAGGGACCCGTCGGTGTGGACCTGGCTGTCGGCGAGCTTGATGCGGTACGTGCCGGTGCCCTGGGTGTGGGCGAGCCGGGCCCCGGAGTAGGTGCCGCTGAGGTCGGACTCGGCGAGCAGGGTGTAGCCGCCGTCGGTGGCGAACAGGGCCTGGTCCGAGTACTCGCCGGTCGGGGCGGTCGCGGCGGTGTACTGGTTGAACTGGCCCTCGTTGTCGACCCGGTAGGTGCTGAGCCAGGCGCCCGCTTCGGACGGCAGGTCGAACGCGGAGGTCTCGCCGAGGACGTCGCCGTACCCGGCGGGCAGGACATAGCGGTAGGCGATGCCGTCGGCGGAGGCGCGGACGACGAGGTCGAGGCGGGCGCCGGCGGCGGTGGCGAAGGACAGCCGGGTCTCGTTCATGCGCACCCGGCGGTCCAGGCGCTTGCCGGACTTGGCCCGGTAACGCTCCTCGACCGTACGGTCCTTGCGGTGCAGGAAGCGCAACCCCTGGGAGAGGTCGGCCTGTTGGGTGACGATGCCGACGGGCGACGGCTCGATGACCGTACGGCCGTCGCGGGAGACCGCGAGGCTGAGGGTGCCGGTGGTGTCGTCGAGGGCTATCCGGGCGCGGGGCGCGTGCGCCGCCTCGGTCACGGTCCAGGTGTGCGGCTGCCGCTGCTCGGCCCCTGCGGGCCCGGTCGCGGTCGCGAGGAGGGTGGCCGCCAGCCCGGTACAGAGCGCGGCGGCCATGGTTCTGGTGAGGGGAACGGTCATGAGAACCCTGCCTTCCGGTCGGTCGTTACGGCAGTCCCCACGCCGCGCCCGGTTCGCTGACGGCGACGGGGGCGATGACGAGGTCGGGGCGGGAGCCGGCGTGCACGAGGACCTCGCGGCCGCGGGGCAGGTCGATGGCGAGGGTGCCGTCGCCGAGGTCGTGGGTGCGGGCCGGGGTGCCGTCGTCGAGCAGGACGGTGAGGGGGCCGGCCATGCCGTGCCGCAGCTTGAGGGGCTCACCGGCCAGGCTGCGGATGCGGATGAACCGGGTGCTGCCCGCCTTGCGCACCGCGCTGACCAGGAAGGCGCCCTGGGTGCGGAAGTCGTGCAGGGTGAGGTCCGCCCAGGCGGTCGGGACGGCGGGGAAGACGCGGATGATCCCGCCCCAGCTCTGGCAGAACATGTCGTGCAGGGACTGCGAGGCGGACAGCGGGGTCTCGATGACCGGACCGGCCTCGGTGTAGTGGGTGTTGGCCCGGCAGGGGTAGCGGGTCGTGGGGTCGAAGAACTTCCGCAGGTAGCCGATGGCGGTGTCGCCGTCGCCGGTCATCGCGTACATCGAGGCGGCCCCGGTGTAGCTGTAGCCGCGGTGGGCCCCGGTCAGCGCGTGCCAGCGGACGACGGACTTGGTGATCAGGTCGCGGTTCTCGGGCTGGTCCCAGTTGACGAGGTACAGCGGGTACACCATCAGCAGGTGCGAGTAGTGGCGGTGGGACTGGGCGTACGGCGTGCCGGCGCCGATCATGAAGCCGTTGTCGTCGACCGGGTACGGGGTGAGCCGGGCCAGTATCTCCTGCCAGCGGGGCTTCAACTCGTCGTCGATGCCGAGCAGTCCGGCGGAGTCGAGGAGGGTCTGGCAGCCCCAGCGGATCAGGGCGAGGTCGTAGTTGGTGTCCTGCGGCGGGACGACCGGGTACTCGGGCGAGAGCGTGCTCGGCAGGTGCAGCCTGCCGTCGCTGCCCGGGGTGAGGAAGTGCCAGTAGTAGTTGATCGTGCGGCGGAGCACCGGGTAGATCGTGTCGCGGAGGAGGGACTTGTCCATGGAGTGGCGGTAGGACAGCCAGACGTTGTGCAGGGCCCAGGTGAGGTCACCGGTCTCGGCGCCGGTTCCCGGTTGTCCCACCTCCCGGTTGGCGAACATGTCGGAGCTACGGCCGATGCCGGAGCTGTCCGTGCGGTAGGCGGCGGGCACGTTGGCGGTGAGCTGTTCCTGGCTCTGGCGCAGGGTGGTGGCGAGGGAGTCCAGTTCCGGGTGGTTGAAGGCGTGGATCAGCCAGTATTCGAGCTGGACGTTGAGGTTCCACCAGACGGCGGGCCAGGGGGTGGGTTCCAGCCAGGGGCCGGGGGTGGCCATGACCGGGCCGTCGGCGCGGCTGGCGGAGGCGACCTTGTAGAGCTGGATCCAGTGGAAGCTCTGCAGCCGCTGGTCGGGGAACGACACGAAGCTCTTGCGGTAGAAGGCGTGCCACCAGCGGGTGTGACGTCGCCTGAGTGTGCTGTATGACATGGCACTCCGCAGGTTCCGCCGGGAGTCCGCCTCGGCGGCACTGTCCGAGGGGAAGCTGTGCCCGACGCTCAGCAGGAGTTCGTCGCCGGTACGGCGGTAGGAGGTGGCCGTCTGGCCGCCGCCGGTGAGAGGTTGGAGGACCTGTTCGGTGCCGTCGGCCGTGGTGCGGGTGGTCCAGGGCGGGTTGGCGGTGTAGCCGGCGGGCGGTGCCTCCTGGATCTTGCGGGGGCTGATGGCCTCCTCGGGGTGGAAGGTCCAGGTGACGTGCTCGCCGCCGCCGGCCGTGGCGCGGACGGCGAGGACCTCGTCGTGGACGATGGCGGCGAGGGCGAGGGTGCCGGCGGTGGTGGTGACGGTGCCGGTGAGTTCGGCGTTCCACAGGCTGAGGCGCCAGTCGACGGCGGTGATGGTGCCGGCCGGTTCGAGGGTGAGGTGTCCGACGGGCAGGCGGGCGGTGCCCCAGCCGCTGCCGAACTCGGGCCGGTGGTCCTGGACCCGGCCGTGCTGGACGGTGAAGCGGATCTGGTTGGCGCCCGGCTCCTGGTAGATCATGCTGCCGAGCAGCCCGTCACCGAGGAACGGCCCCTCGTACCAGAGGGTCGGCAGCCTGGTCCACAGCAGGTCCTGGCCGCGCAGGAACCGGTCCCAGGCGCCGTCGGTGGTCATGGTGTTGCGGAGTTTCCAAGGGCGTCGGGCCCCCGTGGCAGCCGGTTCCGTCGACGCCGCGTGGGCGGTTCCGGGCAGGGTCACGGCCGCCGCTCCGCCGAGGGCGGTGCCGAGTACGGCTCTGCGGGGCACCGGCGAACGTTGCTCCGGGTGCGAGGTCATCATCGTCCTCCATACCTGACGGATCATCGATACATCGGGTGTATCGGGGAACCTAGGGACCCAGCTTGCACCTGTCAACAACCCCAACACGGCTACGATCACGTCGACTTAGGTCAATGAACTGGCTTGAGCTCCATGTTCACATCGATAACCCTGACCCAAGTCCTTGACTCCTCCGATGTATTGGAGTTGCCTGCGATCGCGCCATCTCTCGACTCCCCCACCGGAAAGGACAGTCGATGAACCGGAGATCCCTCTTACGGGCCGGCACAGGAGCGCTGTTCGCCCTTCCCCTGACCGGCTTGACCGACGGCGTCGCCGTCGCGGCCGCCGCCCCGACCGACGGATGGACGCAGACCTCGTTCACCTACAGCTGGCAGAAGCCCTGGAACCTCGATCTGAGCGACCGGCACAGCTCCAGCGGGGGCGTCGAGCGGATGTGGGTGTACGCCACCGACGAGCCGTTCGAGGAGGGCAGCGACACCGACCCGCGCACGGAGATGCGCTGGAAGGTCGACTACAGCACGGGCGACCACATGTGGGACGCCGACGTCTATCTGCCGTCCGGCACCGACGGCGCGACCTTCGTGCAGATCCTGCGGAGCGTCCATCCCTCGGGCACCCCGGCGACGGACATCATGCTCGACGTCTACGACACCGGCGGCGGCACCGTGCGGCGCTACGACGGCACGGTGCTCAGGACGGACGCGTACGACACCTGGTTCAACGTCAAGATCGCGCACGAGGCGAGCACCGGGACCGGGACCGTCAAGGTCTACCTGGACGACTCCCTCGTCCTGACCGTCGACGACCGGGGCCCGGCCACCCGCTACTTCAAGAACGGCGTCTACAACCACGGTTCCGGCCGTGCGGAGGCCCGTTTCCGCAACCTCCGCTACTGGACCAGATGACCGGCCGTGGTCAGCCCTTGCGCCACTTCTGGTTGGCGGTGCCGGAGCAGGTCCACAGCTGGAGCTTGGTGCCGTTGGCCGTGGCGTTGTCGGTGACGTCCACGCACTTGTCGGCCAGGGCGCTGACCAGGTCGCCCTGCGCGCTGAGGTAGAACAGCTGGGCGCGGTTGCCGCTGCACTTGGCGACCTGGATCGCGGTGCCGTTCGCGGTGTTGCCCCAGGCCAGGTCCATGCACAGCCCGAGCGAGCGGATGGTGCCGTCCGACTGGAAGACCCACTTCTGCTTGGCGGCGCCCGAGCAGTCCAGGATCTCCAGCCGGGTGCCGTCCCCGCCCGCGTTGGTGACGTCGATGCACCGGCCGGATCCGGTGCCGATGAGCTTCACGCCGGGGACGGTGGGGGTCTTCGTACCGGTGCTTCCGGACGAGGTGCTGCCGGACGAGGACTTACCCGAGGACGACGAGGACTTGGTGCCGCTGGACTTCGAACCGGAGGACGTGGAGCCCGAGCCCGAGTTCGAACCGGAGCCGACGGTGCCGCCTCCCGACTGCTGCCCGGTCGAGCCGGTGCCCGTGCCGCCGGCCGACCCGGAACCGCCGGAGGTGGTCTTCTCGGGCTTGTGGGAGGAGGTGTGCGAGGGCGACGGGGACGAGGACGGCGACGGGGACACGGATTCGGTCGTGCTGGACAGCGTCGTCGGCTCCCCCGCCGCCACCACCGCGGCCGGTGTGGTGTCCGGGTCGGGGAAGAGGTCCACCCGGCTCAGCAGCGGCACGGCCAGGGCCACGACGACGGTGAGCCCGGCCGCCGCGCCGACGGTCGCCCACACCCGCATTCCCGGCACGAGCCCGCGGCGGGGCATGGCGGGCCGACGGGCGAAGGTGTCGCTGAAACGTCCCGCCGGGGTACCGGGCCGTTCCGCCGAGGGCCGGGGTTTGCGAAGGGGCGGCACGTCGTCTCCTGAAGGTCTCGTGAAGGTCTCGGAACACCCGGAACATGCAGGGGCACAGGAACAGTAACCAAGGCACGGCACCGATCCGCCCGCCCGCCCACGAAGATCCCGCCGAACGTCACCTTCCGTCCACCTATGCGGAGTTGCCTGTGACGAATCTGTTGAAGTCCGGGGCGGGTGCGGCTTCGGGAACTGGCGTTATTCGCGCTAGCGTTCGTGCCTGACACGTTTCACAGTGACACAGAGCAACCCGGCACGACAGCACAACAGCACCACCGACACCGGAAGGCGGAGGCCGTGAGCCTCATCGACCATGACCGCGCCGACGGCGCGGACCGGACGCTCGGCCTCCTTCTCGCGGAGCGCGACAGCCTGCGCCGCTTCGTGACCGGCATGATGGGGCGCGACCCCCACGGCGCGGAGGACGTCGTCCAGGAAACCCTGTTGCGGGCCTGGCAGTCGGCCGGCCGGCTGGACTGGCGGGACCGGCCCATCCGGATGTGGCTGTTCCGGGTGGCCCGCAACCTCGTGGTCGACGGCCGGCGCCGGGACCGGACCATCCCGGTGGGGATCACGGCGGCGGACTTCGGCGGCGCCGCCCCCGCGCCGGTGCCCGACCACGCGGAACAGGTCGGTGACCGCCGGGTGCTGGTCTCCGCCCTGCGCACCCTCGCTCCCGCACACCGGGAGGCCGTCGCCCGCGTCCATCTGCTGGGCCAGCCCGGCGACGACGTGGCCCGCCAGCTCGGGCTGCCCCCGGGCACGGTCAAGTCCCGCACCCATCACGGGATCCGCGCGCTGCGCGCCACCCTCGACTCACACGGCTGCCGCCCGGCCGGGACCGAGCATCTCCGGGGAGAGACGACCTGATGACCTCCGACACCATCACCACCCTGCTCGGCCTCGTCGGCGTCCTGGTGCTGGTCCTCGCCGTCACGCACTGGCTGGTCCGGCGCGGCGGCGGCTGGAAGGCCCTGTGGCGCCGGCTCGGGCGTGAGATCGCCCTGACCGTGAAGGCGTTCACGGGTCCGGTCCGCACGGAGCTGCGTTACCGGCGCGGTCTGCGGCTGCTGGTGCGGCTGCTGCGCGACCCGGCCGTGTGGGCCGACGCCGAGCGGGCCACGGCGCTGGCCGCGGCCGTCCGGCCCGGGGTCCGGCCCTACGGCGTGCTGGCCGGCCCGGAGTGGATGGCCGTGCTGGTCGCGGCGGACGGCGACGCGCTGCGCGAGCCGCCGGAGCCCTGGGCGGCGGACGAGAGCGACCCGCGGCTGTGGTGGATCGACCGTGCCGATCTGACGGCCGACGGCGTGGAGACCGCCGTACCGCTGCTGGTGTGCGTGGGGCACGACATGGGCCACGCCGTGCTGCTCGACGTGCGTTCCGGTCCGCCCGCGCTGTCCGTGTACGGCCCGTCGCGCGCCGCCCGTTCGGCCCGCGCCGTGCTCCAGGCGCTGGCCGCGCAGCTGGACGCCCGGCTGCCGGAGGGCCGGGTCGCCATCGCCGACGGGGTGCACCCGCGGCATCCGGGGATGCCTGCCGCGGCGGCGGTCGGGCAGCCCGGCATCGAGGTCGCGGTGTGCGCCGACCCCTTGGAGCGGCCGTTGCCGTCCGGTGTCCGGCTGCTGAGCCTGGGCGTGGCCCGGGGCCGGACCCGGCTGCTGGAGATCGCCCCGGACGCGGTGCTCACGGTGCACGGCGCGCCCGCCGCCGCCCGGGTCGACGTGCTGCCGCTGTCGCGGGCCGTGGCCCGGACGCTGGCCGCGCTGCCGCCGTGCCCGGACCTCCCGCACGACGAACCCGTGGATCCGGCGGACGCCCTGTCCGCGGCCGACCCCGACCTGCTCCCGGACGAGCCGGACCTCGACGCCGGCGCGGCCCCCGTCGCCGGGCCGACCGGGGTCTCGGCCACCCGGCCGGTCCCCGCGCCGGAGCCGGCCGCCGCACCGGTGCCCGCTCCGGCCGCTGCCGTCGAGAGCGACGACGACTTCGCGGAACCGAGCACCTCCGAGGCGGCCGGCGTCTCCGCGACCTCGCCGCAGGCACCGTGACGCCTTGACCGCCGTACCCGTCCCCCGATCCCGTACGAACAAATGCCCGGCTGGGAGCCGTGAACCTCACCATCACCACCGTGGACGCCACGGACGGACAGCGCCGCGACCACCAGGTCCGGCTGCCCTCGAACGCCACCGTCGGCGATCTCGCCGCCGCCCTGACCCAGGACGAGGCCGCCGCCACCGGCGGCGCGGACTGGGCGGCGGCCGGCGCGCCGCGGGCCCGGAACCTCTACGCCGGTGACCACCGGCTCGATCCCGAGACGCCGGTGTCCGGCAGCGGGATCCGGGACGGCGGGCTGGTCGGGCTCGGCGGCCCGGCCCGCCCGGCCGACCTGGTCCGGGTCCAGGACGACGGCGACCGGGACGGCGTGCTCGCCGAGGTGCACCTCGTCTCCGGGCCCGGCGCCGGGCGCACCTGGCGGCTCGGCCCCGGCAGCCACGAGATCGGCACCGACCCGCTGTGCGCCCTGCGGCTCGACGTCGCCGACGGGGTGCCGGAGAGCGGGCTGTGGGTGACGGTCGGCGCGGACGGCACCGCGGCCTGGCAGCGCATCGACAGCGACCCCGAGGCCGCCGTGCGGGCCCGGCTCGCCTCGCCGCCGCCCGACGACGCCATCACCCAGCTGCGCCGCCCCCGCCCGCAGCCGCCGCGCGAACGCCCGGCGGGCCCCGGCCCGGTGCCGTGGCCGGCCGGTGAGGATCTGACGGTGGGTCCGGTGCTGCTGCGGATGAGCGGCCCGGTCGAGGCGGACGCGGCCGTCACGCCGTCCGCCGACGGCTACGGGGTGGACTACAACCGGCCGCCGCGGATCGCCCCGCACCTGGACGCCGAGCGGGTCCGGCTGCCGCAGCCGCCGTCGCCGCCGCAGAAGCGGCCGTTCCCGACCGTGATGATGATCTCCCCGATCGTCCTCGGTCTGTTCATGGTCAGCATCTTCAAGTCGTACTACTTCCTGGTGTTCCTGTTCCTCAGCCCGATGATGATGCTGTCGAACTGGGCGACCGGCCGCCGTGCGGCCCGCAAGCAGTTCCTGGAGTCGGAGGCGGCCTACGAGCGGCGCCGTGAGGTCCTGGAGGAGCAGGTCCGGGACGCGGTGGTGGGCGAGCGGCGGGTGCGGGACAAGACCGGCCCGGACCCGGCGGCGGTCGCCCTGATCGCGACGGGGCCCGGTGGCCGGCTCTGGGAGCGGCGCCGCCGCGACCCGGACCATCTGGTGCTGCGCCTGGGCACGGTGGACCAGCCGTCGGTGCGGGAGCTGGAGGATCCGGCGCGGGACGAGAACCACCGCTCGATCCGCTGGAACATCCCCGACACGCCGATCGGCGTCGACATCACCGCCCACGGTGTGGTGGGCGTCGCGGGTCCGGCCGCCGAGGTGCAGCCGCTGGCCCGCTGGCTGGTGGCGCAGGCCGGTGTCCTGCACAGCCCGCGCGACCTGAGGATCGTCGTCCTGACCGAGCCGGACCGGGTCGCGGACTGGGCGTGGACGCGCTGGCTGCCGCATCTGAAGCCCGGTACGGCCGGTGGTCCCGTGGTCCTGATCGGCAACGACCCGGAGTCCACCTCCGCCCGGATCAGCGAACTGGTCTCCCAGGTGCAGTCGCGCCGCCGGCAGGCCGGCAACGAGCGTGACGTGGTCTTCACCGAGCCCGACGTGCTGGTGATCGCGGACGGGGCGCGGCGGCTGCGGGACGTGCCCGGCATGGTGCAGGTGCTGACCGACGGCCCGCGGGTGCGGATCTTCAGCGTCTGTCTGGACGAGCAGGAGCGGCTGCTGCCCGAGGAGAGCACGGGTGTCGTGCTCGCCGCCGACGGGCGGCTGACCGTACGGCGGCCCGGTGCGCCGGACCTGCCCGCGGTGCGCGCGGACCGGGTCTCCCCCGAGTGGTGCGAGCAACTGGCCCGCGGGCTGGCCCCGATCCGGGACGTCAGCCCCGAGCACGACGCCGGACTGCCCCAGCGGGTGCGGCTCCTGGACCTGCTGGACCAGGAGCCGCCCAACGCGCAGGCCCTGCTGGACCGCTGGCAGACCGATCCCGCCTCCACGTCCTTCCTCATCGGCACCGGCTTCGACGGGCCGCTCTCCCTGGACCTGGTGCAGGACGGACCGCACGGCCTGGTCGCCGGTACGACAGGGTCCGGCAAGTCGGAGCTGCTGCAGACGTTCGTGGCCTCGCTGGCCGCCGCCAACCGGCCCGACGAACTCACCTTCGTGCTGGTCGACTACAAGGGCGGCAGCGCGTTCAAGGAGTGCGCCAGCCTGCCGCACACCCTCGGCATGGTCACCGACCTCGACGCCCACCTCGTGGAGCGGGCCCTGGAGTCGCTCGGCGCCGAACTCCGGCGCCGGGAACAGGTGCTGGCCGCCGCCGACGCCAAGGACCACCCCGAGTACCGGGCCAAGCGGGCCGCCGATCCCTCGCTGGCCCCGCTGCCCCGGCTGCTGCTGGTCATCGACGAGTTCGCCACCCTGGTCCGTGAAGTCCCCGACTTCGTGCCCGGGTTGATCAGCATCGCGCAGCGCGGCCGTTCGCTCGGCATCCACCTGATCCTGGCCACGCAGCGCCCGGCCGGTGTGGTCACCGGTGACATCCGCGCCAACACCAACCTGCGGATCGCGCTGCGGGTCACCGACATGACCGAGAGCCAGGACATCATCGACGTCAAGGACGCCGTCGACATCTCGTCCGGCACCCCCGGGCGGGCCCTGGTGCGGCGCGGGCCGAAGCGGGCGGACCCGTTCCAGACCGCCTGGGTGGGCGCGGAGCGGCCCCGGGAGACCCCGGCCGCCGCGGCCGAGCCGGAGGCCGGTCCCCGCAAGCCGGTGCGTTCGGTGGACGTGGGCTGGGACGCGCTCGGCCGTCCCGCCGAACTGCCCGCCGAGACGCGGACGGTGACGGTCGCGTCCGCGCAGGGGCCGGCCCCGACCGACCTCCAGGCGCTCGTCGAGGAGATCCGCACCGCGGCCGACCTGCTCGACGACTTCACCCCGGAGCCCAGCCCCTGGCTGCCCCCGCTCCAGCGCGAACTGACCCTGGACGACCTGGACGAGCTCGGCGCCACCCGCGAGGGCCGGCTGGTCGTCCCGTACGCCCTGGAGGACGTGCCGCAGCTCCAGCAGCGCCGGGTGGCCGTGGCCGACCTGGCCACGTTCGGGCACCTGTACGTCATCGGCGCGCCGCGCTCGGGCCGTACCCAGGTGCTGCGGACCATCGCCGGGTCTGCGGCCCGGGCGGCGAGCACCGCCGATGTGCACATCTACGGCATCGACGCGGGCGGCGGCGGACTCACCGCGCTGGGGGCGCTGCCGCACTGCGGTGGCGTGGTCTCCCGGCACGACCTGGAGCGGCTGGGCCGGATGCTGCACCGGCTGAACCGGGAGCTGACCGAGCGGCAGGACCTGGCGCAGACGCACAGCGCGACCGGCATCGCCGAGCTGCGCAAGCTGCTGCCGAAGGCCGAACGGCTCGCGCACATCCTGCTGTTCATCGACGGCTGGGACTCGCTCTCGGTCATCATCGACGAGCACGACCACGGCCAGCTGGTGCAGGAGGTGACCCGGCTCATCCGGGAGGGTGCCGCCGCCGGCATCCATGTCATCGCGACCTCCGAGCGCTCCCTGCTGGGCGGGCGGATGGCCGCGCACAACGACCACAAGCTGCTGCTGCGGCAGGGCGACCGCAGTGACTACCAGGCGGTCGGCATGATGCCGAACAAGATCCCGGCCGACATCCCGCCGGGCCGTGGCTGGCACGTCCTCAGCGGCACCGAGACCCAGGTGGCGCAGCTGGCGGCCGGCGGCGGCACCGAACAGGCCGAGGCGCTGCGGGCGATCGGCGAGTCCGCCCGCAAGCGGGACGCACAGGTGCCGGACGCCCGGCGGCCGTTCCAGGTCGCGGTGCTGCCGCGCTCGGTGGAGTTCGCCGAGGCCTACGAGAAGGTCGCGCAGACCGACCGGCGGCCGATGTGGGGGCTGCTCGGCGTCGGCGGCGACGAGGGCGGCCCGGTGGGCACGGACCTGGCGGGTTCCGCCTCGGCGTTCGGGGTGTTCGGCCCGGCCGGGTCGGGCCGCAGCAACGCCCTCGCCTCGATCGCGGTGTCCCTGTTGGCCGGCGGTACCTCGCTGGTCGTCCTCACCCCGCGCGAGTCGCCGCTGCGCGCCCTGGAGCGGCACGCCACGGCCACCGTGCTCACCGAGAACGACCCGTCGGCGGACACCGTGCGGGCGGCGCTGGACGCGCTGCCGGGGCCGAGGGTGGTGGTGATCGACGACGCCGATCTGCTCACCAGTTCGGCGGCGGACAAGCTCCTCAAGGAGATCGCCGTCTCGGGCCGCGACCAGGGCCTGGGGCTGGTCTACGCGGCTTCGGCGGAGGGCTTCCAGAGCGGGATGAGCGGCTGGACGCTCGCGGCCCGCCGGGCGCGGCGCGGTCTGCTGCTCGCGCCGAAGAACCTCACCGAGGGCGACCTGGTCGGCGTACGCCTGATGCCGAGCGTGGTCCGGGCGACGACGCACCCGGGCCGGGCGTGGACGGCCGGACCGAGCGGGGCCCTGCTCGCCCTCCAGGTTCCGCTCACCCCGCTGCGGGCCTGACCCCCGCCGCACGGCACGCGAAGGGGCCCTCCCGGGAAGTCCGGGAGGGCCCCTTCGCGCGTACGGGCGTTACGAGTTGTTCTGCAGGCTGCTGCTGATGCCCTGGTCGAACTGGATGGCGTTCTCCTTGATGCCGTTGAACATCTCGGAGAAGTCGTTGATGCCCTTCACGGCGGCCAGCAGGCTGGTGTCGAAGTTGTTGTAGGTCGTGCGGATGACCTCGCTGGACTGCTGGAAGACCATGCCGTCGTCGACGAGGGTGTTGACCCGGTTGCGCAGGTTGCTGAGCACCGGCAGCAGGTTCTCGTGGGCGTCGTGCAGCAGGCTCACGACCTCCTCGATCTTGTGGTAGTCGAGGTTGATGCCGTTGTAGCTGGCCATGGGGTTCCTGTCCGTTCCTGTCGTACTCGATGGGGTGATGAGGTGGCTGGTCCGCTGTTCGACTATTCGACGACCGGCGGGTTGTCGGACGGGTCGCCCGACCCGCTGTCGTCGTTGCCGCCCACCTGCTGCCAGTCCGGCTGGTTGCCGTTGGCGTCCTTGGGGCCGCGGGTGTACTCGGTGCGGTCGCCGTCACTGCCGGTGGTCACCATCGTGCCGCTGCCGTCGGAGTTGAGGTTGGTCTCCGAGTGCACGGTGCTGCCGTCCGGGTACGAGGTGTCCGTGGTGTAGTGATTGCCGTCGCTGGAGTAGTTGGTGACCGAGGTGTACGTCTTGCCGTCGTAGGTGACGGTGGACTCCTCCTTGATCACGTGGCGCTGGTCGTCGAGCGTGAGATGCGTGTGGACGGTGCCGCGGTCGGTGGTGATCGTCTGGTCCAGCGGCGGGTTGCCGGGGTCGGTGGCGGAGCAGAAGTCCGGCATCGTGCCGTCCGGGCCGGGCACGCACTGGTCGAGGTGGGACTGCTTGTAGTCCCACAGGTCCTTGTCCCGGAAGTAGTTCTGCAGCCCCAGGTTGCTGCCGGTGATGCCCATGCCCTGGGCCAGTTCCGAGTCGAACGACAGGAACGCCTCGCCCACCGAACCGAAGGCGCCCGCCAGCTCCTTGAGGCCCTTGTCCGCGTGGGACATGGTGCTGCTCGCGTTGGAGTAGAAACCCGAGAGCGCGTCGGCGAGGGTCTGGTCACCGAGGACCGTCAGGGCCTCGGTGGAGGTGTATCCGTCGTAGTCCGTCTGGCCCAGCCGGGAGAACGTGCTGTTGTCGAGGAGCGGACCGATGTCGCCGGCCAGGTTCTCCAGGTCCCGTTTGGCGTCGTTGAGGACGTTGTATTCGATTTTCAGGCCATCGGCCATGGGTGGGCCTCCCAGTCACGACTCCGGTCAGTTGGACCACGCCGCACACGCCCCGCCGGTTCACCTGGGACGGCGGCTGTAACCCAGATCACGTGAACCGCAGCGGCCGCTGTGGCGTGGTCAGTTGGGGAGGAACCGCCCCGAGCCCCGCAGCTTCCGGGAGGAACCCGTATGCCACGCCCGACCGACTGGAACGCGATCGGGCTGGACAGCGACCCAACTCCGGGCGAGCCCGACCAGATCCGGACGCTGTCCACCGAGCTCAACCACCTGGGTTCCGAGGCCCGCCGCATCAGCACGGCGATCGACGCGGTGATGAACACCGCCGGTGACAGCGTCTTCGTCGGCGAGGCCGCCGATGCCCTGCGCGGCAAGGTCAACGACCGGCTGCGCGGGCACATCGAGGACGTGGCGCAGTCCTTCGAGAGCGCGGCGACCGCGCTGAACACCTGGGCGGACAAGCTGGTCGACCTCCAGTCCCGTGCCGACGGCGCGCTCAACTCGGGCCGCGGGCTGTCCGAGGACGACCCGGACCGGGAGACCTACGCCTCCACGGCCCGGCAGGCCGGGACCGAGCACGGCGAGGGCGCGGCCACGGCGGCGGGCAGCATCTCGGGGGTCTCCAACATCCAGCTGCCGATCTCCGAGTGCCAGATCTTCTGGGAAGCGTTCCAGTGGCTGGCGATCATCCTGATCGTGCCGGCGCTGATCTTCGGCGGCCCGATCGCGCTGCTCGCCCTCGGCGTCAACCTGACCCTCTTCATCAAGACCATCGTCGACTTCGCCAACGGCAACGCCAGCTTCCTCGACCTCTTCCTCGCCGGACTCGGCATCCTGGCGCCCACCACCAAGGCGCTGCCGATCTTCCAGATCATCAAGGGCGTCGCGACGAGCGCGTTCGCCAAGGGGTTCGCCAACATCGCCCGGGGCACCTTCCAGGCGCTGCGCAACCTGTTCACCAACGGCTTCCGCCCCACCACCCTGCTGCTCGGCCTCAAGGACCTGGTGCGCCTCGGCAGCACCTGGGTCTACAAGGGCGGCCTGTGGGTGCTGGACGGCATCCACAACCTGCCCAACGTCATCAGCCACGGCGTCAACTCCCTCAGCCTGACGGTCGTGCAGGGCTTCAAGGCGATTCCCGGGTTCGTGCGCGGGCTGCCCGAGACGCTCTCCCGGGGCTGGCAGGCCACCAAGGGGTGGGTGGGCCAGGAGTTCGGCGGCACCAAGTGGCTGCGGATCTTCCTGCCGGTGGACGCGGCGGAGATCGGCGAGTACGGCTTCGCGCGCGCCCTGCGGATCGGCCTCTTCGACCGCGGTGTGCTCGGCCAGCACGTCTTCGGCGCCCCGATCACCAGCAGCATCGGCCGTACGATCAGCTCGGTCCCGGTCGACCCGCGTACCGTCGACGCCCTGGTCGACATGCCCCGCATCCAGCTGAACGAGGTGCGGTTCGGGGCGGGTTCGGGGCAGAGCAGCATCCGCAACCTCGACCTCAACATCCCGAGCACGCATCTGGACGTGACCTCCACGCTGCGGCCGCCGTCCCTGAACCTGGGCGACGTCGGCGCGATCGCCCACCGCGGCAACTTCGGCGTCCACGCGGCGCGCACGGTGGACGCGCTGGTCGACATGCCGCATGTGCAGCTCGGCAACGTGCACGTGGAGAACTTCGGGGCGCTGGGCGGGCACTCGGAGCTCGGGGTGAGCGCCGGCGCCACGCCGACCATCACCACCGCGTCCGGCCTGCACGTGCCCGCCTCGGCCGGGGTCCCCGGAGCCACCCACGGCATCACCAACACGCCGGTCACCGCCGTCTCCGGGGGCGCCCACACCACGCTCACCGGGCTGCCCCCGACGCCGGCGAACCTCACCTCCCACGCGGACGTGCTGCTGCCGGGCGGCGCGCACAGCACCACCCACACTCCGGGCAGCACCGTCCTCACCGGCACCCACGCCACACCGCCGCCGGTCGCGGCCACGCTCGGCGACCTGTCGACCGCCAACCCGACCGCGGGCACCCTGCACTCCGCGTTCACCGGCACCCCGGGCGTGGGCACCGTGCACGCACCGGGCACCCCCGGCATCGGCGCCGCCCACACCACGCTGACCGGCACCCCGGGCACGAACATCGCCCACACCGCGCTCGACTCGGCCCCGGCGCCCGGCGCCCCGCACGACGTGACGGCGCCGCACAGCCTGCTCACCGGCCCCACGACCGTCGCCCACCCCTCCCCGACCGGCATCGGGCACGGCGGGCCGGGCAACGTCGACGCCGGGGTCTCGGCCTTCGACCTGCTGGCCGGCACCCGCCACAACACCCCGCACTCACCCGTGGCCCCCGGCACCGGCGACGCCCTCGCCGAGCGCACCACCAGCGCCCTCAACGCCAACCAGACCCGCCTCCACCTCGACGAACTCGTGCACCAGCCGGGCTCGCCGCGTCCCGGGACCCCGGCGGAGCGGCTCCCGCACGGCTCGCCGTCCCCGACGCCGGGGACGCCGGACCGGCTCACGATCACCCCGGCCACCCCGGACCGGCTGACGACGAGCCCCATCACCCCCGACCGGCTCACCGTCAACGCCGGTACGCACGAGCCGGCTCCCCCGTCCGTCGGCGGCTCCGGGCACCCGGGTCCCGGCGGCGACCACAGCCGCTCGGCCCTCGACCTGGTCGACACCGGCCGCAGCGCCCGCACCACCGACAGCCCCGCCTTCGCCGGCGCGCCCGCCCACACGGACGCCGACAAGGGCCTGGCCGGCTCTTCCACCGGCACCCCGGCGCATGTGCCCGAGGACCTGCCGTCCCACGCCACCCCCACCCCGCCCGGCACCCGCACCCCGCTGCCGGGCCACTCCTCGCCCGCGCCGGCCGCCCACACCGCCGACACCACCGGCGCCTTCGACGACCTGCTCAAGGACCCCAACGTCGTCAAGGTCCCCGGCAACCACGAGCTCGCGGTCAAGGCACCGCGCGGCGGCACGCCCGAACTCCACGGCGGCGCGGTCGAGTCGGGCCTGTACACCGTGGACAAGCAGGGCACGGGCTTCGTCGTACGGCAGCTGGACGCCGTCGGCGGCACCGTGGTGCACAGCTGGACGTTCAAGCGGCTGGGCGGCATCCGCCTCGCCGAGGAGACCGTGCGGTTCGGCGACGGCCCGTTCGGCGGGGTGAGCGTCAAGGTCGCGGGCAAGTCCGTGGACTCCGTGCGCGACGGCGCCGACACCTGGCCGGCGAAACTGGGCGGCGAGGACGAGATCGTGGTCGCCTCCACCTCCGGCAGCCATGTCTACAGCCGGTCCACCGGCGACCTGCTGCGCTCCTCCACCCCGGACATCACGCTGCCCCCGCGCCCGGCCGGGCTCACCGGCACGTCCGCGGACAGCTGGGACGCCGCCGCGCACGCGGCCCGCGGCCACATGGGCAAGGCTGCCGCCGACAACGACACCAAGCTCTTCATGCAGGGCGTCATCGGTGGCGCGTTCACCTCGAAGAAGGGGTATGGCGGCTTCGTCAACCCCAGCGCCCTGGAGGCCAATCCGGGTCTGGTCGGCAAGGTCAAGCAGTTCAACAAGGTCGCCGGCGACCTGATGTTCGAGGGCCCCAACCAGCGCATGACGGTGTGGCGGGGCGTGTCCATGGACCCGCGGGCCGCGCAGGCCGACGTGTTCGTGGAGCGGCTGCCCGCCTCGACCTCCAACAACCGCGCCTTCCAGGCGGAGTGGGCGAAGAACGGCGTCAACAGCAACCGCGTCGTCTTCGAGATCGACGTCCCGGCCGACCACGGCAAGCTCGCCATGGCCTACCCGCCGGGGTACCAGAAGGCCGCCGACGACGCCCTCGCGCTCAACCAGGACCAGTGGGAGGTCACCCTCTCGCCGACCCGGCTGGTGCGGACCGGGCCGGCCCGGGTCGAGGACGGCATCACGGTCGTGCCGGTGCGCGCCGAGCAGATCCCGGAGGCCCAGCTCGACACGCTCATCAACGAGAAGTGGTCCGGGCTGCACTCGGGCGAGGCGTTCGAGGACTTCGGCCGCGCCTTCGGGCAGGACGCGATGCGCCGTTGGGAGGGCCTCGGTGACGCGGTCGTCCGGGAGGGCGGTGACGGCCCGAACGTGAAGACGTTCACCGTCGGCCGGCCCGGTTACGCGGACGAGATGACCATCACCGTCACCCACAAGGTGGACGACAACGCGGTGTCCGTCACCATCACCGGCGGCGACCGCACCTTCACCAGGGAGTGGAGCGGCACCGGCTTCAACGACCTCGCCGCCGACCTGCGCGGCCACGTCCTCCACAACAACGAACTGCTCAGCTCGCTGCCGACGCCCACGTCATGGGGCAAGGAGCTGCCGAGCCCGACCCACCCCGGCGCGGCCCACACGGACACGCCCGTCCCCAGCCCGACCCGGGGCACCCCCGACACGACGCCGACGCCACGCCCGGACACCTCGCACTCCGGTGGCCAGGAGCTGCCCGGGCGCGGGCCCCGGCTCACCCCGGCCGACATCGAGCAGGCGTGGTTCCGGGACGGCGAACGCGTCGACGCGCTCTTCGGCCACCTGGACGACCCGCTGCGCGGGGCCCGCCGCGAGGCCTGGGGGGACCACGTCCAGGCACGGTACGACCTGGGCCGGGCCGAGGACCTGCTGCCGCACAACGGGCACGCGGGCAGCTCCCGCGGCCCCACGCCCGACGAGATCCGCGCCCGCGAGAACGTCGACCTCGCCCAGCAGCGGTACGACGCCACACACCACCGTCTGACCGAACTCGGCGTCGACCCGGTGCGGATGGAGGCCGATCTCGGCGCCCTGCGCCGGCTCAGCCTGAAGGAGCGGCCCCGGCTGCTCGGCGGCACGGTCACCACGGCGAACGACGCGACTCCCCCGCCCGCGGCCGCCGTCCCCGCCGCCCACGGCGAGGCGGGCGCGGCCTCCGTGACACCACCCAGGCGGCTGAACGACATCCTGGCCGACCAGACCAAGGCCCATCAGGAACTGCAGCAGGCGGAGATCAAGCAGACGCAGACCGGCAAGGACGCCGACAAGATCGCGGAAGCCAAGGCGAACGTGACCGAGGCGGACACGAGGTTCAAGGACGCCACCCGCGAACTCGACGAGGCACTCCAGCACGAACTCGACAACCGCCTGCTCTCCCAGCGGGAACTGAACCAGCTCGTCGACCAGTTCGCGGGCGCCGGCGACATCGACCGGGCCCGGAAGCTGCAGACCCACGCACGGAATCTGGACGCCGGCTCCCGCGGCGCGGGCGACGGCCCCGTCCGCGCGGACCAGTTCATCCGGACCGGCGAGGAGATCCGGTCCCAGTCGGTCACCGTCCGGCGGCTCGCCAACGAACTCGAGACCCTGGTGAAGGCGGGCACGACTCCGCACACCGAGCTCAAGGGTCTCGCCGAGGGGCTGGAGAAGGCTGCCAAGGACCTGGACGCGGCCCTCCAGGGCCATGTCACGGACGCCGCCCGCTTCGGGGGCACGTACACCCTGCGCAACCAGCACACGCCCGTCGCCGCCGTGGCCCACCATCTCTCCGAGCTGGTCGACGACGCCGTCAAGGCGGCGAAGCCGGGCGACAACCTCGTGCTCAAGGGTTTCCTCGGCACCGACGCGTCCGTGGAACGGATCCAGCGCGGCATCCCGGACCTCCTGCGGCGCTATCGCGAGAACCAGGCGTTCGGCGAGGTGCACAGCGGCTCGCAGTGGAACGCCGTACTGCCCGGGACCGAGGCCCAGTGGCGGAAGGTCTTCGAGGACTTCGACGGCTTCGACAAGCTCTCCCGGTCCCAGCAGCACGACTTCGTGCGCAAGCTGTCCGAGCAGAACATCGCGGACCTGCGTGCCGACGTCGACAGCCTGCTGAAGAACATGCCGGAGGCGGACCGCCCGAAGTTCCAGGAGCTGCGGGACAGGCTCCAGGACCTGCCGTACCGGATCAAGCACGCCACTCCGGCCTACCACGCCATCGCCAACAGCGGTGTGATGTCCTCCCAGGGCGACCTGGCCCGCCGGGGCGTCAGGTTCCTGGCGTCCGGCAAGAGTTCGGCGAAGAACACCTCCAACCTGGGCAACGACGACTTCGTGTTCTTCCGCATGGAGGTCGGCGACAAGCCGATGGCGACCCGGTACGGGCCGACCACCCTCGTCTTCGACGCCAAGGTCCTGGAGGAGAAGAGCGGCTGGGTCTCGCTGCACGACCAGCTGCACCCGCTGGACCGCGACACCATGAACCAGCTGAAGGTCGGCGACGACGTCGTGCGCAGCGCGAAGTACGACGACGGCTTCGACGAGGTGGGCAGGCGGGGCCGCTGGACGTACGAGTATCCCGACCACAGCACTCGCCAGGTCTCCTTCGAACAGGAGGTCTTCCACGGCGAGCACGTGCAGGAGGCGCTCGCTCTGTCGGTGGTGCGCGAGGTCCATCTCATCGGCGGCGCCTTCAAGGACGACGTCTTCAAGCTGCTCGCCGACACCGCGACTCCGGAGGAACTGGGCTCGGTCATCTCCAAGCTGTACCGTCCCGAGGCGAAGTTCGGCTCGGGGCTGCCCATCAACCCGTTCGAGAGCCATGCCACGAGCGAGTGGCCGTCGCCGCTCGCGGTCCATGACGCGGACGGCGACGGACGCTATCTCGCCGACGGCACGGTCGACCCGGCCGCACGGGCCGCCGGCAAGGCGTTCGACGAGGCGTCGGACCGGATGCGGCAGGCGGACAACGCCGTCAAGAGCGGCAACAACAAGGCACTGCGCTACAACCTCAACAAGGCGCAGCCGCACGCCGAGCAGTCGGTCAAGCTGACCCAGGAGTTCCACGCGGCCGCCGTCGGCGAACGCAAGGACATGGCGAAGACCCTGCTCGACCAGCGCGAGCAGCTCCTCAAGGACATCAACACCCGGCTCGACGCCCTGAAGCCGCAGAACAGGCCCGAGGGCACCAAGGCGCAGCCCAGGCCGGGCAAGAACCAGGGCGCCGGGACCTCCTCGTCGACCGCCGCGGTGAACGGCCCCAACCTGAGCACGCTTCCGCAAGCGGCCGAGGATGCGCTCAATGCCGTAGCGGGGATCACCGACCACATGAGGAAGATGGTCCGAGCGCTCGCCAACTCGGACGGTTTCCGGGTCCTGCCGGACTCCAATGTCGGCACGCACACCACGGCGGCCGTCGACCTGGGCAGGACCGCCTTCGGCAAGGCGTTCAAGCACCTGGCCAAGGAGAAACTGGTCTATGGTGACGGCGCGGGCCTCCACTTCACGGACGACGGCCGCCGGCTGTTCCTGCCGCCGAGCACCGAGACAAAGACAGCGGCGCCGTCCGGGTCCGGTGCGACCGACGTCCACACGACCCCGGCGCACTCCCAACCCCAGCTGCCACACACCCAGTTGGGTCCTGACATCGAGGCCCCCGCACTCGTCGGCGACGGCCTCCCGTCCCGCACCCTGGACATCAACTCCCCGGCACCGCACGACCTCAGCACCGGCTCACCGGCACCCCACCACGCCGGCCCGGACACCATGTCCCCGGCGCCGCACGACCTCGACACCAAGTCCCCGGCACCGCACGGTACCGACACGCAGACGCCGGCACCGCACAGCGTCGACTCCGAGAAGGCCGCGCCGCTGATCAAGGAGGGCGACACCACCGTCTCGCACTCCACGAACCACGGCGTCGCGACGCACCCCCTCGACGCGGAGACCGCGCCGCAGCACCTCTCCGACACCACCACACCGCACCGCCCGGCCGAGACCGAGACGGAGACCTTCCAGCCGCACCCGCTCGACACCGGCACGCCTCCGTCCCGCCTCGCGGCGACCGACACCACCACACCGCACCTCGCCGACGCCGAGACGCGCACACCCCACCTCGCGGACACCGGCACCACCCCGCCCCGCCCCACCGAAACCGAGGCGGCCGCAACGCACCTCGACGACGTCCACCCGGCCGCGCCCCACCATGGCGACGGCGGCGACTTCACCCCGGTACCCCCGAGGGACGGCACGCGGCTCGGTGACTCCGTCCTGGACGACATGCTCGGGCCGCCCCGGCGGACCGGCGACACCACCGCAACACCGGCGCCCGGCACCGCTCACCCGGCCGCGCCCGACCTCCTCGACCGGGACGCCTTCCGCCGTAGCACGTACCGGGAGCACGGCATCCGCGCCCGCTCGCAGATCCGGTACGTCGACCGGGCACTCGACGCCTTCCACCATGTCCCCGCCGACCGGTTGGCGCAGCGGGCCCAGGCCCTCGACAATCTGGCCGACGCCGCCCAGCGCTTCCTGCGGGACCGCCCGGACTCGGTCCGCCGCGCCGGAGTGGAACAGCTGCTGAACCAGGTGCGGGCCGAGGCGAACGCCTACCGGCTGCTCGACGACTTCCGGCGGCTCGGCGGCGACGGTGACGGGCTGGCCGGCCGCACCCGTACCGCGCTCGCCGCCGGCGGCACGACCCCGTACACGCAGACCAGGCTCCAGACGATGCTCGACGGCATGGACAGGTCCGCGCAGGCCCAGCGGCAGAACGACGCCCTGAGCCTGCTGGACGGCACCCCGCCGCTCCGGAACACCGGTGACACCACCCTCGCGGCGCCCTCCCGGCAGCCCGGGGAGACGCCGTGGGCGGAGGATTCGGCGCGGCTCGACGAGCTGCTGGGCGGCGACGGCCGGCCGTTCCGCGAGGCCTGGGTCGAGCTGTCGTCCGCCCGGGTCGAACTGAACCGGGTCGAGGATCTGCGTGCCGCGCCGGGCGGAGCCGGCACCTCACGGGGTGTCAGTGAATACGACGTGCAGCTCAACCACGAGCTGATCTCCGCTCAGGAGCGCTTCCGCTCCGCCTACACGAACCTTGAGGACCTCGGTGTCCATCCGACCGAGATCGAGGCCCGGATCCACGAGATCGAGCTGGGGGCCACCCGCCGCGGCGCGACGCTCGGCGCGGGCAAGCTCGACACGCTGCCCGACTCCGCCCCGCCCGCGGTCAACCACATCGCTCTGAACAACTCGGGCGTGAGCGGGCCGAACGGCCTGACCATCGAGCGGAGCGTGGGCCAGGACAACGCGGTGACGCTGCGGGTGGTCGACCAGCAGTTGCACCCGGACCCGGCGCGCACGGTCGTCGCCCGGCCGGACGGCGGTTTCGACGTCCGGAACACCCAGTCGGACACCGTCGACACCTACACCGCGAACGGCGACCGGATCGCCTACGACATGCCACTGCACGGGGCCGACGGCGGGCCGACCGGGCTGCGTCTGCACACCGACATCAACGGCCACGGTGCGCGCCAGACCCTGACGGTGCGCGGCCCCGGAGCGGACCGGCTGACCGCCTTCCCGCTGCCCGGAGACGCGGCGCGGATCACCCATCTCGACACCGGCGTCACCCAGCGCGTGGACGCCCTGGGTCGCCGGCTCGACGAGGGTGTCCAGCTCACCGGCCGGGACGGCGTCCCCGGCGGGGCCGACCGGGTGTGGGTCACCGGCGGCGCCGACGTCCATGTCACCGATCTCGCGGGCAACCGTCTTGACCTGCGGGTGCAGGACCTGGGTGACGGGAACGGCGTCAGGGTCACCGATGAGACGACCGGGGTGTCCGTACGCCACGACGGCCAGGGCCGTCTCCAGGAGACCGGTGTCTCGCTGACCGACCCGCGGGGCACGCGCGGGGAGCGGTTCCTGGCCGACGACGGCACGGGCCGCTTCACGCTGACCGACCCGTCCGGTGCTCGGCAGCCCCAGACGGTCACCGCGCTGCCCGGCGGCCCCGGCTTCCGGGTGACCGACGAGACGAACGGCGCGACCAGCAGGTTCACGGCCGACGGCCGCTACCAGGACACCGGCCTCGCCCTGTTCGACCCGGCGGCGAACGCGCGCGGCGGCCGGATCGTCGTACCGGACGGCGCGGGCGGTCACCGTCTCACCGACGCGGCGGGGCAGCCGCTGCCCCAGCGGGTGGTCGCGGTCGGCGGCAACCGGCCGCGCACGATCGACGACGTCACCGGCGAGTCCGTGCTGTACGACACCCAGGGCCGCCCGGCGAGCACCTCGACCGCGCTGGCCGACCCGGCCGGCGGGCCGCGCGGCGCCCGGTTCACCGAGCCGGACGGGGCCGGCGGTCACCGCCTCACCGACGCCGACGGCAACCGACTGCCCGACACCGTCACCACGCTGGCGAACAACGGCGGTTTCCGCACCGTCCACGACACGGGCCACCGCACCTTCACGCTGAACGGCGACTTCGCGGGCGACGGGCTGCGGCTGACCGGACGGGACGGCGCGCCGGCCGGGCATCTCGACCGGCCGCTCGGCGCGGCTCCGCACCGGCTGGACGACGCCTTCGCTCCGGACCCGGCGCGGGCGGTCACCTTCGACGCGGCCGGCCGCATCGAGATCGCCCGACCCGGCGGCGGCCGGCAGGTCTTCGACCAGCACACCGGACGGTTCGCGCAGGAGACGGTCCCGCTGCCCGGCGGCGGTCACCGGACCACCCTGGCCGACGGGACGTTCACCCGGTACGACGGCCAGGGTGCCGTCGCGGCCACCGGCACCCCGCTGCCCGTGGGCCACGGCGGACGCCACCTCGTCGTGGCGCCGCCGACCGCGCAGCACCCCGGCGCCTGGTTGGAGGACGCGGCGGGCGGCAGGCTCGCGCACTGGGACGCCGTCCGGCGGCCCGACGGCACCACGCGGATCGTCTTCGACGACCGGACCAGCCCGCGGCACGGCGAGTTCGTGCACCTGGCCGCCGACGGCAGCGTGGCCCGGCAGGGCTTCAACGTGCTGGACAACGGGCGACGCACGGACTACCGGTACGTCGTCGACCACGCCACGGGCACCTGGGAGCGGACCACCAGGTCCGGCGCGCCCGTGGCGGCCGGGTCCTTCCACCACGGCACCGCCGACCTGACCGGCGCCGCGGGCGGCCACGTCAAGCTGCTCAGCTCGACCAAGAAGCAGGTGCCGGTCTTCGAGCGCCGGGTGCTGCCCGGTGCCTCCGGCGACGTGGTCGACTCCTTCCGGCGTACCGACACGATCGACTTCGCCCGCACCAACCCCCGTACCCACTGGGTGCGCTGGGACGACACCGGCACTCCGCTCGGCACGGGCAGCCGGCACTACGACACGGCGGGCACCGGCTGGCGCGACACCGACGGCTGGGGCCGCACGGTGCGCGAGTACCGCGACGGGCTGCAGAAGTTCAACGGCCGGACCGGCCACACCCTGGGTGTCGACAACGGCAACGGGGCCTGGACCTGGCACCGTTACGACGGCGACGGCAAGGTGATCGCCTCGGGACCGCGGACCCGGGAGCGCATCGGCAGCGGCTGGACCGACCGCACCGCGGACGGCCGGATCGCCCAGCAGCAGTGGGGCATGGCCGAATGGCCCGAGCGGGCCGGCCAGTACCAGGAACACACGATGAACCCGGCCGACGGGAATCTCCGCGCCACCTGGGAACGGCACTCCCCGCACGGCAAGGAGGTCGGCAAGCACGAGGCCTTCGGCGACGGCTTCCTGACCACCGACCGCTGGCGCGAGCAGCGCCCGCCCACCTGGGTCCGCACCCGCTGGCTGGCCGGCGCCGAGCACACCCGGCCGCCGTACGCCCATGTCCGGGGCGACGACACCTACCAGTTGTTCACCTGGACGAAGGAAGCCGGGGACGGCGCCACCACCTCCGGGGTGCGTTACGTCGGGATGGACGGCAGCGCTCTGGACCTGGCGGCCGACGGCACCTTCGCGCGCTTCAGCGGCAAGCTGCAGGACGGCACGTCCCTGAAGGTCGGCGATCACGCGGCGCGCCCCGGCCACCCCCCGGCCAACCCGGGCGACCACCCGTGGCAGGCCGGCGACCTCAGGGGCTACCGCCAACCGCTCGCGAACGACCCGGAGGGCAGGCTCTGGCAGGACGTCCACCAGGACGCCGGCGGCGTCACCCGGACCGCCCGTGAGGGCCGCCCGAACGGGGTCGTGCGGGAGTTCACCGGTGACCGCACCTGGGTGGACCGGGACCCGCACGGCAACCTCGTCGGGCAGAGCCACGCCAACCCGGACGGCACCGCCGGACGGGTGATCCAGGGCTCCGGCCGCGCCGACTCGGGCCGCTGGACCTGGCGTGAGCTGGACGCCCAGGGCACCGAACTCGGCAGCGGCCGACGGGAGTTCTTCCGTGGCTCGAACGACTCGCGGCTGCCGTGGGACGACTCCTACCGGGACTACGACGGCAACGGGAACCTGGTCCGCGAGCGCCGGATGCTGGACTCCGGCCGGTACGTCGACGCCTGGCGGGACAACCAGGGCGACTGGCGCGTCAGTACCCACGAACGCAACGGCACGCCCGTCGCCGTGGGCAACGGCGAGCAGGTGCGCCGCTGGTGGAACGGCCGTGCCTGGCAGGACCGGTGGACGGACGGCGCCCGCCACTTCCGTGACGAGTTGCGCGTGCCCGGCCAGGCCGCGCCCACCGTGCTGCGCGAGACCCCGGTGCACAACGGCGGACCGCTGCGGGTGCGGGCGTACAGCACGACCGTCACGCAGAACACCCCGGCCGGCTCGGTCTGGAAGGAGTTCGACCACGGCAGTGTGGTGCGGGAGCGCAAGGCCGACGGCGGCGGGTTCCTGGAGACCGACGCCTGGCGCGGTCAGTGGAACCGTTACAACAGGAACGGCGATCTGATCGCCCAGCGCACCGACAGCGGCTTGGTGTTCGAGCGGGACACGTTCAACACCTGGCGGCTGGTCGGCAACGAGTACGACTTCCGCGGCGCGCTCACCGAGATCCGCGGCTGGGGCCGTACCACCCGTGAGGCCCAGCGCATGCCGTGGTCCGGCACGGTCCTGCCCGACGGCAACGCGGCGCTGCGCGAGGCGCGTTACGAGCCGTACTGGCAGTCCGTGGCCAAGAAGGCGGCGCTGGAGTTCGGCCAGGAGTTCATCCTGGAGTTCGGTGCGAACCTGGCCGTCAACGGGATCGTGGCCGCCGTCCAGAACAAGCCGTTCACCGGCAAGGACGCGCTGAAGTCGTTCGCCAACGCGGCGGTCGGCGCGACCATCAAGACCGGTCTGAGCACCGCGGTGCACGAGAACCGGGCCCTCGGGTTCGAGAAGCTCGGCCAGTTCAAGGCGGGCATCGCCAACATCGACGGCGGCAAGCCGTGGACCCGGCGTCCGCTGAACCACGACAAGACCTGGGTCAACGAGTGGGCGGGCAACGAGACGCCGACCCGCTGGCGGGGCGGTATGTACGACTTCTCGTTCGGTGTCCTGAGCAGTGCGCTGTCCGGCTGGGTCAACGGCAGCATGAACGCGGCCGTGTGGGGCGTGACCAACGCGGACGGGCAGACCGTGAAGCTGCACGGCGGGGACGCGGTCTGGGAGGGCGGGATCAACGCCGCCGCCTCGGTCACCACGGCGGCCACCACCGGACTCGTCAAGAACGTGTTCGTGATGAGTGCCGGCAGCCGGCTCTTCCACCGCCAGGGCTTCGCCGACTTCTGGATCCAGCTACCCTTCAAGATCTTCGAGAAGACGATCCAGTCGCTGTACCTGACCAGTACGTATCGTGCGAGCATCAATCCGACGTACTACCAGGCACCGTGACCGGGCAGCGGCGAGCACCGAGGACTGAGGAACGTAGATGACCACCCGTCACACCGTGGCGCCCAAGGGGCAGGGCGGCCGGGGCGCGTACCGGACCATCGGCGAGGCGATACGCGCCGCCTCGCCCGGCGATCTGGTGGTGATCGCCCCCGGCACCTGGACCGAGAACCTGGTCCTGGACCGCGCGGTCGTGCTCACGGCGGAGCACGGCCGGGGCAGTGTGGTGATCGCGGCGCCGCCCGGTGAGGCGCCCGCGGTGACCGTGGACGGGCCGGACTGCGCCCTGCACAACATCACGGTGTGGGGCTCGGACGCGGGCCTGCCCGCCGTGAGTGTGTCGCCGGGCGCCGGGCTGGTCCTGGAGGAGTGCTCGGTGGAGGGCGGCCGGGTCCAGGTGAAGGGCCCGGAGGACGAGGAGGGCGGTACGACGGCCGTCGTGCTGCGCCGCTGCCGTCTGGAGGGGGCCAGGCTGGCCGGTCTGCACCTGGCGGGCGGGGTCCGGGCCCGCCTGGAGGACACGGCGGTCACCGGCGTCGACGGCACGGGTGTGGTGCTGTCCGGCACCGCGAGCCTGGACGCCGTACGGCTGCGGCTGGAGCGTACGACCGGGTCCGGGATGCGGTTGCGCGGCCGGTCCCGGCTGCGGCTGACCGATTCGGTCCTGGCCGGCAGTGGCAGGGCGGGGCTGCTCCTGGAGGACGCGACCGAGGCCACGGCCGGGGAGTCGCGGATCGAGACGCCCGGGGCGGCGGGGGTGCATCTGACCGGTTCGGCGCGGGCCGAGCTGACCGACTGCCGGATCCGGGGAGCGGCCGCCAGCGGGCTGGTCGTGCAGGAGACCGCGCGGCTCAGCGCCTCGGGCTGTTCCGTGGCCGACGCGGGGGCCAACGGCCTCCTGGTCACGGGTTCGGCCGAGGCGGAGCTGGCCGACTGCCGGATCGACCGCAGCACCTTCAGCGCGGTGC
This sequence comes from Streptomyces sp. NPDC001980, assembly GCF_040296885.1. Classification (NCBI taxonomy): domain Bacteria; kingdom Bacillati; phylum Actinomycetota; class Actinomycetes; order Kitasatosporales; family Streptomycetaceae; genus Streptomyces; species Streptomyces sp. NPDC001980. Next base: position 469,105 of record NZ_JBEOYD010000002.1, on the reverse strand, counting down.
ATCTGGCCGGTACGGCCGTCGGGCGGCTCGCCGACTGCCGGGTGCGGGGCGGCTCCGAGCACGGGGTGCACGCCACGGGCGAGGCCCGGATCGAGCTGACCGACTGCGGGATCACCGACGTCGCCATGACCGGGGTCAGTGTCCTGGAGCGGGCGGTGGCCACGCTCACCGGCTGCCGGGTCGCCGGGTCCGCCGCGGGGATCGGCATCGGCTCGCCCGCCGGCAGCACGGTCGCGGATACCACGGTGACCGGGACGAAGGAGATCGGCGTGCAGGTCGCCAAGGGCGCCGCCGTCTCCCTCGCCGGGATCCGGATCAGCGGTGCGGGAGCGGCCGGTCTGGTGGTCGACGAGGGCGCCGAGGCGACGGTGACCGGCGGCCGGGTCGAGGACTGCGCGGGCTCCGGCGCCGTCGTGTGGACCGGCGCCAGGCCGGAGGTGACCGGGCTGCACATCGACCGGCCGGGCAAGAACGGGGTGTTCCTGGCCGAGGGCGCGGGCGGCACGTTCACCTCGCTCGACGTCACCCGGGCTGGTTTCCCGGCCCTGCACGTCGCCAAGGGCGCCGACCCGGTCTTCCGGCACTGCCGGATCCGGGACTGCGCGGAGGCGCTGGGCACCGACGAGGGCGCCAAGCCGGTCCTGGAGGACTGCACGGCCGACGGCACCCCGCTGACCTTCGGCACCCCGGCCGCGGCCCCCGCGAACGGCAGACCGGGTGCGGCCCCCACCTCCTCTTCCGCCGCCAAGGCCGCCGACGACTCCGACGAGCCGGAGGAGGAGAACCTGGAGGACCTGCTCGGCAAACTCCACGAACTGGTCGGCCTGGACCGCGTGAAGCAGGACGTCGGCTCCCTGGTCAAGCTCATGCAGACGGTCCGCCGCCGCGAGGAGGCCGGGCTGCCCGCCCCGCCGCTCAGCCGCCACCTGGTGTTCGCCGGCAACCCCGGCACCGGCAAGACCACGGTCGCCCGCCTCTACGGCCGCCTTCTCAAGGCCCTCGGCCTGCTCCGCCGGGGCCATCTGATCGAGGTCGACCGGACCGCGCTGGTCGGCGAGTACGTCGGCCACACCGGCCCGAAGACCACCGCCGCCTTCAACCGGGCGCTCGGCGGCGTCCTCTTCATCGACGAGGCCTACTCGCTGGCCCCGGCCTTCGCGGGCAACGACTTCGGCACCGAGGCCGTGGCGACGCTGGTGAAGCTGATGGAGGACCACCGCGACGACGTGGTGGTCATCGCCGCCGGCTACCCCGGCGACATGCACCGCTTCATCGGCTCCAACCCCGGCCTCGCCTCCCGTTTCGGCCGCACCCTCCTCTTCGAGGACTACGAGCCGGGCGAGCTGGTGTCGATCGTCGAGTTCCAGGCGGGGCAGCACCGCTACGAGCTGACGCCCACGGCCCGTACCGAACTGTTCTCCCTCTTCGAGGCCATGCCCCGGGGCGAGGGCTTCGGCAACGGCCGTTCGGCCCGCCAGATCTTCCAGGAGACGACCGAACGCCAGGCCCAGCGCGTCGCCGAGCTCACCGCCCCGACGGCGGAGCAGCTGATCAGCCTGGAGGCCCACGACCTGCCCCACCCGGCCACCCGCTGACGGCACGCTTCGTTCCGTACAATTTGAGGCCGAACGAAGGTCGAGAAGGAGTCACCCGTGCCCGGTCATCGGTCCATCACCGAAGCGGAGAAGCTCGCCTCGGCGAAGCTCGGCGGGATCCCGGTCCGCCGGGACCAGATGGCGGCCGTGGCCAACATCCACCGGGCCGCCTCCGCCGTGCGCCAGCATCTGGAGAACTCCGTGCTGCGCGGCTCGGATCTCACCTGGACCGCGTTCGTGGTGCTGTGGGTCGTCTGGGTGTGGGGCGAGTCGGAGACCCGGCACGTGGCGGAGGAGGCCGGGATCTCCAAGGGCACCCTCACCGGTGTGGCCCGCACCCTGGAGTCGCGTGGCCTGCTCGGCCGCACCGGGCATCCGGACGACGGCCGCCTGGTGCTGCTCAGCCTCACCGAGCAGGGCGAGGAGCTGATGCAGCGGGTGTTCCCGGAGTTCAACGCGGAGGAGGCCTTCGTGACCTCCGGGCTCAGCGACGCCGAGTGCCGGACCCTCGCGGAGCTGCTGCGGCGGGTCGTGCTCCAGGTCGAGGACCACGGCGAGGAGCGGCGGCGGGAACTGCTCGACGGCGCCGAGCCCGCGCCGCGCCGCAGCGGACGGCGGCCCAAGGACTGATCAGACGGCCGCAGCCCGGACGAGCGCGTCGAAGAGACGCTGCTGTACCGGGTCTTCGTGCGCGGTGTCCTCCGGGTGCCACTGGACCGCGGTGAACCAACCCCGTCCATCGGTCGGTTCGAGTCCCTCGACCGTACCGTCCTCGGCCGTCGCGGTGACGGTGAGGCCGGTGCCGAGGCGGTCCACGCGCTGGTGGTGGTAGCAGGAGGCGGCCACTTTCTCCTCCCCCAGCGCTTGTTCGACGCGCGACCCGGGCCGGACCGTCACCGGATGGCGCAGGTGCCGGTGGGTGCGGTCCGGGCCGCCCATGTCCTGTTCCAGCGTGCCGCCCAGCGCCACGTTCACGGCCTGCAGTCCCCGGCAGATCGCCAGCAGCGGCAGGCCCGACTCCAGTGCGTGCCGGGCGACTTGAAGATCAAAGGCGTCCTGGAGGTCGTCGACGTCGTAGACGGTGTCGTGGGTGTCCGTCGCTCCGTACCGGTGCGGGGCGAGGTCGCCGCCCCCGGGCAGCAGCACGCCGTCGAAGCGGGCGAGCCGGCCGGGCACGTCGGTGTCGGCGGGGTGGATGCTCGCGGGTTCGCCGCCGGCCCGCCAGACGGCCTCGATCAGGGCCCGGGCGTTGACCTCGGCGGCGAAGCGCAGCGCCGAGCTGGTGGCGGAGAACCGGGCGGGTACGGCGATGAGCGGACGGGGCGGACGGGTCACAGCTGGATCCAGGTCGTCTTGAGTTCGGTGTACTTGTCGATCGCGTGCGCGGACTTGTCCCGCCCGTTGCCGGACTGCTTCATCCCGCCGAAGGGCACGGTCAGGTCGCCCTCCTCGTAGCAGTTCACCCAGACCGTGCCGGCCTTCAGGGCGCGGGAGACCCGGTGCGCGGTGGACAGGTCGGAGGTCCACAGGCCGGCCGCGAGGCCGTACTCGGTGGCGTTGGCGAGCCGGACCGCCTCGTCCAGGCCGTCGAAGGCGAGGACGGACAGCACAGGGCCGAAGATCTCCTCGCGGGCAAGGCGCATACCCGGGTCGACGCGGTCGAAGACCGTCGGTCGCAGATAGCTGCCGCCGCTCTCCGCCAGGGTGCGTTCCCCGCCCGTGCGCAGCCGGGCGCCCTGCTCACGGCCGGCGTCGACATGCCCCTGCACGCGCTCCAGATGCGCCTCCCCGACCAGCGCGCCCATCTCGGTCGCCGGGTCGAGCGGGTCGCCGATGCGGAGTTCCTCGGCCCGGCGGACGACGGCGTCGGTGACGCGCTCGGCGATCGAGGAGTGGACCAGGAGCCGGGAGGGCGCGGTGCACATCTCGCCCTGGTTGAAGAAGATGCCCCAGGCGGCGGTGGCGGCGGCCCGGTCCAGGTCGGGGGCGTCCGGGAGGATGATGTTGGGCGACTTGCCGCCCAGCTCCAGCCAGACCCGCTTGAGGTTGGAGTCGGCGGAGTAGCGCAGGAAGTGGCGGCCGACGGCGGTGGAGCCGGTGAAGGCCAGTACGTCGATGTCGGGGTGGAGGCCGATCGCCCGCCCGGCCGTGGGGCCGTCGCCGGTGACGACGTTGAGGACGCCGGGCGGGAGTCCGGCCTCGGTGCCGATGCGGCCGAGGAGCAGGGCGGAGAGCGGGGAGGACTCGGACGGCTTCAGGACGACCGTACAGCCGGCCGCGAGCGCCGGGGCCACCTTCCAACTCGCCAGCGTCAGAGGGAAGTTCCAGGGGACCACGGCGCCGACGACACCGGTCGGTTCACGAGTGATCAGGGCGAGGGCGTCGGAGGCGGTGTGCGGGGACTCGTCGGTGAGCTTGTCCGCCAGTTGCCCGTACCAGCGGAAGGTGGTGATCGCCGCGCGCAGTTCGATGGCGTACGCCTCGGTGATCGGCTTGCCCATCTCCAGGGTGATCGTGAGGGCGAGCTCCGCCCGCTGTTCTTCGAGGAGTTCGGCCATGCGCAGCAGGATCCGGCCGCGCTCGGCGGGTGCCATGCGCGGCCAGGGCCCGGCGTCGAAGGCGCGGCGGGCGGCGGCCACGGCGTGGTCGACCTCGGCCGGGCCGGCATCGGCGACCTGGGTGAGGAGCTGTCCGTCCCGGGGTGAGACGACGGCGAAGGCCGCTCCTCCGCCGGGCTCGTCGGTGCCGTCGATGTGGTGCTGTGCGGGCAGGTCGAGGGCCTTGGCCCGGCCGATCAGTTCGTCGGGGGTGAGGTCCAGCATGGTGATCCCAATCGAAGGGTGTGGGGCCCGGCCGTGCGGGGCCGGGCCCGGCGGGGTGCGTCAGCGGCCGTGGACGAGCCGTGCCGTGCCCGCCCCGAGGAGCAGGACGGCGGGGACGGCGAGGACGAGCCAGACGGCCGTGGTGGTGGCGCCGCCGATGAGGGTCGTGAAGTTGGCCAGGATCACCCAGATCATGGCGGCGATGCCGAGGGCGCCGAGGGCCGGGGCGATCCGCGTGTTCCAGGGCCGGGTGTCGAGGCGCTCGCGGCGGAAGAAGACGATCACCGAGACCGAGGTCAGGAAGTACAGCAGCATGCAGGCGAGGACCCCGACGCCGCTGAACCAGGAGAAGAGGGTGAGGACCGGGTCCTTGCCGGCGAGGGCGAAGGGCATCACCAGGAGCACCGCGATCGCCGTCTGCACCAGGCCCGCGACCCACGGCGAGTGCCGGTGGTTGAGGGTGCGCAGGCGGCCCGGCAGCAGGCCCTCGCGGCTGAGGGAGAACAGGTAGCGGTTGGCGGAGTTGTGGAAGGCGAGGATGCCGGCGAAGAGGGAGGTGGCGAGTAGGATCGGCAGGACGTCGTCGGCCCAGCCGCCGAACTGGTCGGCGATCGGCGCGAAGACGAAGACGGTGGAGTCGCCGCCCGCCAGCGCCTTGCCCGCGGCCGCGGTGACCTTCGAGGGGCCGTACGAGGAGACCAGCATCCACGACACGAAGGCGAAGAAGCCGGTGACCACGGTGACCGAGAGGTAGGTGGCGCGGGGGACGGTCTTGCGGGGTTCGCGGGCCTCCTCGCCGTAGATGGCGGTGGCCTCGAAGCCGAACATCGAGGCGACGGCGAACATCAGGGCCACGCCGGGTGCGCCCTGGAGCACCGCGTGCGGCGAGAACGTGCCGCCGAAGTCGAGCCCTTCGGGCCCGCCGCCCTTGACGAAGGTGACCAGGGCGAAGGCGAGCAGGATGCTGAACTCGGCCAGCACGAACACGGCGAGGACCTTGGCGCCCAGCTCGATCCCGGCGGCGCCCAGCACCTGGACCACGGCCATGGTCACCAGGGCCCAGACCCACCAGGCGATGTGCGCGCCGGAGTAGTGCTCGACGAGCCCGCCGACGGCGTACCCGTACAGACCGTACATCGCGGCCTGGACCGTGCAGTAGGCGAACAGCGCCACGGCGGCGCTGCCACTGCCGGTCGTCCGGCCGAGCCCCTTGCCGATGTACGTGTAGAAGGCGCCGGCGTTGACGACGTGCCGGCCCATGGCCACGAAGCCCACGGAGAACAGCAGGATGACCGCTCCGGCGAGGGCGTAGGCGGCCGGGGCCCCGGCGCCGTTGCCGACGGCGACCGCGATCGGCACGGCGCCCGCGATACCGGTGAGCGGCGCCTGGGCGGACAGGACGAAGAAGAGGATGCCCAGGACACCCAGGGCGTTGCGTTTGAGGGTGGCCGCGGGCTGGTTGCCCGCTCCGGCCTGCGGAGAGGCGTCGACCGTCTGACTGTCCACTCGGATCACCTGCTGAGGGGAAGGGAGAGTTTTCGTTTTGAGCCAAACGAGTTGCCTCATGGTGGGCCGGAACTATCCATCTGACAAGGGGGTGGGAAGGGGAATTTACGCCAGGGAAACCGACCGGCCCAGGGCATGGCAAACCCCCCGGCGCGACCGCGACGGGGGGCTCCGGGCCGGGCACGCTCAGTCGCGACGGTCCGGCGACCGCTCACCCAGGGTGCGCAGGAGGGAACGCAGCTCGGCCAGGGCCGCCTCGGTGTCGGCGCGGTCGCCGATGCCGGTGAGCTGGTGCAGCACCAGGCCGTCCAGCGCGGCGAAGACCAGCCGGTTGAACGCCGGACTCGCGTCGCCGGGCAGGATGCGGGCCAGCTCGCGCCGGGAGGCGCCGAAGTACTCGTCGTAGAGCGCGCGGACCTGCGGGAGCAGCTCGGGCCGGCGGCGGGCCTCCAGGAGCAGCTCGTACTGGTACGCCTGGCCGTCCGCGTCGTCCTCGACCATGTCCGTCAGGCCGGCCACGAAGTCCTCGGGCTTCCCGGTGCCGGGCTCCAGCAGGCTGCTGCTGAGGCTGAGGCGCACGGCGTAGGCGAGGGACTCCTCGATCAGCGCGTCCCGGGAGCCGAAGTGGTGGACGACCAGGCCATGGGTGACCCCGGCCTCCTCGGCCACGGCACGGTAGGTGAGGTGCCGCAGCCCCCGTGCGCCGACGACCCGGACCGCGGCCCTGAGCAGCGCCTCGCGCCCCTCGCCGTAGCCGAGCCGCCTGCGCGACCGGTCCTCCGGCTGGTCGTCGGGCTGGTGCGGGGGCTCGGCGGATTCGGTCATGGTCGCGACCCTACCCGCCGGTTCCCGGCGCCTGCCGTGGCGTCTACCTGCGGGGTGCGCGGATGCCACGGAACTCCCAGTCGCCGCCGAGCGCGGTGGACAGCACTTCCTCGGACTCGGTGGGCTGGGCGCCGACGTCGGTGCGGACCGGAGTGGGCCCGGTGACGATGTGGTTGGTGAGCCGCCCGAGGCCCTCCACCTCGACCTCGACGACATCGCCGGGCTGCACGGGCCGCGAGTTGGCCGGGGTGCCGGACAGCAGTACGTCGCCGGGGTGGAGGGTGATCGTGCGGGCGATGTCGGCGACGAGATAGTGCATGTCCCACTTCATCTCGTCGGTGGATCCGTCCTGGACGACCTCGCCGTTGACGTACGTGCGCAGCCGCTTGCCGTGGAAGTCCCAGTCGGTGACCAGGCCGGGACCCAGCGGGCACAGGGTGTCCGACCCCTTCACCCGCAGCATGGAGCCGGCGTCGGTGTCCCGGAAGTCGTGCAGTCCGTAGTCGTTGGCGACCGTGTACCCGGCGATGTACTCCCCCGCCTCGGCAGGCGAGACGTTCCGTGCGGTCTTCCCGATGACGATGGCGACCTCGCCCTCGTAGTTGAGCCACTTGCAGCCGTCGGGCCGGACGACGGCGCCCCGGTGGGAGTTGAGGGCGGAGGTCGGCTTGTGGAAGTAGGTCGGGGTGTCGGGCAGCCCGATCCGGAACTCCTCGACCCGGCTGCGGTGGTTGAGGTGGACGGCGATCACCTTGGACGGCACGACCGGCGGCAGATGCTGCGCCTCCTCGATCCTGACGCGGCGCCCGTCCCCGGCGACGAGTTCGTCCCCGTCGACGGTGACCTGGACGGCGGCGCCGTCGAGGAGGATACGGCGATACTCGGAAAAAGCAGCCATGGCGGCCTTCCTAGGGACGGCGGTGCGGGTGGTGGGGCGCGGCTGTCAGGGGCGAATCGGTGCCGGTCCAGCCGCCGGCGGGCCGGTCGAACCAGAGGTGCACCTGGCCGGTGCCGACGGAGTTCTCGTACTCGCCGTACTGCCGGGCCGGTGCGGCACAGGCCTGCTCGCCGAGGGCGCCGGCCAGCATCAGGTAGTGGGCGAACTTCGCTTCGGGCTTGAACTTCCAGAACGCGTCCATGGTGTCGAGGACCTTGTCGTGACGGCCCTCCTTGAACCACTCGATGCGCTCGTGGTCTGCTGCCCGGGCCTCGGGGGTGCGGATGTGCACCGGGTCGCTGGCCTCGTGGTCACGCAGCTCGCGCAGCGGCCAGAAGGTGTGCGAGAGGGCACCGGAGGCGAGGAGCAGTACCCGCCGCCCCGGGGTGGCGGCGATGCCGTCGGCGAGCGCCCGCCCGAGCCGCAGATGGTCCTCCATGTCCCCGGTCTGGCACACCCCGATGGTCACCCACCGCTTGTCGGGCAGGCCCTCGCCCAGGAACTTCCAGAGGTTGATGGTGGCGTAGTAGATCGGCAGGTACTCGTCGTCGATCGCGGTGATCCAGGTGCCGTGCCTGTCGGCGAACCTCTCGACGTTGCGGGCGAGTTCGGGGTCACCGGGAAAGTCGTACGGCATCCGGCACATCCCGCGCGGCAGTTCCTCGGAGGTGAACAGTCCCGCCCGGCGCTGCTGGGCCGTGACCACGAACTCGACGGTCGTCGCCCAGTGTGAATCCAGTACGACGACGGTGTCGTAGTCGTCCCGCTCGAAGACGTCCGTGCGCAGCTCGCGCAGGCCGGTGACGAGGGTGATCTCTTTACCCTCGTTCAGCTCCAGCCGGTCGGCCTCCGGCAGCACGATGGTGGGGACGTGGGCGAGGAGCCCCGCCCCGACGATCTCACCCATGGTCCTTCCAGCCCTTCGGTGCGGTGACGGTGTTCTTCAGGTCGCAGTAGAAGTCGAAGCTCCAGGTGCCGCCCTCGCGCCCGACCCCGGAGAGCCGGGAGCCGCCGAACGGCGCCTGGAGGTCACGCACGAAGAAGCAGTTGACCCACACGGTGCCGGCGACCAACTGCCCGGTGACTCGCTCGGCACGCTCGGGGTCACCGGTGGCGAGGGTGGCGGCGAGCCCGAACCGGGTGTCGTTCGCGAGCCGGACCGCCTCCTCCTCGTCGGCGAAGGTCTGGAGGGTGAGGACGGGCCCGAAGACCTCCTCCTGCACGACCTCGCTGTCCTGCGCGACGTCGGTGAGGAGCGTCGGCGCGTAGAACTGCCCGTCCTGGCGATGCCCGCCCATCACGGCACGCGCCCCTCCCGCGATCGCCCGCTGCACGAACCCGTCGATCTTCTCCAGCTGACGGGGGTGGATGTTGGGCCCGATGTCGGTGTCCTCGTCGCGCGGATCCCCCTGCCGCAGGGCGCGCGCCCGCTCCACGAACCGCCGGGTGAACTCCTCGGCGACCGACTCCTCGACGAGCAGGCGGGTGCCGGCGAGACAGACCTGCCCGGCGTTGTCGTACTGCTCCACCGCGAGGTCGACGGCCAGGTCGAGATCGGCGTCGGCGAAGACCAACAGCGGTGATTTGCCGCCGAGTTCGAGGCTCAGGGGGGTGAGGTTGGCGGCGGCGGAGGCGGCGATGCGCCTGGCCGTGGGGACAGAACCCGTGAAGCTGATGCGGCGCACGTCCGGGTGGGACGTGAGCGCATCACCGATCTCGGCGCCGTACCCCTGCACGACGTTGAGCACACCGGCGGGCAGCCCGGCCTCGGCCGCGATGTCGGCGAGGAGGGAGGCGGTGAGCGGGGACCACTCGGCGGGCTTGAGGATCACGGTGTTCCCGGCGGCGAGGGCCGGGGCGACCTTCCAGGTGGCCAGCATGAGCGGGGCGTTCCACGGGGTGATCAGCACGCAGGGACCGGCGGGGTCCCAGCTGACGTGGTTGCGGTGGCCACGGGTCTCGAAGTCCTCGTGGCCGAGCTTGAGCAACCAGTCCGCGAAGAAACGGAAGTTGTGCGCGACGCGGGGCATGACTCCGCGCCGGTGCGAGCGAAGGAGGGCACCGTTGTCGGTGGTCTCGACGATCGCGAGCTCTTCGATGCGCTTCTCGACCCCGTCGGCGATGGCGTGCAGGATCCGGGCGCGTTCGGCACGGGGGGTGGCGGCCCAGGAGGGGAAGGCGGCTCGGGCGGCGGCAACGGCGGCTTCGGCTTCGGCAGGACCGCCACGGGCGATTTCGCCAAGGACGCTGCCGTCAATGGGAGAGGTATCGGTGAAAGTGTCGCCGGAGGCGACGCGTTGACCGCCGATCCAGTGCCGGGTGTCGACGGAAACACCGGCGACGGCAACTTTGTCGATCATGACATGGGCTCCTGTTCGAAAGAGGGGAACTGCCCCCACCTAGGGGCGCGGGGCTGTGTTCAATTTGCGGCTGCCGCCGCGTGGGCGCGACCAGCCACGAACCACCCGCACCCGACCACGCACCTCACTCGGCAACCACTCCCGACGTTCCGGACTCAAGAAGCCGCCCCCCATCCCAAACCACCCCCACCTGCCGGTAATACGCGGCGATCGGCTCCCGGACCTCCAGCCGGGCCAGCTCCTCCGTAGGCGCCTCGAACAACTCCAACTCGGCGTCCCCCACCCACGGTTGGCCCCCTTCAAAGTCCGCCGCCCCCGACTCGATCAGCTCATCCAGAGCCAACCCCTTGCCCTTCTCGATCGCCGGCAGCCACCGGTGATGAGCCATCGGATGCCCGTTGACGAACCCGTTCGTCCCGGACGGCTCCCGCAGCGTCACCACCACCTGGGCCAGCCGCCGGTCGGCCGCCGCCAGCGTCGCCCCGAACCGCGCCCCCGCCTCGATCCGAGGCGCGGGCCCGTAAGGATGCGGCCGCGTCTGGTGAATCGACCCGAGCTTCTTCGGATACCCCTGGTGCAGGCCCCGGGCGATCGCAAAGTCCTTGTCGACCCAGATGTAGACGCACCGCGAGTACGTCTGCCCCCGGTACCTGCAGCGCACGACCGCAAAGGCCTCCTTGTACTGCGCGCGCACCGGATCGAGAAGTTCCGCCCCGGACGCCGAGCAGGACTGCCAGTCGGCCCAGATCAGGGCGACCGCGCCCGGATCCTCGTCGGCCAATTCCAGTGGCTCGGGCAGCAGTTCGCGCACCCGCGCGGGATCCGTGCGGTACTCGACGGTGAGCAGGTCACCGGAGTACCGCCACGGCGGCGCCGGGATCAGCGACGAGGCACCGCTCGCCGTCCTGGGGTGGAAAAAGCCACGCACACCGGTCACTTGAGGCTCCTCGGTCGGTCAGGAAACGGTCAGGGCGGGCTGCTTCAGCAGCTCGGCTCGGTAGCGGGCGGCGGACGCGGCCACGGCCGGACCGCCGAGCGCGACGACACCGACGAGCAGGCCGTCGCGGTGGTAGCCGACGAGCACGTCCCCCTCCGGGTCGCCGTCGAGGACGCGGACGTCCTCCTTGCCGAGCACCGGCGCCCCGAAGGACTGCAGCCGGAAGTCGTGCTGGTCGCTCCAGAAGGTGGGCAACGGCGCGAAGGGCGCCGGATCGGCGTCGGCGACCAGCGTCCTCGCCGCGTGCTTGGCGGTGTCGGTCGGGATGCACCAGTGCTCGACCCGGCGCGGCACACCGTCGTAGCGGGCGTTGGGGAACCGCGCCACGTCGCCGACCGCGACCACGTCCGGCCGGCCGCCGGCCCGCAGGAAGGCGTCGGTGAGCACCCCGTCGGTCAGGTCGAGCCCGTTGCCGTCGAGCCACTCGGTGTTGGCGACGGAACCGACCGACTCGACCACCACGTCGGCGGGCAGCACGGAACCGTCGCTCAACTCCACCCCGGTCACCCGCTCGTCCCCCAGGAACCCGGCCACCCCGGTCCCGAGCGCGAAGCGCACCCCGCGCTCCTCGTGCCGCTTCAGCAGCGCCCGGCCCAGCAGCTCTCCGAGCGGCCCGGCCATCGGCAGCGGCAGCGGGTCGACGACCGTCACCTCGGCGACACCGAGGCCCACCGCGGTCGCGGCGACCTCGCAGCCGATGAACCCGGCCCCGACCACGACGACCCGGGCACCGGGCCGGGTCAGCGCCTCGCGCAGCTCCCGGCCGTCGTCGAGCGTGCGGACCGTGTGGCGCCCGGCCCGCGGCCCTGGGCAGTCCAGGCGCCGGGGGCGCATCCCGGTGGCGACGACCAGTCCGTCGTACGACAGCTCGGTGCCGTCGTCGAGCCGTACGGTCCGCTCGTCGAGTCCCGCGGCGGCCGCTGCTCTGCCCAGCCGCCACTCGACGTCGGCCACGCCTGCGCGCGGCCGGAAGGCGAGGGACTCGAAGGAGGCCTTGCCGGCCAGGACCTCCTTGGACAGGGGCGGCCGGTTGTAGGGCATGTGCGGTTCATCGCCGACGAGGGTGATCGCGCCGGTCCAGCCCGCCGCGCGCAGTTGCTCGGCTGCGCGCAGGCCGGCCATGGAGGCCCCGGCCACCACGATGCGCGCGTGCACGGTCAGGCCTCGATCCGGATGGCCTGGAGCGGGCAGACGTCGGCCGCTTCCTCGACCTCGTCGCGCAGTGCGTCGTCCGGGTCGGAGACGTGGACGAGGTGGCCGGCGTCGTCCAGGGAGAAGACGTCGGGGGCCGCGAAGACGCACTGGCCGTGGTCCTGGCACTTGTTCATGTCGACGACGACCTTCATGGCCGGTCCTCCTGAGGGAGCGGGAGCGAAGGGAGAGGGGGAGGAAGTGGGCCCGGCCGGTCCTGCCGACCGGGCCCTGCCAACGGGTTGCGGCGGACCGCGCCCCGGACTCGTTTGGCTTCAAACAAGGTAGGCAGCCGCCATCCCCTGGTCAATACCTATCCGTATGGATAAATTCTTTGCACCGCCCTCTTGCGGCAAGGTGCGCCCCTGCCTACCGTTTGGCTTCAAACAGCAGGCCGGAGTGCTGCCGATGCCCTCTCACATCGAGCCCCGGCCACCGGCTCTCACCTCCCACACCACCCTGCTCTTCGTGGTGTCCCGACGTCCGTCCGCCCAAGGAGACAACGGTGAGCGATCAAGACCACGCAGAAGTCCGCCGGCACCTGGACCGGCTCGCCGCCGACGGCATCGACGTCGTCCGGGTGACCTATCCCGACCTCATCGGCACGGACCGGGCGCGTGACGTGCTGGTCGAGGAGCTGCCCCGGGCCCTGGAGCACGGGCTGGCCTTCTGCCGGGCCGTGTACCACACCAGCCCGCAGGGGGACGTGGTGCCGGTCAGCGGCGGTCTGGACGCCGGGCTGCCGGACGTCTGCGTACGGCCGGACCTCAGCACCCTGGTCGCACTGCCCTGGGAGCCGGGCGTGGCCGCCTGCCTCGCCGACGTCACCGATCCGGCCACCGGCGCGCCCGCCCCCGAGTCACCGCGCGACCTGCTGCGGTCGGTCCTGGAGCGGTGCCGGGAGCACGGGCTGAGCCCGGTCGTCGGGCCCGAGCTGGAGTACTTCCTGTGCGAGCAGGACCCGGGCGGCGGCTGGCGGCGCTACGGCAGCACCCCCGGTGTCGTCTACACCGCCGGACTGCGCGCCGACCCCGACAACCACCTGCTCCGCACCCTGCGGCAGGTGCGCGACCTGCGCATCGGGGTGCTGAGCGGGAACCACGAGTTCGACGGCGGGCAGTTCGAGATCAACCTCCTGCACTCCGGCGCCCTGTCCGCCGCCGACCGGGCGTTCCGCTTCAAGGCCGCGGTGAAGGAACTGGCCCGGCGCGAGGGGCGGCTGGCCACCTTCATGGCGAAGCCTTTCAACGACGCCGGCGGCTCGGGCTTCCACCTGCACCTGTCCGGTACCGACGCCGAGGGCCGCAACGCCTTCGACGACCCCGCCGGTGCCTACGGCCTGTCCGCCACCGCCCGGCACGCCGTCGCCGGTGTCCTCGCGCACGCGCCCGCCCTGGCCGCGCTGCTCAACCCGACCGTCAACTCGTACAAACGCTTCGGCCCGGACACCCTGGCCCCCTGGCTCATCGACTGGGGCCTGGACAACCGCAGCGCGATGGTCCGGGTGCCGCCCGAGCGCGGCGCCGGCGCCCGGCTCGAACTGCGCCTGGGCGACGCGAGCGCCAACCCGTACCTGGCGATCGCCGCGACCACGGCCGCCGCACTGCTCGGCATCCTGGCCGCCGAGGAGCCGCCCGCCCCGCTGGAGGGCTACGGCTACGACACCACGAAGGCGGCCCTGCTGCCCACGGACCTGTCCGCCGCACTGGACGCGCTGGAGTCGGACACCGCGCTCGCCGGGCTGCTCGGCAAGGACTTCACCGGCTCGTACCTGTCCTACAAGCGCAACGAGGTCGAACGCTTCCAACGGCATGTCACCGACTGGGAGTTCAACGAGTACGCCTACCACCTGTGACCACCCGCGGCCACCCGTGACCACCTTCGAAGGACCGACGATGACCACAACCACCGGCGTCGAGGCCATGCGTCTCGCCGATGTCGACCTCGCGAACCTCGACAACTTCACCGACGGGGTCACGCCCTGGCGGATGTTCCACACCCTGCGCCACGAGGACCCGGTGCACTGGCAGCCGGAGGAGGCGCCCAACTCCGGTTTCTGGGCGGTCACCCGGCACGCCGACATCGCGCGGGTGGACCGCGACGCCGAGACCTTCACCTCCACCCGGTTCGTGAACCTGGAGGAGCTCGACGAGGACCAGATCCGCAAACGCGCCTCGATCCTGGAGCTGGACGGGGTACGCCATCGCGCCCTGCGCAGCATGATCCAGCGGCAGTTCGGGGCGGGGGTCATCAACAGCTACACGGACTTCCTGCGCGGGCTGACGGCGAAGACGCTGGACGCGGCGCTGGCCAAGGGGACCTTCGACTTCGTGAAGGAGGTCTCCGCGGACTTCCCCATCAACGTCCTGGCCCGGCTCCTCGACGTGCCGCCGGAGGACAACCAGCAGCTCATCGACTGGGGCAACCGCATCATCGGCAACACCGACCCCGACTACGCGGACGTCCTGCTGCACAGCGCGGAGAGCGAGAAGTACCGCGACCTGCCGTTCCGCTCCCCCGCCTCGCTCGAAGTCTTCGAGTACGGGCGGGAGCTGGCGCGGCAGCGGCGCGGCGGCGCGGGGACGGACCTGGTCTCCAAGCTGGTCAACACCACCCCGCGCGACGGGGTCCCGCTCTCCGCGCAGGACTTCGACAACTACTTCCTGCTGCTGGTGGTGGCCGGCAACGAGACCACCCGGCACACCATCACCCACTCGATGCTGGCCCTCCTCCAGCACCCCGAGCAGCTGGCCCGGCTCAGGGACGACCCGTCGCTGATCCCGACGGCCGTGGAGGAGTTCCTGCGCTGGGCGTCCCCGGTCTACCACTTCCGCCGTACCGCGACCCGTGACGTCGAGCTCGGCGGCAAGCGGATCAGGGAGGGTGACAAGGTCGTCATGTGGTACGCCTCGGGCAACCGCGACGAGGAGGTCTTCGGCAACCCCTACGACTTCGACGTGGCCCGGCAGAACAACGACCACGTCGCCTTCGGCAAGGGCAGCCCCCATCTGTGCCTGGGCAACCTGCTCGCGCGCACCGAGATCCGGATCATGTTCGAGGAGCTGATCCCCCGGCTGGCCGACATCCGGCTGGTCGGCGAGGTGCCCCGGGTGCGCTCGAACTTCGTCAACGGCATCAAGCGGCTGCCGGTGGAGGTGACGCTCGCCTGACGGCCCGGGCCGGAGCACGGACCGTGCGTCAGAGTGCCGCCGCCCACGCGTCGACGGTCGTGACCTCGGCCTGCTTCGGGAACACCTTCTCCGTGAGCACCCGGTGCACCTCCGGGTCGGAGTCGAGGCAGCCGTCGGACAGGACGGTGAGCTCGAAGTCGAGGTCGGCGGCCTGGCGCAGGGTGGACAGCACGACGCCGCTGGTGGCGATGCCGGTGAGGACGAGGTGATCGATCCCGCCGGCCCGCAGCACCATGTCGAGGTCGCTGCCGGCGAAGGCGCTGACCCGCCGCTTGGTGACCACCGGCTCGCCGGGCGCGGGAGCCACGTCGGGGTGGACCTGTGTGGCCCGGTCGTCCCCGGCCGGCCGCGCCACGGCGCCCACCAGGCCGCGGAACATCTTGTTGCGGGCGCTGACCTCCGGGTAGCCCGGGCGGAAGCCGACGACCACGTAGATCACCGGGACGCCGCCGGCCCGGGCGGCGTCGATCGCCTTGCCCAGGCGGGGCAGGTACTCGGCGTCGGGAAAGCGGTCGACGACGACCTGCTGGACGTCCATGACGAGGAGGGCTTGCTGCGGCACCGTCTCTGTTCCTTCCACGCGGCCCCGTTGGTCATCAAGTGATTACTTGGCAACGTAGACCTCGCCGCGGGATCATGTCAACGCATGATTACCTTGTGGCGGATGCGCGGAGCCTCGGTCCGCCGACGGGTCCGGGATGGCGTCGAGGAGAGGAGCCGCTGTGTCATCGGACGACGTGACCGATCAGGCCGCCGACGGGGCTCGGCGCCGGGACGCCGCGGCGACCCGGCAGGCCCTGCTGCTGGCCGCCCGCACCCGGTTCACACAGCTGGGCTACGACCGTACGACGCTCCGGGACGTCGCCGCGGACGCCGGGGTCAACCTGGCCCTCATCAAGCGGTACTTCGGCTCCAAGGAGGGCCTGTTCAAGGCGGCGCTGGCGTCGACGCCGCGGTTCCTGGGCGGTGACGGCGGGTTCCCGCGCGACCGGGCCGCACTGGCCGAGGCGCTCAGCCGGCAGCTGGCGGCCGGGGCGTGGGCGGAGTTCGGCGAGCACCCGGTGCTGATGCTGCTGCGGGACTCCGGGGACGAGCAGGTGACGGAGCTCCGCCGGCGCGCTCTGGCGGAGTTCGGCCGGCAGGTGCTCGAAGCGTCGGGCGCCTCGTCGGCACCCGACGCCGAACTGCGGGCGGAGCTCCTGGTCGCGCTCGGCGTCGGGGTCGCCGTCGTACGCTCCGCCGTCGGCCTGCGGCCCCTGGCCGACGCGACACCCGAGGATCTCCTGGGCCCCCTCCACGACGTCGTGGAGGGGCTGCTCGGACCGCCGCCGGACTGATCGGCGCCGCTCGGACGGGTCACTCGGGCCAGGCGGAGTTCTGGATGACCTCGACGAAGTCGCCCCGCCGGAAGCCGGGGACGAAGTGGGCGAGCACGTCGGCCTTGACGTTGCCGAAAGTGGTGTCGGGGCGGTCCTGGATGCCCTCGGTGAAGGCGGCGAGGATCTGGTTCTTGAAGTCGGGGCGGGGGTGCGCCGCGACGACCGCCGCGCGCTGCTCGTCGGTGACCTCGTGGTAGCCGATACCCAGCACGTCCAGCTCGACCCCGCGGGTGACCAGGGCGATCTCGGGTGCCATGTGCAGCGGGATCTCCGGGGTGGTGTGCAGGGCGATGCTCGTCCAGACCCGGTCGGCGGGCTCCCCGGTGATGCCGTGGGCCTGCAGGAAGGCGCGGGCCTCGTCGGCGCCGTCGATCTCGAAGCGCTGGTCGGTGCGGCGCAGGCTCTTGGTGAGGCCCAGGTCGTGGAACATCGCACCGACGTACAGCAGCTCGGGGTCGAAGGCCGGCCCGAGGGCCCGGCCGCGCAGCGAGCCCCACAGGAAGACCCGCCGGGAGTGGTCGAACACCAGCGGGGTGGCGACGTCACGGACCATCTCGGTGGCCTCCCGGACCAGGGCGGTGTCCGGGATCCGCACGCCTGCGATCTCTTCGTTCATCGTTCTCAGCCTCCATGCCGAACGGGTGATGTGCCTCCAGGGTTCTCCGGGGGACGTAGGCTGGGCCATGTCCCTGCTGCCAGGAAAACCACGGATTCGGACATGACGCATCGAGTGGGCTTTGTGGTCTTCGAGGGGGTGACCATGCTCGACGTCAGCGGTCCGTCGGAGGTGCTGCACCAGGCGGGCAGACTCGCCGACCCCTACGAGCTGGTACTGGTCTCCCCGGAGGGCGGCGCGGTCACCACGTCCGCGGGGCTGGCGCTGACCGGCACGGTCCGGGCGGCCGACGCAGGCCCGGTCGACACGGTCCTGGTGGCCGGCGGTGACCGGCTGGCCGTGCGGCCGATCGAGGACGAGCTGCTCGCCACGGCCCGCGACCTCACCGGGCGGGCGCGCAGGGTCGCCTCGGTGTGCACGGGCGCCTTCGTGCTGGGCGAGCTGGGTCTGCTCGACGGCCGGCGCGCGACGACGCACTGGCGGCACGCGGCCGCCTTCGCGCGCCGTTTCCCCCGGGTGCGGGTCGAGCCGGACGCCATCCACATCCGCGACGGGCGGTACGTCACCTCGGCCGGCATCAGCGCGGGCATCGACCTCGCCCTCGCCCTGGTGGAGGACGACCACGGTGCGGACGTGGCGCGGGACGTCGCCCGCGAACTCGTCGTCTTCCTGCAACGCCCCGGCGGCCAGTCCCAGTTCTCCACGGCCATCACCACACCGCCCGCCCGCAGCGACCTGCTCCGCACCCTGATCGCGTCCGTACTCGCCGATCCGACCGCCGACCACACCCTGCCCGCCATGGCCGCGTCCGCCGCCGTCAGCCCCCGGCACCTCACCCGGCTGTTCACCGCCGAGCTGGGCACCACACCGGCCCGCTGGGTCGAGCGGGTCCGCCTGGACCGTGCCCAGCAGCTGCTCCTGGCCGGCCACAGCGTCACCGCGGCCGCCCAGCACAGCGGCCTGGGCACCGACGAGACCCTCCGCCGCGCCTTCGCCCGCCACCTGGGCACCACCCCGACCCACTACCGCAGACGCTTCGCCACCACCGGCCCCCCGGACCAGCCCGGGTCGGCCCGAACCGGCCCGGATCGACCCGGGCCGGCCGGGACCGGCTAGGGGACCAGAACCAGCCGCCCGCGCACCCCGCCCGCCGCGAGGCGCGCGTGGGCCTTGGCCGCGTCGTCCAGGGAGAACGTCTCGGCCACCCGGAGCGTCAGCACACCCTCGTCCACGAGTCCCGCCAGCTCCGCCAGGCGTGCCCCGTCCGCGGTCACGGCGACGGAGACCGTCCGCACCCCGCGCACCGGCGCCGGCTCGCCGCCGGGCCGGACACCGACGTAGCCGCCCCCGTCACGCACCCACTCCAGGGCCGGCTCACCGAGAACCGCCGCGTCCAGTACGGCGTCGAAGCTCCCGGCCTCGACGGCGCCCGCCGTGAAGTGCGCGGCCCCCAGCGACCGTACGAGCTCCGCGTCGGCCTCGCGGGCCAGTGCGGTCACCGATATCCCCCGGTGGGCGGCCAGTTGGACGGCGAAGCCGCCGACCGCGCCCGCCGCACCGGTCACCAGAAGGGACTGCCCCTCGGCCAACTCCAGCAGGTCCAGGGCCTGTACGGCGGTCAGCCCGTTCAGCGGCAACGTCGCCGCGTGCACGGCGTCCACCGTGGCCGGCGCCGTGGCCACCGCGTCCGCCGCCACCACGACGTACTCGGCGTGTGTGCCGAGCGGCCGCACCATGCCGGGATCGAGCGCCACCACCTGGTCGCCCACGCCCCAGGCGGTGGCGACGCCGGTCGCGTCCACGGTCCCGGCGACGTCCCAGCCGAGCCCGATCCGCTTGCCCGCACCGCCGAAGAAACCGGCCCGCACCCCTTCGTCCACGGGGTTCAGCGCGGCCGCCGCGACCTTGATCCGTACCTGTCCCGGGCCGGGCTCGGGCCGCTCGGTCTCCACGACCTCCACGGTCTCGGGCCCGCCGAAGGTGTTCACCACTGCTGCACGCATGACGCCCTGCTCCCTCTACGACTTTCCTGCCTCGGTCTCTCCTCGGCTGTCTGCAACCCTAGGAAGAGCTACTATCCATGGGTAAGTAGTTACCTGAAGGTGCCTAGGTCCCCCAGAGGTGAGCGATGCCGACGACGACGGCGGCCCAGCGGCGCGAGCAGGCGCGCGTGGAGTACGACGCGTTCATCCGGGACTGCCCCACCCACCAGTTCCTCGACCGGATCAGCGACAAGTGGGTGAGCCTGGTCGTCTGCGCGCTGGCCCCCGGCCCGATGCGGTACAGCGAACTCGCCCGCAAGATCGCCGGCGTCAGCCCCAAGATGCTCACCCAGACCCTGCGCTCCCTGGAACGCGACGGCATTCTCGCCCGCACGGTGACCCCGTCCGTTCCGGTCCGCGTGGACTACGAACTCACCCCGCTCGGCCTCAGCCTCTCCCTGCTGCTGGCGGGTGTGAAGGACTGGGCGGAGACGCACATCGAAGAGGTCCACGAGGCGCGCGAGCGCTATGACACGGAGACCGGGAGTTAGGCCGTCGCGCTGCGAGCGATCCGGATCGGCGGGTCGCGCTCACCCGCGGACGCACTGACTCCGCGGCCGAAAAACACTGTTCAGGCGCTCGAACCCGCCGCTCGCAACCGCAAGTTCAAGCCGTTGTTCTGATGCGGTCATGACATTCACGACTGTCGAGTGTCAATCTGCTCTCCGAAAGTTCACCGCCTGCTCACAGGTGTCTCACACAACTCCCTTGTCCACCCCCTGACTTCACCCCGCACGGCAGCGAGGACCTGACCCCCTTCGCGCCGCGCCACCCACCCGCGCGCCGCCGGACGGCCTCACCAGGCCGACCCGCTCTCCCGGGCCCTACCGGGCCCGATCACCCCACAGAAGGAGAACGCATGCTCCGGCAGGACCGTCATCACCGTCGCACCAGACACAGCGTGGCCCTGGCGCTGACAGCAGCGAGCGCCATGCTCGTGGCAGGGATCCAGAACAGCACCGCCGTGGCCGCGTCCGGCGGTCACTCCCCCGCCAAGACCCTGGCCACCCCCGACGCGGGCGCGTCCCCCGCCCCGCTCTCGCCGGCCAGGCGTACGGCACTGCTCAAGTCCGCCACGGCAGACGCCCCGGACACCGCGCGGACCCTCGGCCTCGGCGCCCGCGAGAAACTGCTCGTGAAGGACGTGACCCAGGACGCCGACGGCACGACGCACACCCGCTACGAACGCACCTACGCGGGCCTGCCCGTCCTCGGCGGCGACCTGATCGTGCACGCCAACGGCGGCCGCCGCACGGTGTCGCGCGCCACCAAGGCGGCCCTCGTACTCCCGTCCACCAAGGCGGAGATCTCCTCGGCCGCGGCGAAGGCCCAGGCGCTCACCACCGCCGCGAAGGCCGGCGCCGACCGTCCCGCGCTCGACAGCAGCCCGCGTCTCGTCGTCTGGGCCGCCTCCGGCAAACCCGCCCTGGCCTGGGAATCCGTGGTCGGCGGCTTCCAGGACGACGGCACCCCCAACGAACTCCACGTGATCACCGACGCGGACACCGGAAAGCAGCTCTTCCGGTACCAGGGCGTCGAAACCGGCACCGGTACCGGCCAGTTCAACGGGACCGTGCCCCTCAGCACCACGCTCTCCGGTTCGACGTACCAGCTCGTCGACGGCGACCGCGCCGGACACCGCACCTACGACCTGAACCAGGGCACCTCCGGCACCGGCACGCTCTTCACCGACGACAACGATGTCTGGGGCGACGGCACCCCGGCCAGCCGGCAGACCGCGGGCGTGGACGTCGCCTTCGGCGCGGCGGCCACCTGGGACTACTACAAGAACGTCTTCGGCCGCAACGGCATACGCAACGACGGCGTCGCCGCCTACAGCCGCGCCCACTACGGCAACAACTACGTCAACGCCTTCTGGCAGGACAGCTGCTTCTGCATGACGTACGGCGACGGTTCGGGCAACACCCACCCGCTCACCGCGCTCGACGTGGCCGCCCACGAGATGAGCCACGGCGTCACCGCGGCCACCGCGGGCCTCACCTACTCCGGTGAGTCGGGCGGTCTCAACGAGGCCACCTCCGACATCTTCGCCGCCGCCGTGGAGTTCTACGAGAACCTGCCGGCCGACGTCCCGGACTACCTGGTCGGCGAGAAGATAGACATCAACGGCGACGGCACCCCGCT
Source organism: Streptomyces sp. NPDC001980 (assembly GCF_040296885.1). Lineage (NCBI taxonomy): Bacteria > Bacillati > Actinomycetota > Actinomycetes > Kitasatosporales > Streptomycetaceae > Streptomyces > Streptomyces sp. NPDC001980. The sequence goes on along the minus strand of NZ_JBEOYD010000002.1, from coordinate 447,499 downwards.
GCGTTACATGGACAAGCCGAGCAAGGACGGTGCGTCCAGCGACTACTGGAGTTCCTCGCTGGGCGGACTCGACGTCCACTACTCCTCGGGCCCGGCCAACCACTTCTTCTACCTGCTCTCCGAGGGCAGCGGAGCGAAGACCGTGAACGGGGTCTCCTACGACAGCCCCACCTACGACGCCCGGCCGGTGACCGGCATCGGCATCGACAACGCCCAACGCGTCTGGTATCGGGCGCTCACCACCTACATGACGTCGAGCACGAACTACGCGGGCGCCCGGACGGCCACCCTCCAGGCCGCGGCCGACCTGTTCGGCGCCTACAGCCCCTCCTACCTCGCCGTGGCCGACGCCTGGGCGGCGATCAACGTGGGCAACCGGATCGCGCTGGGCGTCAACGTCGCGCCGGTGGCGGACCAGATCAGCGGCATCGGGCAGGCCGTGTCCCTCCAGACGGACGCCTACACCACGAACTCCGGCGCGGCCCTGACGTACTCGGCGACCGGCCTGCCCGACGGTCTGACGATCAGTGACACGGGCCTGATCTCCGGCACCCCGACCACCCTCGGCACCAGCGACGTCACCGTCACGGTCACGGACGACACCGGCGCGAGCAGCACCGTCAGCTTCTCGTGGGAGGTGGCCTACGTCTACGCCAACGCCACCCGCGTCGACATCCCCGACAACAGCACGGCGGTGGAGTCCCCGGTCACCGTCACCGACCGCACCGGGAACGCCTCGGCGACCACCAAGGTCTACGTGAAGATCATCCACACCTACCGGGGTGACCTGACGGTCGACCTGGTCGGCCCCGACGGAACGGTCTACTCGCTGCTGAACCGCAGTGGCGGCTCCGCCGACAACGTCGACCAGACGTTCACCGTCGACGCCTCCGCACAGCCCCTGAGCGGCACCTGGAAGCTCCGGGTCCAGGACCACGCCGCGATCGACGTCGGCTACATCGAGCAGTGGCGGCTCATCCCCTGAGCCTCGCCGGACCCTGACCCTGACCCTGACCGGATGAACGGAGCCGTTGTCGCGGGACGCCCTCGCGGCCCGTGACAACGGCTCCGCCCGGGTGCTGACAGCACCCGTTCGGCGTAACGTGTTGTGCGAATGAACCGGTCGCGGGCCATGCGGTCCGATGTCGTCCGTCGGCCCGTTGGTCTCCGTGACGTGCACCCGCATCAGTCAGGAGCGCATCGTGGGGACACCTGTTCGTCGACGCGCCCGCGGCGGCCCCGCCGCCCGGCGCACCACTGTTGGACTCGTCACCGCCGCGCTCGCCGCCGGCGTGTGCACCGTGCCGGCCGCGGGGGCGACCGACCGCCCCGTGTCCGCCGTCTCCGCCGCGAGCTGCGCCGACACGGTCTACGCGGGGATGACCCAGGCCCAGCGCGTGGGCCAGCTGTTCATGGGCGGGGTCAACGCCACCCGCCCGAGCACCGCGGACCTGCAGACGCTGCGCACCTACCACGTCGGGTCCGTCATGCTCACCGGACGCAGCACCGCCGGAACCACCGCGACGAGGAAGGTGGTCGACGGCTTCCGCAAGCAGGCCGACACGGTCGGCGGGCACCGGGTCGGGCTGCTCGTCTCCACCGACCAGGAAGGCGGCCAGGTCCAGGTGCTCAGCGGACCCGGTTTCTCGGTCATGCCCAACGCCCTGACCCAGGGCACGTGGAGCACCGCGACCCTGCGCAGCCGCGCCACGACCTGGGCGGGGCAGCTCAAGGCGGCCGGCCTGGACCTCAATCTCGCCCCGGTCGCCGATGTGGTGCCCGCGAGTCTCGGCACCCGCAACGCCCCCATCGGCCGCTACTACCGCGAGTACGGCCACACCCCCGCCGTCGTGACCTCGCACACCGGCGCCTTCGCCGCGGGCTTCCGCGCGGCCGGGGTGATGACCACGTTCAAGCACTTCCCCGGACTGGGCCAGGTGACCGGCAACACCGACACCACCGCGAACGTCGTCGACTCGGTGACCACCGCCTCCAGTTCGAGCCTCCAGCCGTTCCAGAGCGGGATCAAGGCAGGTGCGCCGTTCGTGATGATCTCGTCCGCGAAGTACACGAAGATCGACTCGAAGCACCTCGCGGTGTTCTCACCGACCGTCATCAACTCGCTGCTGCGCACCAAGTTCGGCTTCAAGGGAGTCGTCATCTCCGACGACCTCGGCCAGGCGGTCGCGGTCCGCGCCTACACCCCGGCACAGCGGGCGGTGCAGTTCATCGGCGCCGGCGGCGACATGGTCCTCACGGTCAAGGCGTCGACCGTACCGGCGATGGTCCAGGGGGTGCAGGCCCAGATGGCGAAGGACGCCTCCTTCCGCACCAAGGTCGCCGCCTCCGTACACCGCATCCTCACGGCGAAGGCCGCTGCCGGCCGCCTCACCTGCAGCTGAGACCGGTTGCCGTGGCCCGGGTGCGCCCGCCGCGCCGGACGCGTTCGGGCAGCGGTGTCCGGTAGTCGGGCAGGACACGCAGGACACGGAACGCGGACTTCAGGAAGAGACGAACGACGCGTTCGCGGCCGGGGCCGAGCCTGCCGATCCGGTGGAGCCGGCAGACCCGCTCGCCGGCGAGGTAGCGGGTCAGGTCCCTGCCGAACGCCCGTAAGGGCGCGGGGAACCATCGGTCGGCGAAGTGGTCCATCATCGCGGTCGCCACGGCGTGGCCGGCTTCCGTCGGTTCGTAGGGCCGTGCGTCGAACTTCACGGCGAACTCGGTCATCGCGTCCCAGTCCTCGGGGAAGGGCTCGTCGGCCAGGGGGCCGGACTCGCGTTCCAGGAGGCGGAAGAGGGTCTGCGCCCAGCGGTGCCAGGCGGTCTTCATGGATTCACTCGTGCCGGGCAGTCCCAGCGAGGTCTGCAGGCGGTCGCCGTAGGTGGCGAGCAGGACGAGGGGGTAGACGAAGTCGTCGGTGTCGTCGAAGTTGCCGGGCAGGTGCGGGGTGGCCCGGGCGATCGCCAGGTGGATGCGGTTGAGCCGGTCGGCGGCCGCGCGCCCCGCTCCGCTGGACAGGCCGTCCACCATCCAGGCCATCAGGAAGTGGTTGGCGTCCTGGTATCGCCGCTCGGGTCTCGTCGTCAGCTTCGCGGTGTGCGCCAGCGTCGCGGCCGTGGCGCCGGGCTGCATCATGCGCATGGTGCCCGGGTAGAGCGTCATCGCCAGGGCGAACTCCGGGATTCTGTAACCGACATAGAGCGAGATCATCCGCTCCCAGTCGGTCTCCGGATCCAGCCGCGCGAGTTCGCGGTCCACCCACTTGTACCCACGGCGCACCGTCCGTTCCCCTCACGTCGAAGCCACGCGCTCCGCCGCCGCGTCTTCGCCGAGAAGGTGGCGCCGCGCGGGCGGAGACTCCCCGGAGAGCAAGACGCAGAACACGCGTTCATGGCTCCGCCCGACGTGCGTCGGTCCCCGCCCGCCGGCCCTGCGCTGCGGGGCCGAGCCGCTCAGGCCGGAGCAGGTCCCGACGTGTCCCGGCGGGAGACGGCCAGGTAGCCGACGAAGCAGACGATGGCGGCCGTCCAGGCGAGGGTCACCGGTGCCAGTCCCAGGGCGAGCCCGCCCCGGCCGTGGCCGACCGCCATCCAGTCGGCGAGCGAGGCGCCGAGGGGGCGGGTGATCACGTAGGCCGTCCAGAATGCGGCCACGGCGTTCAGGGCACCGCCGCGGTGGGCGATCGCGGGGACGCAGATCGCGACGGCGAAGAGGACCGCCGAGCCGAAGTAGCCGAGGCCCGCGGTGGCGGTCAGGTCGCCGGCGGCGGTGCCGAGGGCGAAGGTGGCGAGGACGGTCGCCCAGTAGAAGGTCTCCCGGCGGCGGGTGCGGATGCCGTGGATGGACAGCGTCCGCTCGACGGCGTACCAGAGGGCGAAGACCGCGGCCAGCACGACGACGAAGAACGGGGTGGACAGCGTGTAGGGCACGCCGAGACCGACGTGCAGGACGTCGGCGGCCATCGTGCCGAACACGCTGACCATGACGACCGCGGTCCAGTACACCCAGGCGATGTACCGGCGGGCCGCGAACTGCGCGGCCAGCGAGACCACCAGCGCAAGGCCGCCGAGACCGACGGCCGGTATCGGGCCGAGGAGGTGGGCCAGCAGGTCCGACGCGGTCTCGCCCATCCCGGTGGTGAGCACCTTGATGATCCAGAAGTAGACGGTGACTTCCGGGACCTTGTTCGCCATGATGCGCAGGGGAACGCGGGAGCGGTCGTCGAGGAGGTGCTCTGTGGTCATGGTCGGCACGATGACACGCCGCACACCCGGTGCCACAGATGTCTTTGCCAATGCTTTGGCGCCTCTGGTGCATGAGTTTCAGATCCGCGCGCCGGGCCTGAACGCAACCTGAATGTCACAGCAAAATCCCTGGTCACGGTGGTTGAGTAGGTGATAGGCAGGTGTGTTCGGGGGTGGGTGTCACGACTGCAGGCGCCCCGTTGCGCACCGGCGATCGTCTAGAGTTCCTTACGACGTCTACAAAGTTGTAGTCGTTCAGGTGTTCAGGTGAGACCGTCCGCCGGAAAGGGCCCCCGTTCATGACCACACCGATCCTCGCGGCGTCACAGCTGGCCGTGAACGTGCTCGACGCTCATTCGCTGCTGTCGACCTTCGGCGTGCTGGGTGTCGCGGTGGTGATGTTCGCCGAGACGGGGCTGCTGATCGGGTTCTTCCTGCCGGGCGACTCCCTGCTGTTCACGGCCGGTCTGCTGTGCACCGGCTCGGCGCAGGGGAGCCTGCACCTGTCCCTGGGACCGCTGCTCGTGGCCGCGGCCGCGGGTGCGCTGGCCGGGGCGCAGTTCGGGTACCTGCTCGGCCGGAGGGCGGGAGGTGCCCTGCTGGCACGCAGCCGCTCCAAGCGCCTGCACGAGGGCGTGCAACGCGCCGAGGACTTCCTCGACCGGTACGGCCACGCGAAGGCCATCGTCCTGGCGCGCTTCGTGCCGGTGGTGCGAACGGTGCTCAATCCGATGGCGGGAGCCCTGGAGGTCCCGGTACGGACGTTCACCCAGTGGCAGGTCGTCGGCGGACTCGCGTGGAGTGTCGGCCTCACCCTCGCGGGATACGCGCTGGGCTCGTCGATCCCGAACGTCGACCGGTACCTGCTGCCGCTGGTGGCACTGATCGTGGTCGTGTCGCTGATCCCCGTCCTTTCCGAGGTGTACCGGGGCCGACGCGCCGCCGGGTCCGAGGAGGGACGCGGGTGACCGCCTCGACCCCGGCCGTGGTGCGGCCGTAGCTGCGACGGAGGACCATGCGTCACAAGATCCTGGTGGTGGAGGACGATCACGCCCTGCGGGACGTCCTGCGCCGCGGGCTGGCCGACGAGGGCTTCGAGCCGGTGCCCGCCGCCGACGGCGCCACCGCCCTGCGGCTGACCGGCGACGGCATCGGCGCGGTCGTCCTGGACGTCGGGCTGCCGGACGCGGACGGCCGGGACGTGTGCCAGGCGATGCGTGCCAACGGATTCGCGGCCCCGATCATCTTCCTCACGGCCCGCCACCACCTCACCGATCGGCTGTCCGGGTTCTCCGCGGGGGCCGACGACTACCTTCCCAAGCCGTTCCACCTCGCCGAACTCGTCGCCCGGCTGCGGGCCACGCTCAAGCGGTCCGCTCCGCCGACGGTGTCCACGGCCGGGGACCTGGTCCTGGACGCGACCCGGCACAGCGCGCGCGTCGGCGAGGCCCGGGTCGAGCTGTCCCCGACGGAGTTCCGGCTGCTGGCCACCCTCGTGGCCGCGGGGGGAGCCGTCGTGAGCCGCCGGGACCTGGTGCGGGCGGCGTGGCCGGACGGGGCTCAGGTCAGCGACAACACCCTGGACCAGTACCTGAGCCGGCTGCGCCGCAAGCTGCGCGAGGCGGGCAGCGACCTGAGCCTCGGGACGGCGCGCGGGATCGGCCACCGGCTGTCATGAAGGGCCTCCTCCGGCTCCTGGCCCCGCGCACGCTGCGGGGTCGGCTCTCGCTCGTGGCGGTGACCACCGCGGCCCTCCTGATGACCGTCCTGACCGTGGCCTTCAACACCGTCATGGACCGGCACCTGCAGCACCAGGCGGACGCCGAACTGAGCAACCGTGCGGCCGCCGTCGCCACCACCGTGGACACCAGCGGCTCGCGGGCACGGGTCCTGGAGACCGTCAACGACCGGCTCCTCGACTCCAACGTGTGGATCTACACCGGGGCACGGCTACTGGAGCAGCCGCCGTCCGCCACCGCCGGCAGCACCCTGACCGAAGCCGCCGCGCGGCTCGCACTACGGGGGGACGGCGTCTGTACGACCGTGACGGCCGGGAATCCCCGGTCCGTCCGCCTGTGCGCCCACTCCGTGGCCGGGCGTCGCAGCACGGCGACGGTCGTCACCGCCCTGGATCTCGCGCCCTACCGCAACTCGGCGGACGCCGTGCTGCTGGGGTCCCTGGTCCTGGACTCCGTCATGCTCGCGTGCACCTACGTGCTGACCCGCCTCGCCGTCGGGCGGGCGCTGCGGCCGGTGCGCACCATGACGGACCAGGCCACCGAGTGGAGCGCGGCGGGCTCCGACGAACGCTTCGGCGCCGCCGGCCATCCGGCCGAACTCGCGCGCCTGGGCGCCTCGTTGGACGCCCTGCTGGACCGCATCCGGACCGTGCTGCGGCACGAGCGGCAGCTGACCGGGGAGCTGTCCCACGAGCTGCGCACCCCGCTCACCCGGATCATCATCGAGCTGGACTGGTGGCGGGCCCGGCCGCGCTCCGGCGCCGAGACCCGGGCGACGCACGAGGTGATCGCCGAGGCCGCCCAGGCCATGCGCACCATCTGCGACACCCTGCTGGACGACGCCCGCGAGGAGGCGCGCACCGCAGGCGCGGCCCCCGGCGCCACGGCCGTCGTACCGGTCCTGCACCGGCTGGTCGACCGCCTCGGGACGCCGGAGCGGGTGAAAACCGTCGTCGAAGCGGCCGATCCGGAACCGGCGGCGGGGGTCCGGCCCGCCCTTCTCGAACGCATCGTCAGCCCGCTGCTGGCGAACGCGCTCCGGTACGCGCACTCCACGGTGACCGTGTCCGCGCGTCCGGTACCCGGCGGGGTGCGGATCAGCGTCACCGACGACGGTCCCGGTGTACCGGAGGCGTTCGTGGGCGACCTCTTCCAGCCCGGCCGCCGGGCCGATCCCGGGGACGGGCACGACGGCGCGGGCCTCGGACTGCCGCTCGCGCGGCGCCTGGCCCGGTCCGTCGGCGGCGAGGTGTCCCACGATCCCGCGTACACCTCGGGGGCCCGCTTCCTGGCCGACCTGCCCGCCGGATGAGTCGCCACGGGGCCCCTTTCCCGTGTCCTTGTACTCCACTACGACTTCGTGATCGGGTGTTTGGATGCCTCGGCGGGTCGCCGTCACTGCCCGACGGTCGAGATCGATCTGACGGCTGACCATCTGCTGTCAGCGAATCCGCCTGGCCGGGCGATGATCCCGATGCTTGTGTGTCGGTATGGAGATACTGGTTCTGGGCGGAACGGCATGGGTGGGTCGGGAGCTGTCGCGGCAGGCGATCGAACGCGGCCATCGGGTGACCTGCCTCGCGCGTGGCGAGAGCGGGGAAGTCGCGGACGGAGCGACACTGGTCGCCGCCGACCGGCGCGACCCGTCGGCGTACGAGCCCCTGCTCGACCGCGTATGGGACGCGGTCGTCGAGGTGTCTTGGCAGCCGGGCTTCGTTCGTGGCGCGCTCGACGTGCTGGGCAGCAAGGCCGGGCACTGGGTGTATGTCTCGTCCGGCAACGCCTACGCCTCCCACGCCACGCCGGGGGCGGACGAGTCCGCGGCCCTGCTCGCCCCGACCGACCGGAGCGAGGTCGACCGCGAGTTGTACGGCGAGGCGAAGGTCGCCTGTGAGCAGGCGTCGGCGGCCGCTGTGGGCGACCGCCTCCTCATCGCACGAGCCGGGCTCATCGGCGGGCCGGGTGATCACAGTGGGCGCTCCGGCTACTGGGTCGCCCGCGCCGCACGCGATCCGCGAGGGCCGATGCTGGTCCCCGACACACCGACCGTGCCCACCCAGGTGGTCGACGTGCGGGACCTCACCTCCTGGCTGCTCGACTCCGCGGAGACGGGAACCACCGGCACGTACAACGCCGTCGGCCCGGTCGTTCCGTTCGACGAGTGGATCGAGCTGTCCCGCGCCGCCGGCGGGCACACCGGTCCGGTGGTCACCGCCGAATCGGCGTGGCTGCTCGCCAACGGCGTGACCCAGTACATGGGGTCCGAATCGCTGGCGATGTGGCTGGTCGAGCCGGGCTGGGAAGGGTGGTCGGCCCGGGACGGGTCCTCGGCGCGCGCCGCGGGGCTGCGTCACCGGCCCCCGGCGGAGCTGCTGGCCGACACGCTGCGCTGGGAACGCGAGCAGGGGCTGGACCGGGAAAGGCGCGCAGGCCTCAGCGCGCAGCGCGAGCGCGAGTTGCTCGACGCCCTCGGCTGACGTCGCCGGACCGGTCTCGCACACCCGAGCGTCTGTGCGGGCGCCTTCCGTTCCGACTTCCCGACCTCGTGGTGGGCCCGGCCGAGAACCGGTACGGCCACCGCGTGATCCTCAGGGGTTGTGGGGACTCCTGAAGATCGTGCGGTGGCCACAGGCCATGGCGTGGACCCGGCCCGCCGGCGGGCGGGCGATGTTCGACCAGGCGGCGGCCCGAATCGGGGGCCCGTTCGGGCGAGTTGCTTCCCAGCGGCCAACACTCGCCGTGCTCGCCCTGGCCGAACCCGCTGGACAGATCACGACACGGCACTGGAGTCCTAGGACGAAGTCCTGCGTTCCCGGACCTGCGCGTAGGCCATGAGGCCGAGCAGGACGGCCAGCAGGACGGCCGAGGAGCCGACCGTACCGAGGTCGAGACCACCCTTGGCGGCCGGCTTGGTCAGGAAGTCGCCCGCGGTCGCGCCGAGCGGCCGGGTGAGGACGAACGCGATCCAGAACAGCAGGACGTTGGGCACCGCGGGCACCTTCATCAGTGCGGCCAGGACGGCGAGACCCCCGCTCACCAGCAGCGCACCGCCGGCGTAGCCGAGGCCGGAGCTGTCGGAGAGGAAGTCGCCGAGGGAGGTGCCGAGCGTGTTGGAGACGAGGATCGCCGACCAGAACAAGGCCTCGCCGCGGAGGGTGACGATGTCCCGGATCCGGAAGGTCATGCCGGTCGCCTTCCAGATCGCGAAGATGACCAGCAGGATCGAGATCAGGATCGCCGCGCCGACCGGGTATCCGAGTCCGAGGCCCTGAGGTCCCCAGCCGAGTGACGTGGCGCCGCCCGAGAGGTACTTGGCGCTGGCGTCGCGGTTCATGAAGTCGGACATGGTGGTGCCGGCCATGCTGGTGGACAGGATGACCGTCCAGTAGAAGAACGGGTGGTAGCGGCGGGACCCGAGCTGGGCGGCCAGCGTCAACACGAACAGCAGGAACAGCGCGATCGTGGTGAGGAAGTAACCGAGCTTCAGGGTCTGCGCGAAGAGGTCGCCGGCCGTCTCGCCGAGGGTGGTCGCGGCGATCTTCATGATCCAGAACGCCAGTGTCACCTCCGGGAGTTTCTTCGTCACCGACATGATCCTGCCCTGTGCATCGGGGCCGGTGAGGACATCGGACTGCTCCAAGGTGGGGGGCTCCTGTTCGGTCGCGCCACAGGACGCGCGCTCCGCGCGAGATACGAGGAGACGCGCGCCCTGTCGTGAGCGGCCGCGTGGGGCGGTCGCTTTGACCGACTTTGACAGCATCAGGCTGAATGGATCCTGAACACCTCACGCGTGTCCGGTCAGACCGTGCGCCGCATGGGCCGCCGCGACTGCGTCACGTCCTTCCGGGTGACCGACAGGAACACGACGAGCCCGAGGATGACGGCGCGGAAGAGGGCGCCGGTGACGACGGTGCCCAGGCCCAGGCCGAACAGGACCGCGGCGAGCCGGTGGCCGAGGTCGGCGTCGGCCACCGAGGCGGCGAGGGTCTGTGATGTCTCGCGTGCCATGGGGCCCGACCGTGTCACGGGACACCTGAACGCATCCTGGCTGCCAGGCCGTGCCGAGGGCCCGCGCAACCAGGTCAGCCCTGAAGGAACGCGCCCGCTACGCCGCCGGCACCGGTTCCCCGCACCCCTCCCAGGGCCGGGCCAGCGCCACCAGCGCCAGCCCCGCCGCCACCAGCGCGCCCAGCATGATGAGCGCCATCGGCCGGGAGCTGTCCTCCCCGAACACGCCCACCAGCGGGGCGGCCAGGGCACCGAAGAGGAACTGGCAGCCGCCCAGGAGCGCGGAGGCCGCGCCCGGGGCCGTACGGCCCACCGTCTGGCCGATGCTCATGCCGCTCGGGAAGACCAGGCCGATGCCGCCGGCCGTCACGAACAGGGAGATCCAGGTGCCCGCGAGGGTCTCGCCCACGGTCACCACCAGCAGGACCTGCGCCAGCGCGCCCAGCAGGGCGATGCCGACCCCGGCCGAGAGCAGGGTGTTGAGGCGGGTGCCGCGCCCGGCCATGCGGGCGAAGCAGGCCCCGGCGGCGAGCATGGCGACGGCGTTGGTGGCGAAGATGAGGGAGTACGTGGTCGAGGAGACGCCGTGCAGGTTCTCGAAGACGAAGCTGGAGCCGCTGACATACGCGAACAGCGCGGCCGAGACGAGGGCCACCACCAGGACGTATCCCATGAACGTGCGGCCCGCCAGCAGCGCGCCCATGGCCCGGAAGGTCCCGGCGAGTCCGCCGCCCTGGCGCCGCTCCGGCGGCAGCGACTCGGGCACCGCCCGCACCACGGCGAGCAGGAGCAGCACGCCGAGCACGGCCAGCACGGCAAAGACCGTCCGCCAGGTGGAGACGGCGAGAACGGCCCCGCCGAGCACCGGTGCGGCGACCGGTGCCACGCCGACCACCTGTGACAGGACCGCGAAGTAGCGCGGCAGTTCGGGTCCGTGGAAGCGGTCGGTGAGGACGGCCCTGGCGAGCACCATGCCGGCCGCGCCCGCCACGCCCTGCAGAAAGCGGGCGCCGGTGAGAGCGGCGACGTCCGGGGCGGCGGCGCAGGCGACGGAGCAGAGGACGAATCCGGCCGACCCCGCCATGAGCAGCGGGCGCCGACCGAGGCCGTCGCTGAGCGGGCCGATGACCAGCTGGCCGACGACGAGTCCGGCCAGGAACGCGGTCATGGTCAGCTGCACGGCCGAGCTGCTCGCCCCAAGCGCCTTCCCCAGTGCGGGGAAACCGGGGACGTACACGTCCGTCGCGAGCGGGGCGACGGCGGTCAGCGCGCCGAGCACGGCGATGAGAGCGGTGGCCGTGCGACCCGAAGGCGCAGGTCCGGGGGTGTCGGAGACGGCGTCGGCGCGGTTGCGCGAGGATGACGGAGCTGACATGGAAATAAAGGTAGCCGATAGTTCACTAGCTAACAAATACGAAGAGCGAGAAGACGAGCCGCATGCCCTCCCCTTTTCCTGATTCCCCCGATTCCCCTGTTTCCCCCAGCCCCGCCACCCCGTCCGCCGCGGACGTCGGCGCCCAGTGGGCCGCCCACCACCCCGGCCTGGACACCTCCCCCATGGAGCTGGTCGGGCTGCTCAAGCACGCCACGGGGCTGCTCAACCGCTCCGTGGAGCCCCTCTACGCCGGTGCCCTGCTCACCGCACCCGAGCTCGACATGCTGATCCCCCTGCGGCACGCGACCGAGCCGTTCATCGCCCGGAGCCTCGCCGAGCGGCTGGGGCTGTCCAGGGCGGGGGTCAGCAAGACCCTCGGCAGACTGGAGCAGCGCGGCTTCATCACCCGCACCCCCAACCCCGCCGACCGGCGCGCCGCCCTGGTCACCATCACGGAGGCCGGCGCGAAGGCGGTCGACGACCTCTTCCCCCGGCAGCTCTCCGTCGAGATCGGCCTGCTGGACGGCCTGGGCGAGGACCGCGAGTGGGTGACCGGGGCGCTGCGACGGCTGGTGGCGGCGATGGAGGCCCGCGCGGGCCACGGCTGACAACCGGCTGCGCCCGGTCGGCGTCACGGTCCCACCCTTGCGGCCCAGGCCCGGCAGGCGGTTCCTGCTGTAGGGGATGTTCCAATTAGAGTGGTCACCGCAGAGGCGGCCCGCCACCCGGCCGCCGTGATCCCCGAGAGGCGCAGAGATGACCGGGCCGCAGACGGCGCGCAGGAAGCGCGCGAACGGGGTGGAGTCGCGCCGGCGCATCCTGGACGCCACCGTCGAGATCGCCGGCGAGCGCGGCTACGACGGCACCTCCATCGCGGCCGTCAGTGCCAAGTGCGGGCTGCCCGCCAGCTCGATCTACTGGCACTTCAAGGACAAGGACGACCTGATCGCGGCCGTCATCGAGCGCAGCTTCGAGACCTGGCTCAAGGCCGTCGAACTGCCCGGCGACGACACCGGCACCCCTCTGGAGCGGGTCACGCTGATGGCCGCGAACGTGGCCAGGTCCCTCGTCGCCACCCCGGACTTCCTGCGCCTCGGCCTGATGCTCACACTGGAGCGACGACCCACCGAGCCTCGCGGCCGTATGGTCTTCCTCCAGGTCCGCGAGATCTCCCACCGGCGCATCGCCGAGATCATCGCCGCACTCTTCCCGGCCCTGACCGAGGACGAGGTGGACACCCTCACCACCTACGCGGTGGCGGGCGCCGACGGCCTGTTCGTGCACCGGGAGGTCAAGGGCGACTCCGTCGACCTGGTGGCCCTGTTCGAACTGCACGCCCGGCTCCTCCACGACGCGGCCGCGCGGATGGCAGCATGTGCGGGGCGCTGACGGTCGTCGTGCCGGCGCCCCGCACGTGGCTCCGCCGGCAGCGGCCGGCGGGAGGTACCGAGAGGCTCAGGAGGCCGCACCCTCGTGGCTGACGGTGACGACGATCTTGCCGACCTGCTCGTTCGCCGCCATGTAGCGGTGTGCCTCGGAGATGTCCGCGAGGTCGAAGGTGCGGTCGACGACGGGGTCGAAGGAGCCGGAGCTGAGCCCCGCGTTGACGAACGCGACCGCGCGGCGCAGGCGCTCGGGGTTGGTGGTGATCTCGAAGAGGGTGTACGTGCCGCTGGTCAGCGCCGGGAAGGACTGGGCGTTGGGCAGCGGGGTGAGGCGCGGGTCGAGGGCGCCGTAGACCACCAGGAAGCCGCCCGGGGCGATCCCCTGCGCGAGGGTCTCCACGCCGGGTCCCGCGACCGGGTCGAAGGCCAGGCGGACGCCCTCGCCGCCGGTGATCTCCTTGATCCGGGCGGGCAGGTCCTCCTCGTCGGTGACGATCACGTGCGCCGCGCCCGCCTCCAGCAGGCGCTGCCTCTTGCCGGGGCCGCGCGTGGTGGCGATCGGGACGGCGCCGACATGGCGGGCGATCTGGATGGCGGCCAGTCCGACGCTGCTGGAGGCCGCCGTGATCAGGACATGATCGCCGGGCCGCACCCGGCCGCTCTCGGCGAGGGGGCCGTAGGCGGTGATGTACGCCATCCACACGGCCGCCGCCCGGACCGGGTCGACGTCGGCGGGGCGGGGCACCACCGCCGAGGCCGGGACGATGACGTGGTCGCCGTACGTGCCGTAGTCGGTCTGCAGGAACTGCGGTACGACCGCCACCGGGTCGCCCTCGGAGAGGCCGGCCACGCCCTCGCCCACCGCCTCGACCACACCGGCGGCCTCGTAGCCGAGGAGAGACGGGAAGACCGGGTCGTAGAAGTAGGCGCCCTCGCGGAACATGATCTCGGCCCGGTTCAGGCCGATCGCGTCGACGCGGATCCGGACCTCCCCCGCGCCGGGCGCGCCGACCTCGACATCACGGAGGGTGAGGACCTCGGGTCCGCCAATCCGGTCGAACTGAACGAGTCTCGCCATGGTGCGTCCGTCCTAGGGGCAGGGATCAGGGAGGGGACGCGCCGGATCGACCCGGCGCCTGCACTCACCTTGCCCCAAGGTTCGATGGCCGTCAAATTTTGAGCGCCATCGAAATAAGGTCACCGGCCGTCTCGGGCCGGCTCCGTGTCCGCCTCCGCGGCAGCGGCGGCCAGCACCGCGGAGAACAGCCCCGGGAACCGCAGCTCCATCTCGTCGGTGCGCAGCGTGTTCATCTTCGTCGTCCCGACGTAGTACTGCCGGATCACGCCGGCCTCGCGCAGCACGGAGAAGTGATGCGTCAGCGTCGAGAGCGAGACGGGCGCGACGAACGTCCCGCAGCTCAGGTCCTCCCCGGCGCGGGCCAGCTGCGCCACGACCATGCGCCGCACCGGGTCCACCAGCGCCTCCAGCACCTGCTGGAGCGAGACCTCGGACAGCTCGGGGTGCTCCACGGTGCGGGCGGTGGTGCGGGGGCGGGCCACGGTGACTCCTCGGGGCGGCTGCTGGGCGGTCACGTCATAGTACGACCGCCCTCGCGACCGCCTCCGACCCCGCGATCGTCCGGCAGGGTCTCAGGCCTTGCCCAGCAACTCGCGTACGTGCTGGACGATCTCCTCGTTGGTGTAGGCGTGCCCCCCGATGCCCCAGCCGCCGGGCACCGCCTCGGTCAGGGCGACCCAGGTGCGCTCGGCGAGGGAGGGATCGCCCGCGGCGGCGGCCACCAGTTCCGAGAGCTCCTTGACCAGACCGAGCTGCTGCTCCCGGTCGAGAGCACCGGCGTTGGTGGTGACGGCGACGCGCACGTGGTCGTTGCCGCCGCCCGCGGTGGAGAAGCCGTCGGCGTCCAGTTCGTGGACGAAGGCAGCGGTGTTGTCCGTGAAGAACGGGATGACCGGAACCTTCTCCCAGCGCATGATCGCCTGCGCGAGGTCCTGGGCGAGGGCCTTGCGGTCCTTGATGATCCCCTTGGCGGCGTACACGTCGATCATGGGCATGCGATGGATCCTCGCTCTGTCTCGCGCCGAACTCTTCACGTCGGACTCTGCACGCCGATCGTGTCCGGCACGGGACCGTGGGAGATCCCGTGCCGTGCGTAGTCCGTGCGCGCGGGATGCGTAGGAGCGGGGTGCCGGTACGGCCCGTCAGAGGTTGATCATGTGTCCGGCGAGCCCGTGCAGGGCGTCCTGGACCGCCTCGCTCAGCGTCGGATGGGCGTGCACGTTCCGGGCGAGTTCATGCACGGTGAGGTCCCACTTCTGGGCGAGCGTCAGCTCGGGCAGGAGCTCCGTCACGTCCGGTCCGATCAGGTGGCCGCCGATCAGTTCGCCGTACCGGGCGTCGCTGACGAGTTTCACGAACCCGACCGTGTCACCGAGGCCGTGCGCCTTCGCGTTGGCCGTGAAGGGGAACTTCGCCACCCGCACGTCGAAGCCCTGGGCGCGGGCCTCGGCCTCGGTCCAGCCGAAGCTGGCGATCTGGGGCTGGCAGAACGTCGCGCGCGGGATCATGCGGTAGTCCAGCTCCATGGTCTCCGCACCGGCGATGCTCTCCGCGGCGACGATGCCCATCGCCTCCGCGGTGTGCGCGAGCATCAGCTTCGCCGTGACGTCGCCGATGGCGTAGATGTGCGGCTGGCTGGTCCGGCAGTACCCGTCGATGTCGATGGCACCGCGCTCGGTGAGCCGTACCCCGGTGCTGCTCAGCCCGTAGCCGGCCGTCCGCGGCTGGAAGCCGGTGGCCTGCAGGACCTTCTCCGCCTCCAGGACCTGCTCCGAGTCGCCGGAGCGGACGGTCACGCGGACGTTGTCCGCGGTCTCCTCGATGGACTGCACGGCGGTGGAGGTCAGGACCCGGATGCCCTGCCGCTTGAAGCGCCTGGTCAGCTCGGCCGAGACCTCCTCGTCCTCCAGCGGGGCGATCCGGTCCAGGAACTCCACCAGCGTCACCTCGACACCGTAGGAGCGCAGCAGATAGGCGAACTCGACGCCGATGGCCCCGGCACCCGCGATGACGATGCTCGACGGGAGGGTGTCGGAGAGGATCTGCTCCTCGTAGGTGACGACGCGGCGGCCCAGCGTCGTACCGGGCAGCAGCTTCACGGTCGAGCCGGTCGCGATGATGCAGGAGCGGAAGGACAGCCTGGTCTCGCCGTCCTGCATGCGTACCTGCAGGGTGTGCGGGTCGAGGAAGGTGCCCTGTCCCTCGAACTGCTCGATCTTGTTCTTGCGCATGAGGTAGCCGACGCCCTTGACGCGCCCGTCGGCCACCACCCGGCTGCGCTCGTAGGCGGCACGGTAGTCCAGGTCCACCTCCCCGCTGATCTTCACCCCGAACTTCTCCGCGTCGTGCAGGATCAGCTGGGCGACCTCGGCGTTGCGCAGCAGCGCCTTCGCCGGGATGCAGCCGATGTTCAGACAGACACCACCCCAGAAGCGGCCCTCCACGATGGCCGTGCGCAGGCCCAGCTGGGCGGCGCGGATCGCGGCCACGTAGCCGCCCGGCCCGGCTCCCAGGACGACGACGTCGAAGTCGGTCTGCATGGCTCCACCTCACCGTTGTGTCGAGTCGATCTGCTGACTCCACGGTCGCACGATCAGGTCGCGCGATCAGCCGGTCGGGTAGAGAAGATCCAGCGGGCCGGACAGCGCGGCCCGGACTCGGCGTGCCGTCTCGTCGACGAGGACCTCGGGCTCGTCGCGGGCGATCGCGTCCATGGTCTGCGCGGCCACCTCCGCCGCATCCGTCTTCGGCTCGTCGACCCTCGCGGTGGCGTCGGTGTCCACCCAGCCGACGTGCACGCCGACGACCAGCGTCCCCTGCTCCCGCAGGGCGACCCGCAGCGCGTTGGTCACCGACCACTGCGCCGCCTTCGACGCGGCATAGCTGGGGAACCTCCAGGTCGAGCGCCACGACGCCACGGACAGCATGTTCACGAGGGCGCCGCCGCCGTTGGCCGCGAGCACCGGCGCGAAGGCCCGCGAGACGGCCCAGGTGCCCAGGTAGTTCACCTCCAGCTCCTGCCGCGCGCCGTCCAGGGAGCCCTCCAGCAGGGGCGGCCCGGCCTGGATGCCCGCGTTGTTGATCACGATGGTCGCGTCGGACGCCGTCCGGGCGGCGGCCTCGATCTGCTCGGGGTCGGTGACGTCGAGGCGGAGCGGCTCCAGCCCCGGCTCGGTGAAGTTCTCCGGCCGTCGTACGCCCGCGTACACCTTCGCGGCGCCCCGGGCGAGCAGGGCGCGGCAGAACGCCAGCCCGATCCCGCGGTTCGCGCCGGTCACCAGCGCGACCGATCCCTCGATCTTCATGGTCGGACACCTCGATCCACGGTTCACGGCCACCCGGCGGACGGCCCGGCCCCCCGCTTCATGCTGCGGCCTGCGCGGGCCGCTCACATCCCGTGGGGTCCGTGGTGCGGGCGGGCCGACGACTACGAGCCGGGACCGCGTCCGGTCGCTCGTCCCCGGGACATACAGCGGTCAGCTGGGTTTCTTCATGAGACTCGCTATCGTGGAGCCATGAAACGGACGTCGTTCGCCAAGTGGCCGTGCTCCATCGCACGGACCGTCGATCTGCTGGGTGACCACTGGACGCCGCTGGTGGTGCGGGAGGCGTTCTACGGGATCCGCCGCTTCGACGAGTTCCAGCAGGAACTGGGCATCGCCCGCAACACGTTGACCGACCGGCTGCGCCACCTGGTGGACGAGCGGATCCTGGAGAAACGGCTGTACGAGGCCGAGCCGCCGCGCTACGACTACGTCCTCACGGAGAAGGGGCGGGACCTGTTCGCGGTGCTGGCCGCGATGTCCGCGTGGGGCGACCGGTGGCTGGCCGGGGAGCGGGGCGTACCCGTGGTCTTCCACCACGAGGCCTGCGACCACGACACCACGCCCGAGGTCGTCTGCGCCCAGTGCCGTACGCCGCTCAGGTCCGAGGAGACGTCGATGCGGATGGGGCCCGGATACCCCGAGCGGCTCAGGCAGCGGCCGGACATCCGCCGGCGGTTCGGCACCGACTGAGCACGGCACACCCCCTTGGCCTCTTGACAGGGTAAGTCTTATCTAGCAACCCTGGAGGTCAGACACCTGTACGGCAAGGAGGCCGACGGTCTTGGAGTGGACGGGCGCACGCTACGCGGACAAACCCACGGTCGAGGTGCGGACCTGGATCGACGCCCCACCGGCCACGGTGTGGGCCCTGGTCAGCGACATCGGGCTGATGCCGGACATGAGCGAGGAGCTCCGGTCCGTCGCCTGGCTGGACGGGGCCGCCGGTCCGGCGGTGGGGGCCAGGTTCGTCGGCCGCAGTGAACACGAGGCGCTCGGGAAGTGGGAGACCACCTCCCAGGTGATCGAGTGCGAGCCGGAGTCGGTGTTCGCCTGGGCGGTGCAGGATCCGTCCGACCCCTCCGCGGTCTGGCGGTTCCGGCTCCGCCCGAAGGACGGCGGGACCGAACTGTCGCAGTGGATGCAGCTGGGTCCGGGGCGGTCCGGGCTGTCCCTCGCCATCGACCGGATGCCCGACAAGGAGCAGAAGATCGTGTTCGTACGGATGCGGGAGTTCGAGCGTGGCATCACCACCACCCTCGCCCAGATCAAGAAGCGGGCGGAGGCGTGATGCGGACGGCCACCACGATCGAGGCCTCGGGCGGCGAACACTGGTCCCGGACGAGCGACTTCGTCGTCGAGGCCGAGAAGCTGGGTCTGGACGTCTGCTGGGTCGCCGAGGCCTGGGGCTCCGACGCGCCCTCCGCGCTCGGCTACTACGCGGCCCTCACCGACCGGATGCTGCTCGGCTCCGGCATCATGCAGCTCGGCACCCGGACCCCGACGGCCGTGGCCCAGACGGCCATCACCCTCTCCAACCTGTCCGGCGGGCGTTTCCTGCTCGGTCTCGGCGCCTCCGGCCCGCAGGTGATCGAGGGACTGCACGGCATCCCCTTCGCCCGGCCACTGCGCCGCATGCGCGAGACGGTGGAGATCGTACGGCAGGTGGTCGCCGGCGCCCGGATCTCCTACTCCGGCGCCGAGTTCACGGTGCCGCTACCCGGCGGCGAGGCCGTCCCGATGCGGCTGTCGATGCGCGCCGAGCACGACATCCCCGTCTACCTCGCCGCCCTCTCCCCCGCCATGCTGCGGCTGACCGGCGAGGCCGCCGACGGCTGGCTGGGCACCAGCTTCGTGCCCGAGGGTGCCGCCGACGCCTACTTCGCCCACCTCGACGAGGGCCTGGCCCGCAGCGGTCGTACGCGTGCGGACCTGGACGTCTGCCAGGGCGCCGAGGTCGCCTTCGCGGCCGACGAGGAGGCGCTCGGCGCGATGGTCGCCGGACGCAAGAAGGAACTCGCCTTCAGCCTCGGCGGGATGGGGTCGGCGTCCACCAACTTCTACAACAACGCCTACAGCCGTCAGGGCTGGTCCGAGGTCGCGGCCGAGGTGCGCGAGCGCTGGCAGGCCGGCGACCGGGACGGCGCGGCCGGTCTGGTGACCGACGAGATGGTGCTCGGTACGACGCTGATCGGCACCGAGACCATGGTGCGCGAGCGCCTCGCGGTCTGGCGCGACGCCGGCGTCGACACCGTCCGCCTCTACCCGGCCGGCGAGACCCTGGAGGACCGGCTCACCACGCTGGGGCGGGCGATCGAGCTGGTCCACGAGGCCGGCGGGACCGCCTGAGCCCCGGCCCGGTCAGTTGAGGGCATCGGTCCGGGCCGGCTCCTGTCGCTGCCGGCGCTGCTCGTTCCACAGGTCGGCCAGCTCGCCGAGGGCGCTGGTGATGCGGGCCAGTTCCCAGAACAGGTAGATGCCGGCCGCGGCGAACGGGATCCACTGACCCCAGTGGAAGAGCAGCACCGGCATGTACAGCAGGCCCACCAGGACAAGGAACTTGACGAGGACCTCGGCCGCGTACTCCTGTCCGCGCGCGACGACGGCGTGCTCGCCGCGGCCGTTGATCCACTGCAGGCGCGATTTCATGACTGCTCCCTCGGGCTCCGGGTGCACATGCTGCTCCAACAGGCCGCCGCCGACTGACAGTTGACAGTTTCGGGGGGCGTGCGGCCCGGAGCCGGGTTCACCCCAGGCCTTCGGCATATCTCCATCCGATCATCGCGAACGGTGGTTCGTGTTCCGGTCTACGCCGAGGTGAGGCGGTCCCGGTGGGCGGTCAGGTCCCGGCGGGAGTGGACGTCGAGTTTCCGGAACACCTTGCGCAGGTGGTAGTCGACCGTGTGCACGCTGAGGAAGAGCTGGGCGGCGATCTCCCCGTTGGTGGCGCCGCCCGCCGCGAGCCGGGCGACCCGGGCCTCCTGCGGGGTGAGTTCGCCGCCGCTGCTCGGGGTATGCGCACCGGCCGGGAGGGTGTCGCCGGCGGCGGAGAGCTCCTGTGCCGTCCTGGCGGCGAAGCCCTGGGCGCCCATGGCGTCGAAGAGTCCGTGCGCGGTGCGCAGTTGATGCCGGGCGTCCTTCGTGCGGCGCTCCCGCCGCAGCCATTCGCCGTAGAGCTGGTGGCTGCGGGCCCGGCGCAGCGGGCCGCGGGCGTCCTCGTGGTGCCGGATTGCCTGGACGTAGAGTTTCTCGGCCGACGACGGGTCGGCGGTGGTCAGGGCGCGGGCACGGGCGAGGTCGCCGAGCAGGCCCGGTACGGGGGTGCGGTCCGCGAGCCGGGTCAGGAGCTCCACCAGGCCCAGCGCCTCGGCCTCGCGGCCGCTGCGCGTCGCGGCCTCGACCATGTCGACGAGGGCGAACTTCGCCTGGCAGGTGTCCCCGATCTGGCCGGCCAGGCTCAGGTACGCCTCCTCGTACCGGCTCCGGCTCAGTTCGACCACGCACCGGGCGTAGTCGAGGAAGACCAGCTGGTACCCCTGGCCGGTGCGGGCGGCGTGCTCGCGCACCGCGTCGACCAGCGTGTCGGCCTGCTCGAACCGGCCGCGCCAGGCGGCGATCAGCAGGGCGCCGAGATACAGCTGGGAGCCGCGGGCCTCCTCCAGCGCCGCCCGCTGGTCGAAGAGGCGCTCGGACTCGTCGAGACGGCCGGCGATCAGCTCCGAGAGGGCGGTGTGACTGAGGGCGAGGGCCATCGGGATGGCGGCGCCCTGCCGGCCGGCCTCGGCGTGCAGCCGCCAGGCGAGTTCGTGCAGGGTGATGTCGTCGCCGAGGAGGGTGGCGTGCGAGCAGGCCGCGGCCAGCAGCTGGAACAGCTCGGGCGCGGTCGACTCCTCCTGCCGTACCGCCGCCACGGCCTCCCGGAGCCGCGGGCCCGCTCCGGCGAGTCCTTCCAGGTGTACGGCGGTGTCGGCCTCCAGCACCACGTCGCCCGTGGTGGCCGGCATCCCGGCGGGCAGCGGCAGCGAGCGGACCGTCTCGGCGACGCTGCGGCGCGTCGCCCCCTGCGGTGCCAGTGAGCCGCTGATCTGCGCCTGGACGAGCGCCTCCACGAGGATGTCGCGGGCGAGCCGGATGTCGACCGGGCCCAGTTCCCGGGCCGCGGTCAGCAGGGCGTACGTCGCTGCCGCCGGTGCGCCCGTGAGCCGGTGGATCCGTGCCTGGACGCGCTGGACCAGGCCGTTGTAGCGCCGGTCGTCGCGGTAGGCGGCCGCTTCGTCGAGCAGCGCCTGGGCCCGGCCCGGGGAGCCGGCCACGGCACTCGCCTCGGCCGCCGCCAGCAGGCGCCGGGCGCGGGCGGGCGGGTCCGGGGTCAGGGCCGCGGACCGGGCCAGCAGCGACGAACTGCCGGTCCAGTCACCGCGGTCGCGGGTGCGTACGGCGGCGCGGTCGAGTTCCGCCGCGACGACGTCGTCGGGATCGGTGGCGGCCGCCGCGAGGTGCCAGGCGCGCAGGTCGACCTCGCCGAGATCCGCCGCGACCTCGGCGAGGACGGCGTGCACCCGGGCGCGCTGGGCGAGGGGGGCACCGTAGTAGACGGCCGAACGGATCAGCGGGTGACGGAATCTGACGGTCTCGCGGAGGGAGAGGAGGTTGCGCTCCTCGGCCGCCGCGGCGGCGCGGGCGTCGAAGCCGAGCTCCGGGCCGGCCCGCCACAGCACGTTCGGGTCGCTGGTGGGGTCGGCGGCCGAGGTGAGGAGGAGGGTGCGGGTCTGCGGGGGCAGCGCCCGCGCCTCGCGCAGGTAGACCCGCTCCAGGGCGCGGCCGAGCGGGATCGGCTCGGGCAGCGGCGTCTCGCCGCTGAGCTGGTCGGCGCTCAGTTCCCGGGCCGCCTCGACGAGGGCGAGGGGGTTGCCGCCGGTCGAGGCGATGACCCGGTCCCGGACGCCGGGATCGAGGGGGCCGGGGACCACAGATTCCAGCAGCCGTCCGGCCGCGGCCGTGTCGAGACCGGTCACGGCCAGTTCGGGGAGTCCGGCCAGGTGGTCGACCCGGTCCGGGTGGTTGCGGGCGGCGAAGACCATGGTGATCGCGTCGGCGTGCAGCCGCCGGGCCACGAAGGCGAGCACCGCGGCCGACTCCTCGTCCAGCCAGTGGGCGTCGTCCACCAGGCACAGCAGGGGCCGGTCGTCGGCGCGGGCGTCGAGCAGCCCCAGCGACGCGAGGGCGACCAGGAACCGGTCGGGCGGGCTGGTCCGCTCCTCGAGCCCGAAGACCTGACCGAGAGCGGCACGTTGCGGGTCGGGCAGCTTGGGCAGCTGGGGCAGATGCGGCCTGAGCAGCTGGTGCAGGGCGGCGAAGCCCAGTTCGGCCTCGGACTCCACGGCGTCGAAGCGCACGATCTCGAAGTCGGCGGCCGCGCCTGCCTGAAGGTGGTCGAGCAGGGTGCTCTTGCCGCTTCCCGGCCCGCCCCTCAGGACCAGGACGCCGCTCATCCCGCGCCGGGCTTCGTCGAGCGCTGCCGTCAGCCGGCCGCGTTCCTCGTCCCGCCCGAACAGCTCGTCCAATGGTCAACCCCAGGATGCTCGAAAGGGGCGGCTTCCGCTGCTCTCTGCCACGCATGGGTCCAGTCACCGGATCCGTGCGGCCCATACTGGCCAGCGCCTGGGCCCTTTGTCCAGTTGCCCCCACGGCCCGTAGCACCGGGACTACCGTACGGCGTCGGCCACGTGATGCCGCCTCCGCGGTGCGGTGTCAGGCTGGAAGACGATGTCGCCCGCCCGGCCTCGCCGCCGACGCACCCGCGGTGCCCCCTCGTCAGGTGGTGCCCTGCGGAGACGAGCGGACGGCCGAACCCCACCGCCGCGGCATCGGCACTTTCCGGAGGTTCGTCATGAAGGATCTGCCCCCGCCGCCCACCCCCTACCTGGAGCCCGCGGCCCGCGAACTCGCCGACGCCACCGCACCCCACCCGCGGATCTACGAGGTACCGCCCCCGCAGGGGCGTGACATCCTCGCCGGTCTGCAGACGGGCAAGGGCGTGGCCAAGCCGCCCGCCGACGAGAGCTGGATCGACGTCGACGCCGGCGAGTGGGGCACCGTACGGGCCCACGTCATCAAGCCCGAGGGCATCAACGGGCCGCTCCCGGTGATCTTCTACATCCATGGCGCCGGATGGGTCTTCGGTGACGAGAACACCCACGACCGTCTCGTCCGGGAACTGGCCGCCGGGGCGCAGGCAGCCGTCGTGTTCCCCGTGTACGACCGGGCGCCCGAGGCCAGGTACCCGACCCAGATCGAGCAGAACTACGCCGTCGCCCGGTGGGTCGTGGCGCACGGCACCGAGTACGGCCTCGACCCGTCCCGGATGGTCGTCTGCGGCGACTCGGTGGGCGGCAACATGTCGGCGGTCCTCGCCCAGATGGCCAAGGACCGCGGCGACATCGATCTCGCCGCGCAGATCCTGCTCTACCCGGTCACCAACGCCGACTTCGACACGCCGTCCTACCAGCAGTTCGCCGACGGCTACTACCTCACCCGGGACGGCATGATCTGGTTCTGGGACCAGTACACGACCGACGAAGCCCAGCGCCACGAGCGCTACGCGGCCCCGCTGCAGGCCTCCGTCGAGGACCTCAGGGGGCTGCCGCCGGCCCTGGTGATCACCGACGAGGCCGACGTGCTGCGCGACGAGGGCGAGGCCTACGCGTCCCATCTGCGGGAGGCCGACGTCCCGGTCACCGCCGTGCGGGTCCAGGGCATGGTGCACGACTTCATGATGCTGGACAGCCTGCGCGACACGAGCGCCACGAACGTCGCACGGCACCTTGCCGTCGACTCCATCAGGGAGGCTCTGCACACCGGTTGAGGCTCCGCCGCCGCCGAAGCCACCGGGCCGGGCCTGCTCCTGGTCGCGGCGGAACCGGAACAGGCCCTTCGATCGCGTGGCTCAGTGGTGGTGCGGTGACGTCAGGTAGTGCTGGCGGAGCAGTTCCCTGCCGTAGTCGTTGCCGTTGGGGGTGCGGATGACGGAGTGGATGTGCAGCTGGGTGGGGCCGTCACCGCGCGTCTTGCCGTAGGCGCCGCCGAGCGGCCCCGCCGCCTGGCAGTCGACCTCGATCCAGACGACCGGACTGTGGACACGCATGTAGAAGGGGTCGTCGTCACCGGTGCCGCCCATCCAGGCCGCGTAGGTGTCCGCGAGGTGGCTGCGGATCTCGGCCATGCGCACCTTGGCCACGTCGGCCTTGCCCCGGTTCACGAACGCCTCGGCGACCGCAGGCGGCTTGCGTTGCTGGGCCGGGGTGAGTTCGGTGGCCCGGATGCCGGCGTAGGCGACGACCGCGTTGTCGGCGAAGGCACCGGCCTTCATGTCCTCGTTCGACTTCGTGGCCTTGATGATCGCGGTCGCCTGCTGGGCCTCGGTGAGTGCCTGGATGAACGCCAGGCTCGCCTCGACCCGGAATTCGTCGAGGCGGCCGTCCGCGCCGGACGGCCGCGGGAGTCCAGTTCGCGAACAGACTGCTGGCCGGCCGTCCCGCCCTGCACCGCACGCTCGGCTACGTGTACATGGGCAGCGTGGTGGTCGCCGCGCTCGCGGCCTACGTGGCCGCCACGTTCTCCGTCTCCGGCATTTCCGTGCAGGTCGCGTTCTACCTGCTGTCCACCGCCTGGCTGTACACCCTCCTCCAGGGGTTCCGCGCCGTCCGGCAGGGCCGGATCCAGCTCCACCGGATCTGGCTGATCCGCAACTACGCGCTGAGCTTCGCCGCGGTCGCGCTCCGCGCCTTCGTCGGTCTCGGCGTGGTCCTCCAGGGCCCGTTCCCCTCGCTGACCTTCAAGGACGTCTACACCACGAGTGTCTGGGCGTCGATCCTCGTGTGTGCGGTCGTCGCCGAGTACTTCATCATCCACAGGACACTCGCACCGCTGGTGCGCAAGCGGTCGAACAAGCCGCGCATCCCCATGTACGACTCCTGATCACCTGGTCTTGGCACATGGGGGCGCGACCGCCAACACCGATTGCCGTTCCCGGCGTTAAAGGTCTCGCAGAGAGCCTGTCGCAGAACTCTCGCGGAATTGTCCGTGATCGGTAACGGAGGGATCCGGTGCCCGCCGCCTGCCGTCCTGACGGGTGCACGAGATCGACTCAACGACAAGGATCGGGGCGGACATGGCGCGGCACGGCGGACGGGGATGGTACGGCCAGGTGGTCGCGGCGGCGCTCGGGGTCACGGCCGTGACCGTGGCCGCCTCGCTGTGGACCGCCCAGGCTGGTCCCGTCAACGGGCCTGCGGAAGCCGGGACTTCGGTGCACCACCCCGCGCCGAAGGCGGCGCCGGCCCCGGTGTCGGTGGAGATCGCGCACGCCTCGGACCGGGGCTCCCGGGGTGTGAACATCACCATCGACGACGGGCCGGACCCGGTCTGGACCCCCAAGGTGCTGCAGGTGCTCGAGGAGTACGGCGTCAAGGCCACGTTCTGCATGATCGGACCGCAGGCGCGGGCGCACCCCGACCTGGTCAGGGCGGTGGTGGCGGCCGGGCACCGGCTCTGCGACCACACGGTCTCCCACGACGTCACCATGGACACGAAGTCCGAGGCCTACCAGTCCCAGCAGATCCTCGACGCCGAGCGCATGATCACCGAGGCGTCCGGGGGTGTACGGCCGCTCTACTACCGCGCCCCGGGCGGCGCCTTCACCCCGTACAGCCGCAAGGTCGCCGCCTCCCACGGTATGCGTCCGCTGGGCTGGAACGTCGACTCGAAGGACTTCGAACGCCCCGGCGCGGCCGCCATCGTCGCCACCGTGAAGGAGGAGCTGCCGAACGGGCCGACCATCCTCTTCCACGACGCCGGCGGCGACCGCTCGGAGACGGTCGCCGCCCTGCGTGAGGTGCTGCCGTGGCTGAAGGAACAGGGGTACTCGTTCGGCTTCCCGGTGCGCTGAGCGCGGGACCTCCCCATCGGCCCGGGTAAATGTTGCGGACGGCCCGGCGGTGACCGCATATGGGTGGTGTGGGCGGTGCGGCGTCGGGGCCGGCCGCTCCGAGGCCGGCGGGAGGTGGACATGTCGGGGCGGGCACCACGGTGGGTGACGTGGTTGCGCGGCAAGGACCCGGATCTCGCGGCGACCCGGCGGGCCGGGCGTACGGCGCTGGTGATGCCCGCCCTGTTCGCCCTGTGCAGCGAGGTGCTGCACTCTCCGGCGATGGCGAGCTACGCCGCGTTCGGCACGTTCTCGATGCTGTTGCTGGTGGACTACTCCGGGCCGATGGTGGAGCGGCTGCGCGCGCAGGCGGCGCTCGCGGTGGCGTGGCTGGTGCTGATCTGCCTCGGCACACTGGCCGCGCCATGGCTCTGGCTGGCCGTGGCGGCCACGGTCGTCGTCGGGTTCGTGGTCCTCTTCGCCGGCGTGGTCAGCTCGGTGCTGGCCGGCAGCTCGACGGCGCTGCTGCTGGGCTTCGTGCTGCCGGTCAGCGCCCCGGTGCCGCTGTCGCAGCTGCCCGCGCGCCTCGCCGGCGCGGGCCTGGCGGGGGCGGTGGCACTGCCGGCCGTCGCCCTGCTGTGGCCGCGTCCCGTCGCCGACCTGCTCAGCGCCCCGGCGGCGGCCGTCTGCCGGGCCGCCGCCGGGTATCTGCGGATCCGCGCGGCCCTGCCGGGGCCGGACGGGCCGGGGTCCGACGCCGAGCGGTGCCGGGCGGGGGCGGAGCACACCGCCCGGACCGGCGCGGAGCTGCGCGGCATCTTCGACGCCACCACCTGTCGACCGACCGGCCTGTCCGCGACCTCGCGTGCCCTGGTCCGGCTGGTGGACCAGCTCACCTGGCTGTGCGCCGTCCTCGTCGACCGGTCCGACTACACCGACGAACCCCCGGCCTGCGATCCGGCCGCGCACACCGTGCGCGGCGCCGCGGCACACGTCCTGGAGGCGGCCTGCGATCTGCTCACGGACCTGACCGGGGACACCGGTCCGCTGCGGACCCGCGAGAACTACCTGCGGGCGGCCCTGGCCGGGATGGAGCACAGCTCCACCGTCCAGGTGCCCGCCGAGCACCCGGGCGGCACCAGCACGGCGGAGGTCTACGGGTTCATCGCCACGCTCGACGTGTCCTTCCGTGCCCAGGAGCTCGGCTTCGCCGTGCTGCAGATCGCCGACAACGTCGACATGGCGGCCACCGCCTGGCAGCGCAGCTGGCCCGAGCGGCTCCTCGGCCGTGACCCGGGCGCCCTGACCGCGCCCCTCGCGGCCGCCCGGGAACGCGCCGTCGCCCATCTCAGGCCCGACTCGGTGTGGCTGCACAACAGCCTGCGCGGCGCCGTCGGCCTCGGCATCGCGGTGTTCCTGGCCGGGGTGACCGGTGTGGGGCACTCCTTCTGGGTGCTGCTGGGCACCCTGTCCGTGCTGCGCTCCAACGCGCTCAGCACCGGGCAGAACGCCGTCCGCGCCGTCCTCGGCACGGTCGCCGGTTCCGTGGTCGGCGCCGCGCTGCTGCATCTGATCGGCCACCACGGCACAGCGCTGTGGTTCGTCCTCCCCGTGGCCATTCTGTGCGCCGGGATCGCGCCCGCCGCCATCTCCTTCGCCGCCGGACAGGCCGCGTTCACCGTCACCCTGGTGGTGCTGTTCAACATCGGCCAGGACCCGAACTGGCACATCGCCCTGCTGCGCATCCAGGACATCGTGCTCGGGTGCCTGGTCAGCGTGGTCGTGGCCGTGTTCTTCTGGCCGCGCGGCGCCCGGGGCGCCGTCCACAAGGCACTCGCCGAGGCGTACGACGACAGCGCCCGCTATCTCGCGGACGCCGTAGACTACGCCCTCGGCCACCGCACCCCCGCCGACCCCGATCCGCAGGGCCGGGTGGCCACGGCCGCCGCCCGCCGCCTCGACGACGCGTTCCGCAACTACCTCGCCGAACGCGGTGCCAAGCCGCTGTCGCTGTCCTGCGCGACCACTCTCGTCACCGGGGTCGTCGGGCTCCGGCTCGCCGCCGACGCCGTCGTCTCCCTGTGGCAGGGCGAGGACCTGGCGCGTGTCCAGGCCGTCCGGGCCGACGCCCACCGTGCCGTCCTCGGTTCGGCGGCCCGGGTCACCGCCTGGTACCACGCCTTCGCAGCGAGCCTCGGGGGCCGTTCGTCCGTCCCCGACGCCGTCCCGCTCCGGCCCGAGGGCGCGGCGCGGCTCGTGGAGTCCGTCCGCACCGAACTCAGCGACGGTCAGGGCCGGGCCACCCCCGTCGCGGTCCGGATCATCTGGACCGACGACCATGTCGACGCCGCCCGCCGCCTCCAGCCGGCCCTGTCCGAGGCCGCCAGGGCACAGGCGAGGACACAACACCGCCGGGCACGGAAGGCGTCCGCCGGCCTGACCACGGCACCGGGCCCGGGCACCCCGCGATCCTGAGGCGCGGCAGCCGGCCGAGCGGTACCGGGGTGGCGATGTCCCAGGTCCGCGCGGCGTCCTCGTCACGCCGGCGATTCCCGGTCTCCCGGACCCGCTGCACCCGGCGTCCCACACCCTGGAACCCGCGCTCCCCCGGAACGGGCTTCGCCCGCCCATGGGTTGACTGTCTGTCAGCTCGCGGTGCGCCGGATCCGTCCGGCGTACCGCTTCTCCAGTTCCAGGTTGCCCTCGAAGCCGCCGGGCACGTTGGCCGAGACGTAGACCGGCGGGCGGTCGCCGGAGGCGAGGAGGAGGCCGGCCGCCTCGGCCACCGCCATCTGCACCAGCATCACCCCGGTCAGCGTGGACAGCGCCGAGACCGCGCCGCCGCCCGGGAGTTCGAGAAGGGCGTCACCGCGCGGGGCCGCGTTGTCGAGGACCACGTCGGCCAGGTCGGCGAGCTTCCTGCCGCTGGGATGGGCGGCCGGGACCGCCCTGGTGTGCGCGAGGGAGGTGAGGGCGAGGAGACGGTGTCCGCGTTCCCTGGCGTGCAGGGCCATCTCCACGATCACGTTGTTCACCCCGGAGTTGGAGACGACGACGAAGAGGTCCTGGGGATGCGGGGCGGCGAGGTCGTAGAGGCGGGCGGCCACGCCGGGCTCGCGTTCCAGGAGCGGGTCGTCGAGGACGCTCGGGGGCTCGCCGCCGTAGAGGACGAGGTCGGCGATGCTGATCCGGTTGGTGGGGACCAACCCGCCCGCACGGCCGGCGACTTCGAGGACCAGGGCCTGGGAGTGGCCGGTGCCGAAGGCCTGGACGACCCCGTCGGCGCGGACGCAGTCGGCGATCAGTCCGGCGGCCCGGGTGACGTCGGCGTGGGCGGACTCGGTGAGCCGGTGGAGGGCGGCGAGGCCCTCGCGGGCGAAGCGTTCGGCGTTCACCGGTTCGGTCCCGGACCCGTTGGCGGACTCGACGGACACGCGCACACTCCCCACTGCCGGCACGACCGAGGTGTGTCACGGGGGCCGAACGACCTGCACCCGGAGTCGGCGGTGGATTGAACCACCCCGGATTCACCCCCATCGACGAATCAATAAATCACGCACTCGGTGTGCAGTGCAACGGTGTGCCGTTCTGGTGCCGGTATTCAACTGACGGCTCGTAAGGTGCCAGGTACCGTCTCTCCATGCCCTCGACCGACGTCACCACACTGATCCGGACCGAGCTGCCGCGCCTGGCCGGCTCCCTTCGGAAGGTCGGCGAGCTGATCCTGGAGGATCCGGCCGCCGTCACGCGCTGTTCGGCCGCGGAGCTGGGCCGCCGCACCGGCACCTCCCAGGCGACCGTCACCCGTTTCTGCCGGGCCGTCGGACTCGACTCCTACCAGCACCTGCTGATCGCGCTCGCCCAGGAGCGGGGCCGCGGGGAGGTCTCCGACTGGGGCACGGCCGAGATCGGTCCGGACATCTCCCCGGACGACAGCCTGGAGCGCGTGGTGAAGGTGGTCGGCACCGCGGACCTGCGGGCCGTCCAGCAGACCCTGGACCGGATCGACCTGGACGCGGTCGAGCGGGCCGCGCAGGCCATGGCCCGGGCCCGCAGGATCGACGTCTACGGCGTCGGCGGCAGCGGTGCGGTGGCACAGGAGACCGAGACCCGGCTGTTCCGGATCGGCTGTTCGGTACGCGGCTGGACCGAGGTGCACGCCGCGGTCACCTCCGCCGCCCTGCTCACCCCCGCCGACGTCGCGCTCGGCATCTCCCACTCCGGGTCGACCCGCGAGACGACCGAACCGTTCGAGACGGCCGGGGAGCGCGGCGCGACGACGATCGCGCTCACCGCCGACCCGCGTTCCGCGCTCGCCCGCGCCGCCGACATCCGGCTCATCTCGTCCACCTCGGAGACCAGCTTCCCCACCGGCATCATCGGCGCCCGCCACTCGGTCCTGCTCCTCATCGACTGCCTGTACGTGCGGGTCGCCCAGCTCTCCTACCAACGGGCCAGCGCCGCGCTGGCGTTGACCGACCACATCGCCGGGCAGCACGCGGTGAAGGCCCGGCGATCACACTGAGCCGACCCCGCCCTGAATGAATGAACCATTGACAGACCAGGTGGTTGGTTGATTGAGCCATCCCGCGATGCCAGGATGGGGCTCCACCAGCACTCGTAGGAGCCCCATGCGTGTGACCTCTGTCGAGTCGACCGAGTTCTTCACCGGCACCCCTGAGAGACCGCTGCAGGTGGTCGTCGTCAGGGCCGAGCACATCCCGGGCCGGCCGGTGCTGCTCGCCGTCGAGGGGCCGGGGGTCCGCAGCGTCGGCGAGCACCGCGCCACCGTCGGCGAGGACGGAACCGTGCACGCGGAGGTCCCCGTGTCCGCCGAGCGGCTCGCGCCCGGCGACCGGCGCCGGATCGCGGTGACGGTGGAGGACGCGGGCCTGGGCCGACTCCTGATCCACTGCGCCGAGTTCGTGGCGGCCGACCCGGCCGGACCGTGCACAAGGCCGGCCGTTTCCCCCGCGAGCCCGTCGTCAGGCCGTGGCGGGCACCGGGTCCGGTGAGGCGTCCGGTGGGTGCGGAAGGTCAGGCGTGGTCACGGATCCTCCCTGGGTCGGTGGCCGGCAGTGAGAAGCCGGGCCAGAGCCACGGCCCCCGCACGGCCGTCCGCCACCGGGACGACCGTGAGGCCGACGAGCCGTTCCGTGAGCGGGGTGAGCAGCGGACCGTCCGGGGCGCCCAGACCGCCCGTGACGACCAGGGCCTCCCCCGGGCGCGGCCGCAACGCGGCCACGGTCCGGGCGAGATGGACGACCGCCTCCTGGATGATCGCCCGGGCGACCACGTCCTGGTCCGCCGCCGCGTCCGGCACCAGTGGCGCGAGGTCGGCCAGCCGCACGGGCGGCCGCTCCAGCACGGCGGGCAGCAGCTGCGCCCGGTAGGCGGCCCGCCGGTCGGGCGCCCAGAACCCGCCGCCGGCCGGCGGCAGCGCGCCCGCCGCGATCCCCAGAGCCCGGCCGACGGAGCCGGTCAGTACCGTCGGTCCGCCTCGCCCGTCCGCGGCCCGCAACGCCGCCCGGGCCGCCTCACGGCCGATCCAGAACCCGCCGCCGTCGTCCCCGAGCAGCCAGCCGTCCCCGCCGGACGTGGCGACCAGCACACGCCCCTCGATCCGGGCGGCGACCGCTCCGGTGCCGGCCACTAGGGCGAGTCCGTCGGCCGGATGCCCGGGCGCCCCGGCGAAGGCCGCCTCGATGTCGCTGTGGACCTCGACGGCTGCGGTGGTGATCCCCAGACGTGCCAGGGCGGCGGTGAGGCCGGCCCGCGCCCGTACCCGGCCCCGCTCCTCCGCCGGCGCCCGGGCGGCCCCCGCGAAACCGCCGGCCACCGCGAGGACCCGCCCCCGTATCGCCTCGGGCACGGCCGACGCGACCGCCTCGGCCAGATGTGCGGCGAGTTCCGGCCCCGGGACGGTCAGCGCGTTGCCCGGCCCGGCCTCGCCCTCCCCGAACACCCGCCCGTCTCGCGCGTCCGCGAGGACCGCACGGGTCCGGGTGCCGCCGGCGTCGATCCCGACGACCCACCCCGCGCGCTGGTTCACCTCACTGTTCATCGAGGCCCATGGTGGCCCCTGGGCCCCGCTCCGGCGAAGGTGTGAGTATCCGCACTCCCTCCGGCATTGCGCCGGCCGGGCCGGCACGCAAGAGTGTTCCAACTGTCGTACCCGTCAAGCGAAACACTTCCGTCGACCGCCGCAGACGGTGGCCCGGGCGAAGAGGAAGAGAAGCGCGTGAGCCGCATATCGGTCCGGGGGATCGCAGTGGCGTCGGCCACCGCGGTCACCGCTGTCGGAAGTGTCGTCGGTGTCGCCTCGGGCAGCAGCGCGCAGAACAACGACGCGGAGGCGACGGCGGCCGACGCCACCCTCCTCGCGGACCTGCCCACGGGCCAGCAGGCCCACGTGCAGACCACCTCGCTGACCCAGCAGGCCGACGCCATGGCGGTGCAGGCGGACGTGAGCGCCCGGAAGGACGCCGAGCAGGCCGCCCGGGCCGCGGCGGCCAAAGCCGCTGAGGCCAAGAAGGCCGCGGCCGAAGAACGGGAGCAGGCCAAGGCGGCGGCCGGCGACCCCGCCGCCAGCTTCCCGGTGCAGAGCTCGTACACCGTGGCGCAGATCAAGGCGATGGCCATGGAGATCGTGGGCAGTGGCCAGTTCCAGTGCTTCAGCAACATCGTGGATCACGAGTCCACCTGGAACTACCTCGCGGTCAACCCCTCCTCCGGCGCCTACGGCCTCGTCCAGGCCCTGCCGGGCAACAAGATGGCCTCCGTCGCCTCCGACTGGCAGACCAACCCGGCCACCCAGATCAAGTGGGGCCTCAACTACATGAACACCACCTATGGCAGCCCCTGCCAGGCCTGGGCGTTCTGGCAGGTCCACCACGCCTACTGAGCGCCCCGACGCGGCAGGGCCGGGCGGTCACGTCGTGCCCGTGCCCAGTGCCCAGGAAAGTCCCCGTGTCTCCGCCCACTCCGTCGCCGGCGACCAGAGTCCGGTGCCGGCGGGGTCCGGTCCGTGGTCTCCGCCGGACGCGACCGGCCGTCGAGCGTGTGAGGTGTGCTGGAACCCGACCGTGTAGGTCCGGGTGACCGAACCGTTCGGCGAGGTTACGGTGATGGTGCGGGTGGTGGGACGGGATCCGGTCGAGGACAGGACCGAGCTGCCGTCGGTGACCTTCACCCGCGCGCCGGACCGGGCCGCCACGGCGGAGACGGCCGGGATCCTCGCGTTCTTCGGCCAGTCGACGACGTAGGTCGTCACGTCCGGAGCGAACCCGTCGATCGCGGCGCCGCCCACCGTGATGGCGCGGGCGTCGGCGACACTGGCCTCCGTGGCGTCCGCGAAGTTGGTCACCGTGACCGACCCGTCGGCGTCGACGACCACGTCCGCCGCCATCGCCGCGGCCAGGTTGATCCGCTGCCAGCTCTCCTCGCCGTCCGCGGTGCGGTCGAGCGGGTACCCGGAGTCGGTCGCGGTCTGCTCCAGGATCTCGGTGCGCTGTTCGGTGGTGAGGTCCGGGAAGGCCGTGACCAGCAGCGCCGCCGCGTCGGAGGGCGCGCGCAGCGCCTGCCCGGCCTTGCCGACCCGGGAGAAGCCGTAGGTCAGGCGCTGCGTGTAGAGGTCGACGTCCTGTGCCGTACTGAGGCCGTCGTACGGATCGCCCGCGCAGGCGGCGAGGGTGTCGCCGTATCCCTCCTTCGCGCACTGCGCGAGCAGCACGTTCTCGATCTCGGTGTGGGCCTGCATCAGCAGCTTCTGGAAGTCGGGGTCCGACCACCGGTGCGCCACGGTGGCCTGGCCGGTGATGCGGCCGCCCATGACGTCGAGGGGGTAGTGGAAACCGAGGACGATGCGGTTGTTCCCGTACTCCGAGGCGCGCGCGAGGATCGACGGGGCCAGCTCCGGCAGCAGGGTGGCGAGGACGGTGCCGGCCTCGTAGCCGCCGTAGGTGTGGCCGCTCGGGTACGAGCCGCTGGTGGCGAGGCTGCTGTACGAACCGTCCTGCGACTCGTACACGTCACCGCCGTCGCCGACGAAGCCGAGCCGCACGTACGGGCGCAGGTAGCCGTAGTGGTCCTTCGCCGCGTCGTGGGTGTCCAGACCCTGCGTCACGCGGGAGAACAGGGCGCTGGTCTTCGGGAGTTCGCCGCCGTTCAGGGCGTCGAGGTAGATCCGGCCGAGGCGGGAGCCGAGGCCGTCGGCCATCGTGACGGTGGCGCTGTTCGTCGCGTCCACCTCGGCCCGGTCGACCTCCGGCTGGGTCGCCGCGTTGTTGATGGCGATGGCGGTCTCGTCGTTCTCCGCGGTGAGCGCGGTGCCGTGGGGTACGGCGGTGTTGGCGCCGAGGGTCCCGGAGCCGAGGTCGTCGATACCGCTGAGCAGGTCGTCGAAGTAGTCGGTGCCGTCGGCGGTCGCCGGCCACTTGTCCGAGGGGTAGGCCGCGTTCAGCGTGTCGGACGGGAAGGGGGACGGGACGTACGTCGCCGGATCGGAGGTGGCGGAGGTGTTCGTCCCCGTCGCGTCGGTGTCCTCCGAGGTTCCGGCCAGGGTGACCGCGGTCACGGTGGCGGTGTGCGCCTTCGCCCGGCTCGTGGTCGTGATCAGGGCCGTGTCCGTCGTGGCGGGGAGGTGCGCGGTGGTTCCGTCGTCCAGGGCCACGGTGTAGCCGATGAGCGGGAATCCGCCGTCTCCGGCGGCCCGCCAGGTCACGCGGACCTGCCGGCCGTCGGTGAGCACGCCCGTGACGGTCGGCGTCTGCGGCCTGCCGCCGCCGGTGACCACGGGTGCCGTGGCGGGGCTCGGTCGCGAGACGCCGACGGCGTTCACCGCCCGGACACGTGCGGTGTACGACGTGCCGGTCCGCAGCCGGGTGAACGTCGTGCTGCGGCTCTCCGGATCATTGATCCGGACCTGATGGCCGTCGTCGAGGGTGATCTCGTAGCCGGTGACCGGTGAGCCGCCGTCGTCCGCGGGTGCGGACCAGGCGACGGTCACGCCGGTGCCGGACGAGGTCGCCGACACCGTGTCGGGTGCCGTGGGGACCGTCCTGGGCTTCGTGGTGAGTGCGGAGACGGCGTGGCCCAGGGCGTCGTACCGTGCGGTGAGGGTCTCGTCGGTGGCCGTGCCGTCCGCGAGTGCGGTCTTCGCGGCGGTGAGTGCCTCGGTGAACGCCTGCCAGGAGGCGTCCGTGTAGCGCGTGTTGTCGAGGGAGGACGCGGTCGCGACCAGGTCCTCCAGTCTCAGCCTCGGCAGGGGGATCAGCTGCTCGGCGGCGAGGGTGAGGCTCCGGGTCCGGGTGTCGACCTCGGTCTGGGTCGCGTCGTCGGCGGCGACGAGGGCCTGGGCGGCGGCGAGTTCGCGCTGGAAGACTCCGAAGTCGATGCTGTCGTAGCGCTGCGCGTCGCCGGAGAGTCCCTCGTACTGGTCGATCGCCTTCCGCAGCGCGGACTTGTCGGTGGCGGCGGGTGTGTCGGTGTGGCTGAAGGTGATCCGGCCGAGGTTCGCGACGTACGGGTGCGCGGAGTCGGGGGTCGTGGTCAGCCGCAGGTGGACGGTGTGGGTGCCGGTGATCGTCTTCGGAAGGGTGAGGCTCGTGGTCCCGCCGGACGACCACGAGGCTCCCGTGACGGGCAGCGGGACGGTCGCGTACGGCGTTCCCGGGTTCGACGCGTCGAAGGAGTCCAGGTACAGCTGGACCGCGGAACCGGTGCCGCAGCGGGCCGAGTTGTTGACGTAGGTGAGGGTGACCATGTTCTTCGGGGAGGCGCCGAAGTCGATGTCCCCGTAACCGAGCCAGGCGCCGTTGTACGTGCCGCCGAGGTCGGTGGCGGAACCCGCGTCGCTCCAGGTGGCCGTCTCGCTCTTGAGGCCGCCGCCGCTGTTCGACGTGAACGCGGTGGCGTCGAGGGCCACCGGGGAGTCGGCGTCCCGTGTCAGGGTCAGTGAGTAGACGTTGGCCACGTAGGGCTGGGAGCTGGTCTGCGTGCTGGAGACGAAGTCGGCGTACACGTCCTGGACGCCGGTGAAGACGTTCCGGTCGAGCTGCACGGTGGTGGTGGCGACGGTTCCCCAGCCCGATCCGGTGTGGTCGAGAGGGATGTCGACGGTCTTGGTGCCGTCCTTCGACCCGAGGTGCAGCTCGATGTGCGAGTCCGACGCCGCCCGGGACTGCGGCTTGTCGTAGCTGACGGTGACGGTGTCGGCGCCCTCGCCGAGACGGGTGCCCTGCCACTCGGCCCACGCACCGTTCGTGACGTTCTCGAAGATGCCGTTCGCGAGGTTGAGCGGGAGCGAACCGCCGCCGGTCGTGGTGGAGTTGGCCGCGGTGAGGGTGGCGAGGGTGGTGGCGGAGGATGAGGTGACCTCGTCGGGCGAGAACTGGTACCAGTCGAAGTTCGACACCCACTGCCGGCCGGACGGGGCGTGGAACACGAACGTCGCGCCGGACGCGGCCAGCAGGGCGTCCGGGTCGGTGACGGCCGCCTGCACCGTGGTGTAGTACTGCCAGCCGCCGGTACCGGGGAGCGGGACGGTGGCGACGACGGGGCCGTCGGCCGCGCCGGCGTGGATGTCGACGCTGCTCGGTTCGGCGGTCGTCGGCTGCGAGTTGGCGTAGCGGACCGAGATGCTCCGCGGGGCGACCCCGCCGAAGTCGAGCTTGGTGAACTGCTCCCACGATCCCTCGGTGACACCGCCGAGGTCGCCGTCCGAGTAGTACGCCTCGCTCGTGAGGCTGGGGCCCTCCTTCTGGTCGGGGTCCTCGGCCTGCAGGACGGCGTAGCCGCCCTCGTCGGGGGTGAGCGCGTCGGCGGCGGACTGCAGCGCGTCGTCCGCGGCCATGATCGTGCCGGTGGTGGAGGTGGTGTCCGCGAGGACGGTCCGGGCGCGTTCGAGTGCCGAGCGGAACAGGGTCCAGGAGCCGTCGGAGTAGTGGGCGCTGCGTACCAGGGAGGCCTGGCCGACGAGTGCGGTCAGGGCCTTGCGTTGGACCGCGGCGGCGGAGAGGAGGAGCGGGTCGGTCGCGGATATCCCGGTGCCGGTGACCGTGGCGGCCGGCACCCCGTGGGCGAAGGCCGGGTCCCGGAAGGTGAGGCCGAAGCGCGCGTCGACGTCGGTGGTGCCGGTGAGTGCGAGGGTCGCGGTGTGCGGGCCTGTGACGCGGAGGTCGGCCGTGACGCCGTCCGGGAGGCCGGTCACGGTCGCCGCGCCGGTTCCGGTGAGGCTGGTTCCCTTGCGGGCGGCGAGGGTTGCCGGACCGGACAGGGTGAGCCGCACGCTCCCGTCGACGGTGCCGTCTGCGTCAGCGGTGACGGTGCCCGGGTGCGCCGAGACGACGGTGCTGCCCTTGCCCCCTCCGGTACCCCCGGCACCCGCGTCGCCCGAGTCGGTGTTCAACGAGTACGCGGGCGCTGTCCGGGTGCCCCATGCGGAAGGCTTGGCACCCATGGTGAAGTCCAGGGTTCCGCCGGAGATGATCTGGGAGTAGTCGAGCCAGGTGTTCGTGAACCGCGAGCCGTTCAGGGTCGCGCTCTGCACGTAGTAGTTGCTCGGCGAGACGCCGTCGGCCTTCACGGTGAACCTGCCGCCGTTGGCGTAGGTGATCGTCGTGGAGTCGAAGAACGGGCTGCCGATCTGGAACTGGCTGGAGCCGGCGGTCACCGGGAACAGCCCCAGGGCGGCGGCGACGAACATGGTCGACATGGTGCCGGCGTCGTTGTCCATGGTCGGCAGGAAACCGTGCGGGGAGAGCTTGTAGACCTGGGTGCGGACCGGCGGGGTGAACTCGCCCCCGGAGCTGGGGGCTTCGTTGGTGGAGCCGGTGGCGATGTAGCGGTTCCAGGTCGTGCCGGTGTAGATGGCACGCACCCACTTCTGGGTCAGGCTCGGCTCGCCGACGTAGTTGAAGAGGTAGGGCGCCTGGAGGTCGATCTCGTTCGCGTTGGAGTGCAGCATGGTCGAGCCGTCGTCGGCGGCGGAGTCCTCGCCGAACATGTGCTCTACCGCGGCCTTGCCTGCCTTCGTGCCGCCCATGGCCTGGACGAGGCCGCCCATGTCGTAGGCGTCGTACCAGTGGTACTGCCAGAGCGTGCCCTGGTAGAGGCCGGCCGCCTCGAACTTCTCGTAGTCGGCGCTCTGCCAGTCGCCGCCGGAGGCCCGCGGGGTGAGCAGACCGACCTTGGTGCCGTCGGCCGCGGTCCAGGCGCCGGACTTCACGAGGTTGTCGATCGCCATGGTCGACTGGGCGCGCAGCTTCTTCGCGTCCGCGTCCTTGCCGAGCGCGCCGGCGATGACCGAGAGCGCCCACTGGTCGTAGCCGCGCTGCACGGTCGTACCGGGATCACCGGAGACGTATCCCTGCCGCAGCTGGGCCCCCGTGTAGTAGCCGGTGTACGACAGCAACGCCGGGTAGGCCTCGTCGAGCCGGTCGAAGTTCTTGTAGCCCTTCGCCAGCGCGTCGGCGATCACCACGGGCGAGCGTTCCCAGCGCACGGTCGGCACCGAATGGGTGAGGCTGCCGAGGCTCTTCCCGGAGGTGTGCGCGTCGGCGAAGAGTTCGATGAGCGACTGCACCAGATCCCGGTAGGTGGCCGGGTCGATGTAGGCCTCGACGGAGTACTTGCGGAAGTCGTCCCAGGTGGACCAGGAGTCGTAGTACGTGAAGCC
Organism: Streptomyces sp. NPDC001980; assembly: GCF_040296885.1. Lineage (NCBI taxonomy): Bacteria > Bacillati > Actinomycetota > Actinomycetes > Kitasatosporales > Streptomycetaceae > Streptomyces > Streptomyces sp. NPDC001980. The sequence continues at coordinate 408,742 of NZ_JBEOYD010000002.1, read as the reverse complement.
GTTCGTCTTGTGCACCGCTCCGTCGACACCCCGGTACGTGCCGCTGGTGCTGGTGGCGTTCACCGGCAGCGCGTACATGCGGTACAGGTGTGTGTAGAACTCCTTGGTGAGCGTGGCGTCGGGGTCGGAGGTGGCGGAGGACTTCACGGCGACCGCGCCGAGCGTGCTGTTCCAGTCCGCATTGGTCTGTGCGCGTGCCTGGTCGAAAGTGCGGCCGCCCACCTCGTTGTGCTGGTCGGTCGCGGCCTGTTCCGCGCTGATCGGCGAAAGTGTGATGCGCAGTTCGATGTCGTCGCCCGCGGACTTGCCGAAGCCGAGGATCGCGCCGGTGTCGGCGCCGTCCTGCGCGGTCGCGTCGCTCAACTTGCCGTCGTCGCCCCAGCTCTGCAGGGAGGTCACGGGGACGTTGGTGGTGGCGTCGTAGTACAGGCGGTAGGCGGCGCCGTTGAACGAGCCCGCGACGAGGCCGGTGATCGAGGTGGTCCCGTCCGGGAGCGTCGTCGCCTTCATGGTCGCGCGGGTGCGGCTGGTGAAGTTGTTGGCGAGGTCGAGGACGAGTTCGGGGTCCGACCCGGCGGGGAAGCGGTAGCGTTCGAGCGCGGTGCGGGTCGTCGCGGTCGTCTCGGCGTCGATGGTGCCGGCGTCCTGCGTCACCGCCGACCCGGTTCCGGAGAGGGCGCCGAGCCCCACCTGGTAGTAGCCGGGGGTCGCGGTCTCGTCGTCGTGGCGGTACGCGTGCGCGTACGTGCCGGTGGCGGGGCGGCTGTCGTACCGCACCGACGTCGGGACGACCAGCAGGTCGCCGCCGCCTCCCGAGCCGCCGACGCCGTCGAGGTCCGTGGCGGTGAACCCGGCGATGTGGTCCTCGTCGTGGTCGTACCCGGAGTGGTTGCGGTTCGGCGTGGTCAACGGATTGACCTTGGCCAGACTGTGCGGTGCCTCGGCGCCCGGCAGGTCGTTGCCGTCGTCGCCGCCGGTCGACACGAACGGGTCGACGAGTGTGGTGTAGTCCGTGCCGTCGGATGTCCCTGCGGACCCCGCCGAGGCGGCCGCGAGGGGCACTGCCGCGGCCGTACCCCCGCCCGCCAGTGCGGCGAGGCCGAGTGCCCCGGCGAGCAGCACGGCGACCGCCGCGCGCAGTGGCCGGCGGCGTCGGCGTGCGGTTCTCGTCCGAAGGATGCGGGGCACGGAGGCATCGGGTCTGACAGGCACGGAACCTCTCCATCGTCGCGGTACACACGCACGGTCCGGCCCTGCTCGGGACAACGTTGTCGAACCGAACGGCCCGGAGCGCGCCCACTCGGGGCGAGACGGCGGTGGACGGATGGGATCGCTCCCACCACGTTCACAACCGCCCGACATCACACACGGGGAAGGCGTACAGCGGGCAAACAAGATTCGTACACGGCACCAGAGTTGGCGGCGAACCTCGACGCCCCTCCGTGCGTCGAAGGTGTGGACACGAGACCGCCGCGCCAGGAAACGAACTCCGGGGGACGTCATGAACGTACGAGCGAAGCGTGTGGTCGGCCTGCTTGTCGCGCCCGTGTTGGGCACCTGCCTCCTTGCGGGTTGCGACGACGGCTCGCGAGCCGACGACGGGCAGGCCCGGTCGGCGCGGGCGCAGGAGCAGCGGGCCCGGCAAGTGGCCGACGCCTGGCGGGGATCCGCGGCGGCCGCCGTGTGGAGCCGGGGATACTTCCCCATGGCCGACGCGGTGCAGATTCCGCAGTCGGGCTGGCACAGCCGGGCGGACGAACAGGCCTACGACGCCAGGAACTTCACCCTGCGGGGCGATCTGCCCGCCGCCACCACCGACCAGGGGAAGGTGGAGTGGACGAGCGGCGGCACCCTCACCCGTCCGCTGTGGGGAGCGGCGAAGGCGTACCGGTCCTTCGCCCTCAACGACACTACGGGCCCCCGGCTGACCGTGACGGGAGCGAAGCTCGGCACGACGGCCATCGCCACGAGCCGCGGCACGGCCACCGTCCCCGCTTGGCTGTTCACGCTCGACGGCTACGACAGCCCGCTCAAGCGGGTCGCCGTCATCGCGTCGAAGCCTCCCGAGTCGCCCGTCGCTCCGGTCCGGGAGGGGGACGCGGGCGGCCTCAGGGGTCTCACCCGGCTTGCCGGGACGGCGGCGGACGGCCGGTCCGTCACGGTGCGGGCCACGCACGGGGGCTGCGACGACGGCCCCGTCGTCAAGGCCCTGGAGACGGACGAGAGCGTCGTGCTCTACGCCTCCGTCAAGGGAGCACGGAGCGGCCCGTGCACCGCCGAGCTGCTGGAGCAGGACGTCGAGGTGGAGCTCCGCGGGCCGCTCGGGGAACGCGTGCTCCTCGACGCGCTCACCGGCCGGCCCGTGCCGTCCGCAGACCGCTGAGCGCTCCGCTGGAAGTGCCGCGACAGGCCGTCGGTCGACTGCGGCGCCATCGTGGCTGGTCGCGCCCGCGCGGCGGCAGCCGCATAGCTGTACAGCCCCGCGCCCCTTCGGGGCGCTGCCGAACCCCGGCGGACGTCGCCGGACCCGCTCAGGACTGCGACTCGGCGGAGCGCCCGGCGCGCCGGGTGAATCGTCGTAGCCCCCGGCGCGTGGGGCTGAGGGGCGTGTCCTCGGGGGCGATCGGCCCCTGACCCGCCGTCACCGCCGGTGCCGTGGCCGGGGCCGGGGCAGGCAGTGAGCGGTTGCCCCGTTCGAGCCGGCTCCGGACGGCCCGGGCCATGGCCTGGTGGGCGGGTTCCAGCGGGATGCCCTCCGCGCCCAGGTGTTCCCACATGTGCAGCAGTTCCTGCCCTCGGGTGGCCACCTGGCCGTCGTCCGTCAGCCGCTGCCACGCCGCGGTGGCGCGGGCCACCTCGGGTGCCGCGCGGTTCAGGTCGGTGCGGCAGCGGATGCGCGCGACGGTCAGCGCGAGGACCGTGGAGAGCATGTAGTCGCCGCGCTGGTACGCGAGGTACGCCTCGATCGCCCGTGCCTCCAGCGAGAGTTCGTCCTCGGCGCCCCGGCGCAGCGTGAGGTGCTCCCGCAGGGCGCCGGCGAGGACGGACGCCGCGTGCAGCTCCCCGCGCTGCGCGTGCTCGATGATGCGTTCGACACGGGCGAGCGGAGGGAACGCCTCCTCCTCCGCGGCGGTGCGCTCGCGCCCGGGCGGCAGGTCCTCCTCGTCGGCGATGGTGCGGCTGGAGCCGTCGGGGTAGACCCGCAGGCGCGCCACCTGCAGCACGCTGCGGTCGATGACGGTGGCCGCCACCGGGGCGCCGAGGGTGCGGGCGAACATGGCGATCGCGTCGAGGATCGCCTCGTTGGGGGGCCGCGTGCCGCCCATCTCCAGCAGATGGCCGTTGACCACCGTCGACCCGTCCTCGGCCACGTAGGCGTCGAGCCGGATCAGCGGCGGTGCGGTGAGCGCGGGCAGGTTTCCCTCGTTACGGGGGGTCAGTGAGTAGGTCATCCGCTCAGACTCCGGGTCGGACGACACCGAGGATGGGCATGGAGGCGGCCGGGGCGGTGGTGACCGTGCGTCCGGGCCGCGGGGCGTGGACGATCTGTCCGTCGCCTATGTACATGCCCACGTGGGTGGCGTCGTAGTAGATGATCAGGTCTCCGGGCTGCACGGAGGCCAGGCTGACCCGGGTCAGTCCCTGCCACTGCGCCTGCGAGGTGCGCGGTATGGGATGCCCGGCCGCCGCCCACGCGGTGGAGGTCAGTCCCGAGCAGTCGTACGACGAGGGGCCCACGGCGCCCCACACGTACGGTTTGCCGATCTGCGCCAGCGCGAAGTCGACGGCCTTCGCGGCCGCCCCGCTCGCCTTCGTCCGGCCGCCGCCCGAACCGGTACCGGTCGAGGTGCTGCCGCCGGAACCGGGTCCCGTCCACTTGGACTCGGCCTCCTTCGCCTCTTCCTTCTCCAACTGGGCCAGCTTGCGGGTCTGTTCCTTCTTCAGCCCCGCCTCGATCTGCTCGGCCTCGGCGATCTTCTTCTCGATCTTCTCCTTCGCCTCGGCCTTGTCCGTGCGGGTCTTCTTCAGTTCCCGCAGCTTCTCCGCGGCGGCGTCCGTCTGCCGGCTCAGCTCCGCCCGGGCGTTGCTCTGGCTCTCGGACACGGTCACGACGTCGCGCAGGGCCTGCCGGGCCTGGGCCGCGTCGTCCAGGGCGTGGTCGGGGTGGTCGCCGAGCAGCAACTGGAGGCCCGTGGAGTCGAGATTGCCCCCGCGGTACTGCGTGCGGGCGGCGGCACCCGCGAGGTCGTGCAGGTCGGCCAGCCTGTCCTCGGTACGGGCCAGGTCCTTGTGGAGCGACGCCAGCCGCTTCTCCTGCTCGGCCGCCTTCACACCGGCGGCGTCGTACGCCTCGGTGGCCACCTCCGCCTGACGGTAGAGGCCGTTCAACTCGTCCTGGATGTCCTCGATCGACTTGTCGTTGCGCGGATCGGGTGCGCCCGGGGTTGCGTAACTCGGGCCGGGTAACACGGCGATCGCGCAGACGATGGCTGCTGTGGCGGCTCGGCTCCGCAGCCGTCCGCCACGAGTCGACACGTTCATCGGCTCCATCTTCAGAGGTCACATGCAGCGGCTCGGACGGCCGGTCTTCCCACCGCAGCCGTCACCACCATTCCCACGCAGAACTGTTCGAACATCGAACACACTACCCCGACGGGTACGGCGCACCCCATGTACCTCCGCGCGTGTCAAGCTGCCCGCACGCACCTCTTTCAGCACGCGCGGACACGGTGGGCGCGCCCCGGGATGAAGCGCGCGAGGAACAACGGCTGGGCGGAAACAGCCAATACGCCACCGGTTGACCCTGTTCTCGACCACCCGGTCGAGGTCACACCTTGTCAGTCCGCAATCGTCCGGCCACCCGTTCCGTTCCGAAACGGTCGGTCCAGCCAGGAGAGCGGACATGACCAAGTGCCCGGAAGTCCATCGTGTGTTGCCCCGGAATCCGGGCCCGGCGTCTCCTCCGGCTAACCGCACGTCAGTGTCGGTGCCCCCCAGTCGCCGTGGTCGTTGCCGTTCCCGTCGCCGGCGTCGCCGACCTTCAGATCGAGCACCTGGGCGCCGCTGACGTCGACGTCGATCGGCACCGCGGCCTGTTTTCCGCGGATCGTCGGAGTGGTCACCAGCGTCTTGCCGTCGGCGATCACGGAGAACGTCACCGTTCCCGCCCCGCCGGTCTCGTCGTCGACACCGACCTCCGCCGTCAACCGGGAACATTTTCCGGCGAGATAGAGCTGGACGTCGCTGACCGAGTTGGTGCCCAGGCCCTTGGCGTAACCGACGCCGGCGACGGTGATCGGACGGCCGTCCCCGGCCGCCTGTTCGCCGACGCTGGTGTCGCGCTCCACCGGACCCCATCCGTTGGTGGACGACAGGAACGGCAGGTCGCTCACCGCGCTCTTCCCGGCCGGCGGGGCCGGCGGGATCCCGCCGACGATGCGCTCGTCACTGCCGGTGGCCTGCCGTCCGCTCTGGGTGTAGTCCACCGTGGCGGTGAGCGCCGAGGCGGACGGCAGGGCCCCGTCCGGCGGCCGCACCGTCCAGGTGAAGGTGGCCGATTCACCCGGTCGCACCCGCTGGACCGAGCCAGGGGTCGTGGCGGTCACGCTCCAGCCGTCGGGGGCGGAGAGCGAAGCCGTCAGGTGAGAGGCGGACGGCCGGTCCTTCGGCACCCGTACCGTCGCCTCGGCCGTGAAGGCCTGGGCGGACTGCGCGGTGTCCGGCGCGTCCAGGGTGACATCGACACCCGGACGCTGCGGCATCGCGTACCTCCCGGCGTCGTAGCGGGGGCTGTCGTTCTGTGCGACGCGCAGGGACGAGGCGTAGCTGCCGTAGTCGGTGAGCGAGACCTTGCCGAGGCCGCCGGTGCTGCCGTCCAGGTTCCAGACGGCGATGGCGATGCTGTTGTGGCCGTTGGGGTTGAGGATGCCGTCGGGCACGGGGAAGGTGTGCTGGGGGCCGAGATAGTTGACGTAGTTTCCGACCTGCCAGCCGTTCACGAAGATCGTGGCACGGTACGTGCGGGACGGGTCGTCGGTGAACGTCAGCCCCAGCGAGGTGTCCTGGCCGTGCGGCAGGTCCAGGTCGGCGTCGGTGCGGTACCAGGAGACACCGGGGCGGGTGTCGGTGGTCGGCAGGGACACCTGGTCCCAGTTCCGGTCCGGGTAGCCGGGCAGGGACCAGCCGGCCCGTTCGCCGTACAGGCCGCCCGTCGAGAGCGGGCCGCGCACCGTGTCCTGGAGGTCCTCGCCGCCGCGTACGCCCTGCACCCGCCAGGTGACGGAGGTCAGCGGCGCCCCGGTGAGGGAGGCGCTGGTCAGGCCGCGCGCGGTCTTGTTGCCGTTGGTCGAGTTGTAGTCCTCCTCGTGTCCCATGTTCACGGTGAGGACGGAGATGACGTTGTCCCCCTCGGCGTTCACCGAACCGGCGGGGAAGGTGAAGTCGGCGCTGCCGGTGGTGGAGCTGCCCAGGAAGGTGCCGTTGAGCCAGGCGGAGAACGCCTGTGCGCCGCCGCCGGAGTCCGAGACCAGGTGGACGCCGGTCTCCTTGCCGGTGGCGCGGAAGCGGCCTCGGTACCAGGTGTTGCCGGTGTGGAAGCCGTAGTCGTCCGCGTAGAGCACCGGCTGCGAGTCGCTGCCGGAGACGCTGTTGGTGGTCGCCTTGTCGGCCACCTGCCAGCTGGAGTCGTCGAAGCCGGAGGCCGCTTCGGGTGACTCCTCGGCGTGCTTCCAGTTCGTCAGTTCCGGCAGGTGGACCGGGGCGGCCGTCGGGATCGACCCGGTGCGGCTCGCCGTGTCGGTGGCCTCACCGCGCACCGTCCTGCCGTTCCAGGTGACCCGGTCGGCGGAGGTGAACACCTCGATGTTCTTGTCGTCGGCGTTGTCGCCGGTGAGGGCCACGGTGCGGCCGTCGTCCAGGCTGGTCGCCGTGCGCAGCAGGTGGGTGCCGCGCACGAGCACCGGGCCGGTCGCCGTGTCCTGGCGCCAGAAGGTCTCCGCCGTGGCCTTGTCGCCGACGAGCAGCAGGAGCGGGCGCTTCCCGTCGCCGCTGATGCTGATGCGGATCAGGCCCTTGTGCGTGTAGTTGAGGCGCAGGTCCCCGGTGGTCGCGTCCCAGGTGGTGGTGACCGTGCCGCCGGTGGCGGTCACGGTGGGCTCGGTGGCGTAGCGCAGGACGGTCTCGCCGTCGCTGCCCGCGTCGCCGTAGAGCACGGCGACGTCCCGGTCCCCGATCGTCGCGCTGGTCATGATCTCGGACGTCGAGTACTGCAACTGCGCGTCCCCGAGACGGTAGTCGGCCACGATCACGTGCGAGTCGCGGCCGTCGAGGGTGATCGCGGTGCCGGGCTGCTGGGGCACGACCGGGTAGGTCGGCTCCGCTGTGCCGGCGGTCGGTACGTCGATGGCGTCGACGGCCACGTAGTTGTCGGTGGACCCGGAGCCGTGGGTTCCGTCGACGACGATCTTCAGGGTGTGCGCACCCGGCGCGAGGCCGGTCTTCTGGAAGAGCACGGCCTGGTTCTCGCCGCCGGAGTCGTCGACCGTCGCCATCTTGGTGCCGTCGAGGTAGACGTCGGCGTAGCCGTGGTTGTTCGTCTTCGAGCCGATCCAGCGGATCGCGGTGCCGTCGAAGGGGACGGTGAGCGAGTCGCCGGCCTTGTTGGAGAACGACTCGGTGTGCTTGTAGTCGCCGCCGGTGTAGCTGGTGTTGGCCACGTGCGACCACGAACCGGCGTACTGCAGCGCGGAGTCGGGGTCGTCCCAGGTGTAGGTGGTGTCCGAGGCCGGCTGGGCGTTGAGGTCCAGTGAGATGTGGGTCTTGTCGACCGCGGTGGACGTGGAGTTGCCGTGCCGCAGGACGTGGAACTGCGTCTTGGTGTCGGGGTTCATCCGGGCGGTGTCGACGATCGCGGAGTCGTCCGGTGGGGTGGCCCTGATCGCCTCGGTCTTGGTCAGCGGGGCGACCGACTGGGTGAAGTACCCGATCAGCTTGTCCTCGTAGTACTTCGGGTCGAGCTGGCGGGTCTCGCGGATCGCGGCCCCGTAGTCGTACGACGTGTAGTTCTCCGGCATGCCCAGCCAGCCCCAGTTGGTGCCGCCGTAGGTCATGTAGAAGCTCTGCGCGGTCGTGCCGACGGCGATGTTCTGCTTGTAGAAGACGTCGGCGAACTGGTCGTTGATCAGCTGGGCGCACTTGTCGTAGCCCGGGCCGCCCCAGGGGTCGAAGGCGCCGCCCTGGAACTCAGGCGAGTACAGCGGCTTTCCGGCCGGGTGGTCGTAGCTGATGTCGGGGACGCCGTTCCACTTCGCGGGGTTGGAGCAGTCGAAGCCCTGGGGGTAGGAGTCCGGGCCGTCGACGTCCAGGGCGCCGGTGCCGGAGTTGAAGGTGCCGTTGTTGTTGCCGGTCAGCGGGACCGTGATGCCGTCGGCGCGGGCCTTGTCCTCCAGGTGCTGCATGTAGGAGCGGCCGGCGGCCGAGCCGTTGTAGTACTCGTTCTCGACCTGGTAGGCGATGACCGACCCGGTGCCGTTGGTCAGTTGGTGGCGGGCGATGATCCGGTCGATCTGGGACAGCCACTCGTCCGCGTACTTCAGGAACCGCGGGTCGTCGCTGCGGTTGTTGCCGGCCTTGGTGGTCAGCCAGCCGGGGAGGCCGCCGCTGTCGACCTCCGCGTTGATGTACGGCGCCGGGCGGGCGATGACGTAGAGCCCGGCCTCCTGGGCCATGTCGAGGAGCTTGTCGACGTCCCGCACCCCGGTGAAGTCGTACACACCCGGCTTCGGCGAGTGGTATCCCCAGTCGAAGTACAGCGAGGTGGAGTTGAACCCGGCGGCCTTCATCTTCTGGAAGATGTCGCGCCACAGGTCCGGACTCGGCAGCCGGAAGTAGTGGAACTCGCCGGACCACAGGTAGGTGCGCTTGCCGTCGACGAGGAACGAGTAGCCGTCCAGACTCACCGTGTGCGCCTGCGGGGCGGCGCCGGGGGCGGCAGCGGGTGCCTGCCCGCCGACGTCCTGCGCCGCCGCGGCGGGCGCGATCATGCCCGCGCCCAGGGCGAGGGTCGCGGCCGCCGCGAGGACGGGCCGCCACCATCGACGCCGACCGGGTCTCGCAGCCTCTGAACCGATCCGATCACTCCGCACCGCGGCCTCCAGACCGACTGAGCAATCAACACCAAACAGACTCGGGCAAAGTCGAACAGTAAGGGGGCGCAAGGCTCAACACAATGGGTCGGGAGCACACGGCCGAGGTGTGCGGCGGCGAGGCGGACGCGTGGGTGCGCTGTCCGCCTCGCGGGGCCGAAGGAGCCGGTGTCAGGCCGTGAAGTGGTGGGTGCCGGAGCCGACTTGGTAGACCGCGCAGCCGTCCTCCTGGCGCAGGAAGGTGCCGTGCGTGTGGGTCACCTTCTTCGGCGTGTCCGTGGGGATCCAGACCTCGGCGGTCGTGTTGGGCGGCACCGTACAGGTCAGGGTGAAGCGGCCGGACCGCTGCCGCCACCGGGTGGCGACGGGGCCGTGGACCGAGGTGAAGCGGGCGTCGGCGGTGGTGACGGCGCCGCCCGGACGGGGTCGGACGACGATCTCGCGGTACCCGGGCCGGCCCGCCGCGATGCCCGCGATGTTGGTGTACATCCACTCCCCCACCGAGCCGTAGGCGTAGTGGTTGAACGAGTTCATGGCCGGGTCCTGGAAGCTGCCGTCGGGCCGGACGGAGTCCCAGCGTTCCCACATGGTGGTGGAGCCCCGGTCGATCTGGTAGCCCCAGCTGGGGAAGGTGCGCTGTTGCAGCAGCCGGTAGGCGACGTCGGTGTGCCCGGTGTCGGTCAGGACGGGCAGCAGCCGGGGCGTGCCGAGGAAGCCGGTGGACAGGTGCCAGTCCCTGGCCTCGATCAGGGTGACGAGGCGGTCGGCCGCGGCCTGGCGCGAGGCGTCCGGGAGCAGGTCCATGGACAGGGCCAGGACGTACGCCGTCTGCGTGTCGCCCTTCACCTTGCCGTCGGCGGTGACGTAGGCGCTCTGGAAGGCCGCCCGTATCCGGCCGAAGAGGTCGCGGTAGGTCGCGGCGTCCGCGTCCTCGCCGAGTTCCGCCGCCATCCGGGCCGCGAGGTCGGCGCTGTGCGCGAAGTACGCGGTGGCGATGACGTCCTTGGGGGTCTCGTCGTCGACGTTCAGCCAGTCGCCGTATCCCTCGGCGGGGCGCAGCAGTCCGTCGCTGTGCTGCTCCAGGTACGTCAGCCAGTCCCGGACGGAGGGGAGGGCGTCCGCGATGACCTGGCGATCGCCGTAGGCCTGGTAGAGGGCCCAGGGTACGGTGACGCCCGCGTCGCCCCAGCCGGCGGTGCCGTTGCCGAGGGTCCCGACCACCGGCGCCACGTCCGTGAACGCACCCGCCGAGGTCCGCGAGTCCCGCAGGTCGACGAGCCACTTGGACAGGAACCGGGCGGACTCCATGGTGTAGGCGGCGGTGGGCGAGAAGACGTTGATGTCCCTCGTCCAGCCCAGCCGCTCGTCGCGTGCGGGCGTGTCGGTCGGCACGGAGAGGAAGTTGCCGCGCTGACCCCACGTGATGTTGTGGTGCAGCTGGTTCAGCATCGGCACGTCGGTCTCGAAGTCCAGGGTGAAGGGGGCGTCCGTGTGCATGACGCGCCCGGTGACGGCCTTGGCCGTGGGGGTACCCGGGAATCCGGTCACCTCGACGTAGCGGAACCCGTGGAAGGTGAAACGCGGCTCGTAGACCTCCTCCCCGCCGCCCTTCAGGGTGTACGTGTCCGTCGCCGCCGCGCTCCGCAGGTTCGCGGTGTAGACCGTGCCGTCGGGGTTGAGCACCTCGGCGTGTCTGAGCCGTACGGTCGTGCCCGCGGCGCCCGTCACCCGCAGCCGTACCGAGCCGACCATGTTCTGTCCCAGGTCGAACACGTAGACCCCGGGCCTGGGTTGGGTCACCTCCTTCGGGGTCAGCTCCCGCTCCACGCGCACCGGACCGTCCACCTGCGCGACGATCAGCCCGGGGCCGATGTCGCCCTCACCGCGCGCGCCGGGCCAGTTCGCGTCGTCGAAGCCGGGTGCGGTCCAGCCGGGGGTCTCCTTGCGGGCGTCGTACGTCTCGCCGTTCAGCAGGTCGGCGGCGACGATCGGCCCGGCGGCGGCCCGCCAGTCGGTGGACGACGTGACGCGCTCGCTCGTGCCGTCCGCATACTCCACCTCCAACTGCGCGCGCAAGGAAGGGTGTTGACCATACTGCCCGGGCCCGAACATGCCCACGTTGCCCGCGTACCAGCCGGGCGCCAGGTACGCCCCGATGGCATTGGCACCGGGCCGCAGCAGCCCGGTGACGTCGTACGTCCGGTACTGGACGCGCGTGCGGTAGTCCGTCCAGCCGGGCGCCAGCTGGTCGTCGCCCACACGGCTGCCGTTGAGGTGGGCCTCGTACAGGCCGAGCGCCGTGGCGTACAGGCGGGCGCGGGCCACCTTCTTGCGCGGGAGCCGGAACTCGTGCCGCAGCTGGGTTACTGCGTACGACACCGGGACCACCCTCCCCCACGGCCCACCACCCCAGGCGGCCGCCACCCTGGCGGCGGGCCAGCCCCCGTCGTCGAACGCCAACTCCTGCCAGCCGTCGGCCGGTTCCGCGTCCGTGGCCCTCCAGGACGCGTCGGTGAACACCTTCTGCTCACCCGAGGCGGTACGCACCACGAGGACGGCGACGAGTCCCGCCGGGCCCACGGTCGCGTTGGTGGCCGAGACGGCGATGACGTTGTCGCCGGCCTGCACCCGGTCCAGTACGTCGATCACGGCCGGGCGACGCCAGTCCTCGTTGTCGGTGTCGAGGTCGGTGTGCGCCACCTCGACTCCGTTCACGGAGGCGGCGTACACGTTGTCCGCGGTGATGGCGAGCGTCGCCGCCGTGATCCCGGCGGGCAGTTCGGCGGTGCGGCGGAACCAACGGGTGGCCGCCGGCGCGCTGCTCGTCGGGTCGCCCTCGGGGAACCAGATCCACGAACCGCCTTCGAACGACGGTGCGTCGGTGAGGCTCGCCGGTGCGGAGATCCAGTCGGCGGTCCACTGCCCGGTGCCCATGAGCCCGGTCTCCCACCACGAGGGCGCGCTCCACCCGGAGACCCTGCCCGCGCCGTCCCACACCCGCACGGACCAGTGGTAGCGCGTCCGGGACGTCAGCGCGCGGCCGGCGTACGGCACGAGGACGGACTCGCCGGAGGCGACCTTCCCGCTGTCCCAGACGTCCGGACGGGAAAGTCCCGAGGCCGTGGTGGCGACCCGGACCTGATAGGCGCTCTGCCGCACGTCCACCCCGTCGGAGACCAACGGCCAGCTCAGCCGCGGGCGTTGGACATCGAGGCCCAGGGGGTGCCGGACGTACTCGACGGTCGGCGCGGCGACGCTCAGCGCGTCACCCGCCACGCCCGGCCGGGTCTGTGCCTGCGCCTGCGCCTGCGGCTGTCCGGAAGCCGACGCGGTTGCCGCCGGTACACCGTCGACGGCGGCCGCCGCGACCGTGGCGGCCGCGGCCGCGAGCATGTTCCTCCTGCTGATCACCTGCGACTCCTCACTCCACACGGATGGGATGAACCGGATTGAATCGATTCAATATCGAGATGCGTGGGTAACGTAAAGCCGGGGAAAGCGGGGGTCAATCGTCGTGCAGGCGATTTCGTGACACGGCTGGTTCGAGCGCACCGGGGGCGAGCGGCGCGCGACACGAAAGCCAGGGGGCAATTGAACGGTTTCAATCGGGATACGGGCCGTGGTCGGGTTGCCGAGACCTCCTGTCGGTCCTGCGCGCCGCCGAGGGACGGGCCACCGAGCACACTGGCCTCCGGCTCTGCCGCGATGGCGGGTCGGTGGCACCGATGTGGGCCGTGCCGCTTGTTCTTGACATCCGCCGGGGCGGGCGACGTACGGTGAACCGATCGGTTTCTGATGGGCGGAGGCCCTTGATGCACGTTTCTGGCGCGGCGGCACCGCAGGGTGTGCGCTCCAGCGTGCGTCTGATCGTCCGCCGGCATGTCGACTACTGCCGCACCTGCTCCGCCGTCTGTCCTTCCGCACGCCTCTGAGCCCTGCCGGCGCGTCTCGTCGGCACCCTCACGCCGTGGCCTCGCCCGGCCCGTCCGGCCGTGGCTCTGTCCGGCCTGTCCGGCCTGTCCTGCCGGGCCCCCGCCCGGCTCCTCCGTCGCGGCCTCGCGGTCGCGAGTTCCCGTGCTTCCCGTGCTTCCCGTGCTTCCCGTGCTTCCCGTGCTTCCCGGAAGGAACGTCCATTGTCCGGCCCCGCCCTGCACCTCGCCGTCGAGATCGACGGTGACGGCACCCACCCCGCGGCCTGGCGCCGCGCCGCCCACGCACCCGACCGGTTGCTGGCCCCGCGCCGTGCGGCCGGGCTCGCCGCCGCGGCCGAGAACGCCGGGTTCGCTCTGATCACCCTGGACGACGGGGTGCTGCCGCCCGGTACCGCGCCCGATCCCGTCGGCCGTATCGGGGCGGTGGAGCGGGCGGCCTTCGTCGCGGCGTCCACCAGCACGATCGGCATCGCACCCGTCGTCCCGGTCACGTATGCCGAACCCTTCCATGTCTCCAGCCAGTTGGCGTCCCTGGACCACATCTCCGCCGGCCGTGCCGGGTGGGTGGTGACGGAGGAGGAGCACCCCGAGGCTGCCCGGGTCTGGGGGCGCCCCCAGGTCGCCGACGCGGCCGCGCGGGCCCGGGAGTCCCGGGACGGTGTCGAGGTGGCCCGCGCCCTGTGGGACTCGTGGGAGGACGACGCGGTCATCCGGTCCGTCGCCACCAGCCGCTACCTCGACCGCGACCGGCTGCACTACATCGACTTCACCGGGGAGACCTACGCCGTCAAGGGCCCGGCGATCGTGCCGCGCCCCCCGCAGGGGCAGGTCGTCGTCCTGGGCCGCCCGGACCGGGTGCCCGCCGCGCACCTCGACGTGGCCCTGGTCGAGGGCCGCGACCCGGCCGCGGTCGCCGCGGCCGCCGCCGGCGCCGGTACACCCCGCGTCTTCGCCGAGGTCGAGGTGGCGCTGGACACCCCGGACGCGACCGGCGCCGAGCGCGTCGCCGACCTGGAACGGTATGCGCCGTGGGCCGATCGCGGGCGGTTGCGGTACGTCGGTTCCGCGGACGGACTGGTTGCCGTTCTCGGTGAGTTGAGCCGTCATGTGGAGGGGGTGCGGCTGCATCCGCTGGTGCTGGACGAGGATCTCGCCGTCCTCTCCCGCCTCGTCCTGCCGGCCCTGTCCGAACGGCGGCTCGTCGCCCGGCCGTTGCCCGGCACGTCCCTGCGCTCGGCCCTCGGCCTGGAGCGTCCCGCCAACCGATTCGCGGCCGCGGCCGTCCAGGAGGAGACCCGATGACCCGCACCGACCCCCTCGACGTCCCCCTGCCACACGCCCAACTGCACTTCGGAGTGTTCTTCCAGGGCGTGAACCACTGGACCATCTGGTCCGCGCCCGACAGCGGCTCGCAGATCGACCCCGCCTCGTTCCGGCGCGTCGCCCAGACCGCCGAACGGGGCCTGTTCGACGCGTTCTTCCTCGGTGAGGGACTCCGGCTGCGCGAGGTCGACGGCAGGATCCATGATCTCGACGTGGCCGGACGGCCGGACGCCATCACCCAGCTCGCGGCACTGGCCGCGGTCACCCGCCGGATCGGCCTGGTCTCCACCTCCAACTCCACCTACAACGAGCCCGCCGACCTCGCCCGCCGCCTCTCCGGCCTCGACCTCCTCTCCGAAGGCCGCGCCGGCTGGAACGTGGTGACCACGGACAACGCCTGGACCGGCGCCAACTTCCGCCGCGGCGGCTATCTCGACCACGCCGACCGCTACCGGCGCGCCGAGGAGTTCCTCACCGTGGCCCGCGCCCTGTGGGACGGCTGGGACGACAAGGCAGTCGCCATGTCCGTGGACGCGCCCGCCTGGTCGGTGCCCGGCGCCGTACGCCAAGTACGCCACCGGGGACCGCAGTTCGACGTCGACCTGGCCCCCACCCTGCCGCGCAGCGCCCAGGGTCACCCGGTGATCTTCCAGGCCGGTGACTCCGGCGAGGGGCGTGACTTCGCCGCCCGCAACGCCGACGTCATCTTCTCCGCGCACGGCAACGACTTCGACGACGCGCTGGCCTTCGCCGAGGACATCCGGCACCGACTGCGCGCGGCCGGGCGGCCCGACGACGACCTGCGGATCCTGCCCGGCACCGAGATCATCATCGGTGCCACCGAGGAGGAGGCCGAGGAGAAGAAGCGCTGGATCCGGCTCCAGCAGGTCACTCCCGCAACGGCGTTGGGGATCGCCGGGCTGTTGTGGGGCATCGACCTGTCCGATCGCGACGCCGACGGCCCGCTGCCCTCCGAGGACCCGGTGGTCGCCGAGAACGACGGCTCCTTCGGGGCCCGGCGCATCGCCGACCCGCGCGCGGTGGTGGCGGAGTGGCGGGCGAAGGCGGCGGCGCACGGCTGGTCGCTGCGCGAGACCGTCATCGCGCTCGGGCCGCAGCGCGGGCATGTCGGCACCCCGTCCGGTCTGGCCGACAAGTTCGCCCGCTTCGTGCGGCACGGCGCGGTCGACGGCTTCAACGTCACGCCGTACCTCATCCCCGACGGCCTCGACGACATCGTCGACCTGCTCGTCCCGGAACTGCAGGAACGCGGGGTCTACCGCGCCGAGTACACCGGCACCACGCTGCGCGAACACCTCGGCCTGCGCGCGCCCCTCACCCACCGCTCCGCACCCGAACGACGGGAGGCGGGCTGAGCACCTCAGCGCCGCGGTCCGCCGTACCGACGACCGGGTGGCCGGTCGCCGGTACGGCGGCACAACGCACCGCCCGGCTCAGCCCTCGATGTCCCGCGCGAGCGTCAGCACGGTCTTCCCGTGGGTCCGCCCGGCCTCGTGGCGTCGGTGGACCTCGACGACGTCCGCCGCCGGGACGACGGTGGGAGGGACGTGGGCCAGTGCTCCGGAGGCGAGTGCGGACAACGCCCTGGACAGGAGCTCGCCGATGGTCGCGGGCGAACGGCGGGCGACGTCACCGATGTTGTATCCGGCGACGGTCCTGTTGTTCTTCCACAGGTCCCAGACGTCCGCCGTCCAGTCGGCGTCACGTCCGAGGTCCCCGTAGGCGACCACCCGGCCGAAGGGCGCCAGCACCTCCAGGCTTGCGCGCCGCACCGGCCCGCCGACGGGGTCCAGCACCAGGTCCACCCCACGCCCCGCGGTGGCCTCGCGGACCGCGTCCTCGAAGTCCTCCCTGACGAACAGGGCGTCGTAGCCCAGCTCGGCGGCCAGCTGTGTCTTGGTCGCGGAGCCGACCGTGCCGAGAACCCGGGCGGCGCCGAGCGCCCGTGCGATCCGTGCCGCGGCCGAGCCGACCCCGCCGGCCGCCGCGTGGATCAGGACCGTCTCGCCCTCGCGCAGCCGTCCCGCGTCCGTCAGCACCCCGTAGGCCGTCGGAAAGACGCACGGCACCCCGGCCGCGACGGCCGGCGGGAGCCCGGCCGCCGGCCGGACGAAGTCCGTGTCGGCCACGGCGAACTCCGCGTATCCGCCGAAGGCCGGAAGGTAGGCCGCGACCTGCTCGCCGACAGCCCGTTCCGTCACCCCGCTGCCGAGCGCCGCCACCGTGCCGGAGACTTCCAGCCCGGGCACGTCGTAGCCGCCGGGGCCGTCCGGCTCGCCGAACTCGCCCCTTCGGTGCTGTACCTCGGCGAAGTTCACCCCGGCGTACGCGACCTCGATCAGCACCTGGCCCGGGCCCGGCCGCGGAGTCGGCACCTGGATCTCTTCCAGGGCTTCCGGTCCGCCGTTCGACTTGAATCCGTATGCGCGCACGCAGTGTCCTTCCCTGTGCGATCGATGCACCGGCCAGAGGGCGTCCCGCGGAGTCGCCCCGGAGCACGACGCGGCCCGAACTCTCGTGCTCCACAGGCGTCTTGACGACCTCGGACGCTCCTGGGGCAACAGCTCGGCGCAGCTCACCATTCCGCTCGGAGCCGTCCGGACGCCTCCCGGTCGAGTACGTCGTCGGCCGGGCAGCGGCCGCGTGCGACGTAGCGGTCGGCGTAGGCGGCGACCGCGGCCACGACCCTGGCGCTCGCGCCCAGTCGCGGCAGGGCGTCCAGCGCCGCGGCGAAACAGGTCACGGCGGCACGCCCGAGTTGCGGGTCGGCGAGCCCGTGGCGTGCCGCCGCGGTCCACAGCGGATTGTGCGGTGCCGGGGCCCCGGCACCCCGCTCCGCCAGGGGGGCCACGGCCCGGTTCGCGATCGCGGCTGCACCGGGGTCGTCGAACAGGGCCGTGACCACCGCGAGCGGCACGATCCAGCCGTCGTCGCCGGGCTGTGCGTCGATCATGCGCAGTTCCAGGTGTCCGCGCGGCCTGACCGGCGGAAACAGCGTGCTGATGTGATAGTCGAGGTCCGCGTGGGTCGGGGGGCGCATGGTGCGCGAGCGGGTCCATTCGCGGAAGCTCACTCCGTCCGGCACCTCCCAGGGGCCGTCCCGGCGTACGCACATCACCGGCGCGTCGAGGACCCGCCGGACCCAGGCGTGCCGCGGATCGTGGGCCAGGGAGGGCCCGCCGGCCCGTCCCGGATCGAGTTCCGCCCACATCAGCTGCCGGGTGGACAGCCAGCCCGTGGCGCGGCCTTCGGCCATGGGCGAGTTCGCGAACACCGCGACAAGGACCGCGCCCAGGTGGTGCGCCAGCCACCAGCGGCGCGCGAATCCCATGACGCCGGGCTCCTCCCGTCCGGCGTCGAGGCACACCTGGACGGAGGCCGACGTGCACATCAGGGTGCGCCCCGCCGGGCCCGTACGGTCGAGGCAGGCCTCCATCGCGTCGTACCGCCGCTCCCGCAGGAAGCGGCGAGGCCGCTGCCAGGGATCGACGCCCATGCCGGCCAGGGCCAGACCGTGCTCACGCAGCGCGCTGCGCACCGCGTCCAGATCGGCGGAGACCTCCGAGACACACGCGGCCAGCGACGGGGCCGGCCGGGAACTCAGTTCCACCTGACCGCCGGGCTCGACACTCAGCCCGGACGTCAACGGGAGGGTTCGCAGGTCGGCGTGGGCCGCCGCCAGTTCTTCCCGGCCCACGGACTCGTGCGGCGCACGCTCCCGGTGGACAAGCCATTCCACTTCGACACCCACGCTGCGCGGCGGGCCCGTCTTGAAACAGACTCCTTCGACCAGCGCCTCCGCCTGCTGTTCGGTGACGGCAGAACCATCAACATTGCACTCCGGTGAAACCGACATCCGGGAGCCTCCTGAGCCGCCTCAGGGTCGTCGGGGATCCGACGTCCGGTACGCGTACCGCTGTGCCTGCTGCCAGAGTCCGCCGTCCTGCCCTGTCGCGACAAGAGCGCACTTTCCGGACGACCGGGCATCCGGCAACCCGCAACGGGTGACTCGGCAGGTCCCGGGCCGCCCTCAGCCCGTCGGGGGCTCGCCGCCGGTGTCCCGGCGCACCTTCTGCCGGATGCGGGTGTCCCGGTCGTGTTCGTGATGCTCCAGCATGCGCAGCCGGGCCGTCTCGGCATCATGTTGCCCTCGGTGCGGGCCCCGTACCAGCGCCCGATCTCGAGCACGCTCAGCTTCTCCCGCTCGGCGAACTCGACGACCTCCCGGTAGTGGCCCTCGACGCCGACCTCGTCGAGGGACGGCAGCGGGCCGTCGAGGTCGTAGCGGGTGAGGTCGACGTTGACGTGGTAGGCGAGCCGGGACAACCCCGCCTCGGGGTGGACGAGTTCGGTGAATGCCTGGTGCCTGGCGAGGGCGATTCCGTCGCCCGCACCTCTTCATTTCACGGAGCCGCAATACTCGCGGCCACCAGGAGGTGACCGAACATCCATTCTCTTGCCGAGGGCGGTGTCGGCCGGTTCACTGGAGAAATGGCGACCTTCGCCGCCACGCTGACGGGCTTCTGGCCCTCGCGTCGCGTCCACCTCTTCGACGGGTTCTGTAGCCGGGCCGCGTGACAGTGCTCCGCGGCCCCGGACGTCCGGGGCCGCACCGTGCCACCGCCCGCCCCACGCCACCCGTAGCACCAGAGGAAGCCGAGGTCCCCCATGTCCGTGACCGACGAACTGCTGGCCAACAACGCCCGTTACGCGGAGTCCTTCTCCGGCCCGCTGCCCCTGCCGCCCTCCCGGCGGATCGCCGTCGTGGCCTGCATGGACGCCCGGCTGAACGTCTACGCGATCCTCGGCCTGAACGAGGGCGAGGCCCACGTCATCCGCAACGCGGGCGGTGTGGTCACCCAGGACGAGATCCGCTCGCTCGCCATCAGCCAGCGGCTGCTCGGCACCGAGGAGATCATCCTCATCCACCACACCGACTGCGGCATGCTGACCTTCACCGACGACGGGTTCAAGGACGCCATCCAGAAGGACACCGGAATCCGTCCGCCCTGGGCGGCCGAGGCCTTCGCCGATCTGGACACGGACGTGCGGCAGTCCATCGCGCGCATCAAGGCGGACCCCTTCGTCGTGCACAAGGACCGCGTCCGCGGTTTCGTCTTCGACGTGGCCACGGGCAGGCTCTCCGAAGTCCGCTGAGCGGCGCGGTCCGAGGGCATCGCCGGATCAGACGATGGGCCGGCGAGCCGTCACACCACGCTCACCGGATGCCGTACCACCGCGTCGAACAGGTAGCCCTGTGTGTTGGGCACGGCGATGTCCGGCTGAGTGCGGCCGGCGGTGTCGGTGGCCCGGGCCAGCAGGTGGGTGGCGCCGGGCTCCTCCGGCTGCCAGTCCAGGGACCAGCGGGTCCAGGTACCGGCGCGGGGCCGGTCGGTCAGGTGGGCGCGGCGCCAGCTCGTCCCGCCGTCGGTGCTGATGTCGACCCGGGCGACGGCGCCCGCACCCGACCACGACCGTCCGTGCACTACGTGGCGGTGCCCCGCCGTGAACGTGGCCCCGTCGGCCAGCTCGAAGGCGCTCTTCGTCGCCTGCCGGGTGAGCGGTGCGCTGCCGCCCTCCGGGTAGGAGGGGCCGAACAGGCGGTAGAAGGTGGTGTTCCAGGGCGAGTAGAGCGGCTCGGCGGACACCTCGATGTCGCCGACCCACTTGATCGACGCGATCCCCACCCAGGAGGGCACCAACACCCGCACCGGATACCCGTGGTCGTACGGAAGCCGCTCACCGTTCATCTCGTACGCGAGCAGTACGTCGTCCAGGGCCTTGGCCAACGGCAGCGGACGGCGTACCCGGCCGAGGCTCTCACCGCCGCTGACGTACTCGGCGTCCAGGCCGCGCGGCTGCACGTCCACGGCGTCGTGGGAGAGCCCGGCCCTGCGCAGTACGTCGGCGAGGCGCACCCCGCGCCAGCGGGCGACCCCGATCGCGCCCAGGGTCCACGCGGTGCCGGTGACGGTCTCGCCCTGCTGTGTCGTGTAGGAGGAGCGGCCGTTGCCTGCGCACTCGACGAAGGCGGTCCGGGTGACGGCCGGCAGGGCGCGCAGGTCGTCGTACCCGAACTCCACCGGCCGGTCCTCGCCCGGGCTGCCGCGCAGTCCGCTCCCCCACAGTCTCAGCCTCCAGGCGTCGGCCTCCAGGACGGGGGTGGCGGTGTGGTTGCGCACGAAGAACAGCTCGTTGGGGGTGTGATGGCCGGTCCCGCGCAGCGCCTCCCAGCGGGTCTCGGCGTTGGTGCCGCGCTCGACGAACCACTCGGGCGGCAGCGGCTTGACGATTCCGGCGACGGCGGCGCGGGCGGAGCGGGGGTTCCCGAGTGCGGTCCCGGCGGCGGTGGCGGCGAGCAGGGTGAGCAGCCGACGGCGGGTGACCCCGTCGGCCCTGGCCTCACCGGCGAGCCACTGGCGCAGCCTCCGGCGGTCGTAGTCGGTTTCGTGGCGGTGACCGGAGGGGGTGGCAGCAGACATGGCGGGTCCTCGTCATGAGGGGGCGAAGGAGCACGGCAGGGGGCGGCACGGGCCAGGCCCGGGCATCCGGCGACAGCCGACACAACTCTCTTTGCCGGCCAGGCGGTTGACAGAGCTGTCAGAGAGCGGAGGGGGCGATCAGCCGCGCGTCCGACACAGCGCGGCGGCGACCCGGACGAGGTCCACGGCGCGGCGGCGAGTCAGAGGCTCCGGCGACGGCATGGCGGGATCGAAGCACGTGGGGCGCAGGGTGTCAACGGAGCGTTCGAGTCGGCACGACAGGGTGTCTGACTCGTCGAACGCACCTCTGTCGTAGAGGAGTTGCTCCGTGACGCCGTCGAGAGGCAGCACGACCGGCTTGCCCTTGACGTACGCGTCAGGGGTTAGGTTCTGCGCTCCGGCAGCCCGACCGTCCGGCTGCCCCAGCCCTCGCTCACGCCCTCGCGCACCCTCGAACCCGTTCAGGAGTCCCGACATGGTCGACGACCTGCCCTCCACGTCCCGCGAGATCCTGCTGGCCGACACACCCGGCGGGCTGCCCGGACCCGAACACCTCACGATCGTGCCAAGGCCGGTCCCCCGCCCCGGGCCGGGACAAGTCCTCGTAAGGAACCAGTACTTCCTCGTCTTTCCCGGGCTGCGCACGCTGATCGGCGACGAGGCCGACGGCATGCCGCTCCCCCGCATCCACCCCGGCGACACGCTGTACGGTCCCGCGGTGGGTGAGGTCGTCGCGGCCGGGCCCGGCGGTCCGTTGCGTCCGGGGGACACGGTCACGCATCTGCTCGGGTGGCGGGAGTACGCGCTCGTCGCGGCGACGGACTGCACTCCGCTCGGCGACCTGCTGCCCGACCCGGTGGCCCACCTCTCGTCCGGATCGGCCGCCTACGGGGCGTTGACCCGGCTCGCCGAAGTCCGCCCCGGCGACACGGTGTTCGTCACCGGAGCGGCGGGAGCCGTGGGAACGCTGGCGGGCCAGATCGCCCGGCTGCTGGGCGCCGGGAGGATCATCGGGAGCACCCGGTCGCAGGCCAAGGCCGAACGGCTGCGGGCCGAACTGGGCTACGACGCGGTCGTGGTGCCCGGGACCCGGCCCCTCGACGAGCAACTGGCCGCGGCGGCACCGGACGGCATCGACGTGCTCCTGGACAACGTCGGCGGTGCGCAGCTGACCGCGGCCGTGCGCGCCGCGCGCCGGGGCGCCCGCCTCGCCCTGGTGGGCGCGCTGTCGGGACAGCTGTCGCCGCGCCGCGGCGGTGGCAGTTCACCCGCGGAGATCGACACCTTCCGCCTCGTCGGCCAGGGCGTCTCGCTGCACGGCTACAGCGGACAGGACCATCCCGACGTCGGGGCGGAGTGGACCAAGCGCTTCGGGGACTGGCTGCGTTCCGGCGAGATCACCTTCCCTCATACGCGGATCCCGGGCATGGACCGCGCCCCTCGGGCGTTGCAGGAACTGTTCGAGGGGCGGCACTTCGGAACCGTCGTCGTGGAGTTGCCGCCGCGGTGACACGTCGGCGCGCGGTCGCGGCGACGGCGGCTGAGGCTCGGGGGCGGACATGCGGATCGGGGACGCGGCGGCAGCGGCGGGGACCACCCCGCGGGCACTGCGGTTCTACGAGGAACGGGGGCTGCTGCCACCACCGCGGCGCACGGCCGCCGGGCAACGTGAGTACGGGCCGGACGAGGTGGCCAGGGTCCGTGTCATCCGTGAGCTGCTGGCGCTCGGTCTCACCGTCGGGGACCTGCGCAGTCTCGCCGACCGGCTAGCCCTGCTCGGCGAGCTCCCTCCGGGGCGGTGCGGGCACCCCGACAGCGACCGACCCGGCTTCGGGGTGATCGCCCGCAGGCTCGCGGCCCTCGACGCCGAGATCGACCGGCTGACCCGACTGCGCGCGGAACTGGCCCTGCGCACCTTCGGTCAGCCGTGACGACACGTCGTCGGCGGCGGGGTCGGCGCCGGTTCTCAGTCGGGGTACCGGGGCCCGACCGCCGTACGGGCGCCGAGTGCCCTGCCCCTGCCCCAGCCGAGTTCGCGGCGATACCCGCCGAGCAGGCCGGACTCTTCCAGCTCCCGCACATCACGGAAACGCGAACCGGGAGCGGCCGCGCTCACCAGCGGCGCGACGAACAGCGCGTCGGTGGGGCAGTACGCCTCGCACTGGAAGCAGGTCTGGCAGCTGTCCTGTCTGGCGATCACCGGGACGCCGTCCGGACCGCGGTCGAAGACACGCGTCGGGCAGACGTCGATGCACAGGTCGCATCCGATGCAGCGGTCCGGTTCGACGATCTCGATCACGCCGCTCGGCCTCCTTCGACGACGGTCGCCCGTGGCGCGGACTCCGGACGGCTCCAGACCTCGTCGAGCCCGCCCGTGAGCAGCCGGTAGTGCTGGGCCGGGTCCTGCCCCGGCCGGTCGATGCGCTTGTGCATGCCGCGCGACTCGGTCCGCTGCAGGGCCGCGTGATACATCCAGCGGCCGTGCGCCACCATCGCGGCCGCCTCCCTGGCCCGGAACAGGTCCTCACCGCGTCCGCCCAGCCCTTCGCGCACCGCGGTCCATGTCCCGTGCAAGGAGCGCAGGGCCGGGTCCAGGCGGTCCGCGTGCCTCAGGTAGTTGCGGTCGTACGGCAGCACCTGGCGCTGTACGTCGGCGACGACCTCGCGGTGGCCGACCGTCACGGCGCCGGTCGGGCGCAGACCGGCCGTGCCGACCGCCCGCAGCCCGCGGCCGGGACGGCCCCGCCGGGTGGCGAACGCGGCGGCGCCCCGGCCCGCCCAGCTGCCCGAGGAGGCGGCCCACGCGGCGTTGTGGCTGCCGCCCCCGGTGAAGCCGCCGCAGATCAGCTCGCGTGTCGCGGTGTCACCGGCGGCGTAGAGACCCGGGACGTCGGTGGAGCAGTCCTCGCCGGCGATGCGTACCCCGCCCGTCCCGCGCACGGTGCCCTCTGCCAGCAGGGTGATCTCGAAGAGGTCCGTGAACGGGTTGATGCCCAGCCGGTCGAAGACCAGGAAGGTGTTCGGCTGTCCCTTCCGCATGGCGCGCTGATCGTCGGGCGTCGCCCGGTCGAAGCGGGCGTAGACCGGTTCCCTGAGCAGCGCCCGTGCGATGGCCGACCGGCCGCCCTGGCTGGCCGCGCCTTCGAGCACCGAACCGTCGGCGCGGTAGAAGTTCGCCCATGAGTAGTAGGCCGTCTTGGTCAGTGACGTGCCCTTGGGGGCGATGGCGTAGGCGTTGGAGAACTCCATCCCGGACAGCTGTGCGCCCGCCTCCACGGCAAGCAGGGCGCCGTCCCCGGTGTTGACGTCACAGCCGAGGGTCTTGGACTGGAAGGCGCAGCCGCCGGCGGCGAGCACGACCGCGCCCGCCTCGATACGGACGCTCTCACCGGTCGTACGGTCCACCGCCCGCGCGCCCGACAGGACCGAGTCGGCATCGACCAGCAGTTCCAGTGCCGGGGTGTGGTCGAGGATGCGCACGCCCAGACGCTGTACGCGGATCCGCTGCCGGCGCATGTATTCGGGGCCTTGGAGGTCACCGCGGAGCTGACGGCCCCGGGCGTCGACGGGGAAGGGGTAGCGCTGTACCCGGGCGAGCTCGTCCATGCGGGCGTGGGTCTCGTCGAGGACCCGGGCCATCCAGTCCCGGTCGGCGAGGTGGCCGCCGAGGCCCTCCCGGCCGGCTATGGCGGCCTCGCGCAGCTCGGGGACGTCGTCGACGTACCAGATGCCGGTGCCGACCGATGCGGTCGCTCCGCTGGCACCCGTGTAGCCCTTGTCGGCCAGGACGACGTCGGCGCCGGCCTGGGCGGCCTTGATCGCGGCCCAGGTGCCGGCGGGGCCGCCGCCGATCACCAACACGTCGGTGGTCAGGGTCTGTTCGGATTCGGGACTCGTCATGGCGTGCGTTCCTTCCCTGGACGGGGGACGGCGGGGATCAGGGCTTGAGGCGGCCCGTGGCGAACATGGCGGCGGACCATGCCGAGAGCGCGGCGGCGAGGGCCCACACCACGGACAGGGCCCATCCCGCGCCGACGTCGCCCCGGCCGAGGAAGCCGATCCGCTCGACCTGGACCAGCCAGAAGACCGGGTCGAGGTGGCTCAGGACGTCCCAGACCGGCGGGAGCCGGCGGACCGAGTAGAAGACGCCGCCCAGGAAGCCCAGCGGCAGCATGATGATCGACTCGATGGAGTAGACGTGGTCGAGGGACTTGGCGAGGCTGCCCGCGATCACGCCCACCTGCGCGGCGACCAGAAGCACACCGAGGGTGCCGAACAGCAGGACGAGGGGGCGGGCGACGCTGGCGCTTCCGGTGAGGGGGAGAGCCACCGCCAGAACACCGCCGCCCACCACGACGCCTCGGGCGATGCCGCCGCCCACCAGTGCCGCGTTGATCTCCCACCAGCGCAGCGGGCTGGCGAACACGTCGTGGATGTACCGGTCGCGGCGGGCCTCGAAGAGGCTGGTCGTCCCGTTGAAGTAACCGACGTTGACGAGCGCCTGCGCGAACAGGCCGGGCACGATGAAACGGCCGTAGGAGACGCCGTCGATCGTGTCGACGTGCCCGCCGAGGGCGGAGCCGAAGACGACGACGAACAGCACGGTCGACAGCACCGGGCCGACGACGCTGTAGCGCCAGATGGTCAGGAAGCGGAGGACCTCCCGCTCCAACAGCCAGATGAACGGGGAGCGTTCGGGCTTGAAGGGCTCGTCGTACGACGGGAGCGCCGCCGCGTCCGCCGGGGTGCCGGTCACGCCGCCCCCTCCCCCGTGATCACCCGGTCGTAGACCTCCGAGATGTCCCGCGCCGCGTAACGGCTGCGCAGGGAGGCCGCGGAGCCGCGGTCGACGATCCGGCCGGCCCGCAGCAGGGCGATCTCGTCGCACAACGTCTCCGCCTCTTCGAGGTAGTGCGTGGTGAGCAGGACGGTGGTGCCGGCCGCGTTGAGACCCTTGACCAGCCGCCAGATCTCCGAACGCAGCTCCACGTCGACGCCGGCCGTCGGTTCGTCGAGGATGAGCAGCCGGGGACGGTGCATGAGCGCCCGCGCGATGACGAGCCGGCGCTGCATGCCGCCGGACAGTTCGTAGGCGCGGGCGTCGGCCTTGCCGTCGAGGCGGAACACCGCGAGCAGTTCGTCCGCACGCCCGACCGCGGCTCGCCGTCCGATGCCGTGGTATCCGGCGTGGTAGATCAGCATCTGACGGATCGACAGGAACCGGTCGACGTTGATCTCCTGTTCGGCCAGGCCGAGCAGCCGGCGCGCCTCCCGGGTCCGGTGGTCGTGGCCGAAGACGGTGAGCGTGCCGGTAGTGGGACGGACGATGTTGCACACCGAGCCGATCAGCGTGGTCTTGCCGGCGCCGTTCGGGCCGAGCAGCCCGAAGAAGGCCCCGTCGGGGATCTCCAGGTCCAGCCCGGCCACCGCGGTGAAGCCGTCCTCGTACGTCTTGCTGAGCCCCTGGACGCGCAGGGCCGGCGGTCCCGTTTCAGCCATCGGAACGGTGGAACTGGTTGGCCGGTACCGGCAGCCCGTAGTGCTCGCGCAGCGTCGTGCCCTCGTACTCCTCCCGGAACAGGCCCTTGTCGCGCAGGATCGGCAGCACGTGCTCGACGAAGGCCGCCAGGCCGGACGGCAGAGCCGGTGCCATGATGTTGAATCCGTCGGCGGCGCCGCCCTCGAACCAGGCGATGATCGTGTCCGCCACCTGCTCGGGCGTGCCGACGAGCTCGAAGTGGCCCCGGCCGCCCCCGAGCCGCGAGATGATCTGGCGGACCGTCAGCTCCTCTCGTACGGCGAGCTCGATGATGAGGTCGGAGCGGCTCTGCGAGCCCTCCAGCTTGGGCCGGGCGAGGACGAAGTCCGGTAGCGGGGCGCCGAGTTCGAACACCGACGGCTCGGTCTCGAAGATCGAAGCCAGCTGACGCAACCCGTACTCCGGTACCCGCAGGTCGTCGAACTCCTTCGCCAGCGCCCTGGCCTCGGCCACGGTCGACCCGAGGTACGGGACGATTCCCGGCAGCACGATCACGCCGTCCGGGTCCCGGCCCGCGGCACGGGTCCTGGCCTTGATGTCGGCGTAGAAGGCGGCCGCGCGCTCGTACGTCCGGTGCGCGGTGAAGATCGCCTCGGCGTGCCGGGCCGCGAAGTCCTTGCCGTCCTCGGAGGAGCCGGCCTGGACGAGCAGCGGGTAACCCTGCGGCGGGCGCTCGACGTTGAGCGGTCCTGCCACCGAGAAGTGCGTGCCCCGGTGGTCGAGCCGGTGCAGCCGGGCCGGGTCCGCGTACCGCCCCGTGGCCTTGTCCGCCACGACGGCCTCGGACTCCCAGCTGTCCCACAGCGCCTTGGCGACCTGGAGGAACTCGTCGGCCCTGGCGTAGCGCAGGGCGTGGTCGGGACGGTCGACGAGGCCGAAGTTGGCCGCCTCGTCGGCGCCCGCCGAGGTGACGATGTTCCAGCCGGCGCGGCCACCGCTGACGTGGTCGACGGAGGCGAGGCGGCGGGCGAGGTTGTAGGGCTCGTTGTACGTGGACGACACGGTCGCGATGAGGCCGATCCTGCTGGTCGCCTGGGACAGGACGGTCAGCAGCGTCAGCGGTTCGAGCTGGCCCGGTGGCCGGAACTCGCCGGTGCCGTTCAGGGCCGGGCCGTCCGCGAGGAACAGCGAGTCGAACTTGGCGCTCTCGGCCAGCCGGGCCAGTTCGATCCAGTGCCGCAGGTCGAAGTCCGCCCGCGGGTCGCTGTGCGGGAGCCGCCAGGCGGCCTCGTGGTGGCCGGCCTCCATGAGGAAGGCGTTGAGGTGGAGGCGGCGTCGTCTCTCGCTGACGTGGCGCACGGGGCTCATGAGGTGACCGCCAGCTTGGAGCTGTCGTATCCGGCCGGGAGGAGGTTGTCGGTGATCGACGCGACGTCGACCGTCTTGGTGATCTGGCCCGCTTCGAGGAAGGCGTCGGCGAGCTTCTGCTCCGCGGCTATGTCCGTCTTCTCCACGGGGGTGACCCGGGTCTCGAAGGTCTCCAGGGAGGCCTTCGCGTCGGCCAGGGGAATGCCCTCCTCCTTGGAGATCGCCTCCGCGTACTTGTCCTCGTGCTTGACGGCCCAGGCGAACTCGTGGGCCAGCCGCTTCAGGACGTCCGTGAGGGCCGCCCGCTTCGTTCTGTCGTTCAGCGACTTCTCGCTCGCGACGTAGTAGCTGCTGGTCTGGTCGATGGGCGGGAGGCCCTTCGCCAGGATCCGCGCACCGTTCTTCACGGCGATCGCCGACTGCGGGTTCCAGATGGACCAGGCGTCCACCTTGCCGGTGTTGAACGCCGTGGCGCCGGCCGCCGGATCGAGGAAGACCAGCTTCACGTCCTTGGGGCCGAGACCGACGCTCTTGAGTGCGTTCAGGGCCAGGCCGTGGGCCGAACTGCCCTGCGGGACGGCGAGTCTCTTGCCCTTGAGGTCCGCGAGCGTCTTCAGGGTCGAGCCCTTCGGCACGATGATGTTCTCGTTCGCCTGGTCGGGCCTCAGGGAACGGTTGACGGCGACGACCTTGAAGCCGTACTCCTTCGCGGCGCCGGTGATCGGCGGCACGTCGCCGACGCTGCCCAGGTCGATGTCGCCCGACGCGGCGGCCTGGACGAGCGGCGGGCCGTAGGTGAAGCGGGCGAACTTGACCTTGTACGGCGCGTTGTCGAAGACGCCGGTGATCTTCGCCAGCTCCTGGCTGCCGTCGCCGCCGTTGTCACCGATGGTGAACGTGTAGTTCTTCCATTCGGGGTGGCTGTCGGCACTCGATCCGCTCACGTTGCTCAGCGGTGCCGCGGCCTCCGACTCCGATCCGCAGGCGGCGAGGGGACCCGCGAGGGCGAGCAGGCCGAGGGCGCCGACTGTTCGGGCAAATCTTGTGGGCATGGTTCTCACGTGCTTTCTGTGCAGGGACGGGCGGGAGCGGGGGGATGACTCGCTTGGATTCAGTCGGATCCGGTGGGATTCAGTGCTGGTTGGCGAGACCGAGGTCTTCGAGGAGCGCGGCGCGTAGTTCCTCGCGGGCGACGCTCGCCTCGCGGTCGGCGGCGGACAGCTCGACCAGGTGCGAGGTGCCGATGCGTCCGTTGCTCATGACGACGACGCGGTCGGCCAGCGCGATCGCCTCGTCGACGTCGTGGGTGACGAGCAGCATGGCCGCGTGGTGCTTGCTGCGCAGGGCCCGCACGAGGTCGTGCATGCGCAGCCGGGTGATCGCGTCGAGTGCCGCGAACGGCTCGTCGAGCAGCACGAGTTCGGGTTCAGAGACCAACGCCCTTGCCAGTGACACCCGTTGGGCCTCGCCACCGGAGAGCTCCTTGGGCCATGCCTTCTCGCGGCCCGCGAGTCCGACCTCGGCGAGCACGTCGAGGGCCCGCTGGTCGGCGTCCGGTCCGTGCAGGCCGAGGGTGACGTTGCGCAGCACCCGCTGCCACGGCAGCAGCCGGTCGGCCTGGAAGACGATCGCGCGCCTGGCCGGGACCTCCACCCGTCCGCCGTCGGGCCGGTCGAGACCGGCGAGCAGGCGCAGGAGGGTGCTCTTGCCGCAGCCGGAGGGGCCCAGCAGGACGACCAGTTCCTCGTCGGCGAGGGTGAGGTCCAGCCGGTCCAGGACGACCCGGTCGCCGAACCGCCGGACGACCTTCTCCACGACGGCTCCGGACTGCTGCCGGAGCTGTGTCCCGACGGTGGTGCTCATGACGCCTCATAACTGGGACGCCACCGCAGCAGCACCCGCTCGAGAACCCGGACGAACTGGTCGGCGAGCAGACCGAGGAGCGAGTAGATCACCAGCCCGACGAAGACCTGGTCGGTCTGCAGGTACGTCTGCCCTTGTGTGATGAGGAAGCCGAGGCCCTTGTCGGCGTTGACCGTCTCGGCCGCCACCAGGCCCAGGACGCTGTAGGCGAGCGAGAACCGCAGGCCCACCAGGAATCCCGGCAGCGCCCCGGGCACCAGCACCCGCGTCACCAGCCGCCAGGTGCCCGCTCCCGTCGTCCGCGCCATCTCGATGAGACGCTGGTCGACACCGCGGATCGCGGCGAAGAGGTTGACGTACATCGGGACGCCGGCACCGAAGGAGATCAGCAGCACCTTCGTGAGCTCGTCGATGCCGAACCACACGATCATCAGCGGCAGCACCGCCAGCAGCGGGATCGTGTTCAGGATCTGCACGACCCCGTTGAACAGGTACTCGCCGCTGCGCAGCAGCCCGCCCAGTACCCCGCTGACGATCCCCACCGTCAGCCCGACGGCCAGGCCGATGCCCGCGCGTTGCAGCGAGATGGCCAGGTCGGGTCCGAGGACGCCCTGTCGCCACAGGTCCACGGCGGACCTGACGATGGAGGTCGGCGCCGGAGCGTAGGTCTTCTGCAGGACTCCGGCCCTGGCGAGGATCTCCCAGGCGATGAGGACCGCGACCGGAGTGGTGTAGATGCCCAGCGGCCAGCGCAGCCGCTCGCGGAGCGTGTGCAGCGGGGTCCGGCGGCGGGCGTCGAGCGGCAGGAAGACCTCGCGTCCGGGTGCACCCGTCGTCTCTGCCGGGGTCTCCGCGACCGCCGGTACGACGGCCGGCCTCTTGAGACCGACCTCGGTCATGCCGCCACCTCCAGCACCTTGCTGTAGTGCGAGGCGTCGCCCACGAGTCGCTCGCTGCGCCGGCCGTCGACGCCGACCGGCACGTCTCCGGCGACCGTCACACGGTTGAGGCGGCGCGGGTGGTCGCCGTAGTTGTCGACCCCGTAGTGCTGGGTGATCCTGTTGTCGAAGATCAGCAGCTGGCCGGGGGCCCAGGACCAGCGCAGGATGTTCTCGGGGCGGGTCACGTACGACTGGAAGATGCGCAGCAGATCGGCCGAGTCGCTGTTCGGCAGGCCGACGATGCGCTGGGCGAACCCGCCGATGAACAGGCCGCGTTCGCCCGTCAGCGGATGAACCCGCACGAGGGGGTGCTCCGTCTCGTAGGGCGTCGAGACGAAGACCCGGTCGTACTCCTGCCGTTCGGGCGTCGTGGCGGCGGGGCGTGCGTAGTCGTACTGGTTGGTGTGCACGACCCGCAGCGAGTCGGCGAGGGCGCGCAGCGGTTCGGGCAGGTCGCGGTAGGCCGCGGCGGCGTTCGCGATGAGCGTCTCGCCGCCGTAGGGCGTGGTCACGATGGACCGGAGCGTGGTGAGCTGCGGCGGGTTGAGCACGAAGGTGACGTCCGTGTGCCATTCGTTCGCCTTGGACGTCTCGCTGTCGACGGCGAGCACGTTCGTCGTCCCGTCGGCGGCCGGCACGTTCGGATGGGCGGTCGTCAGGTCGCCGAACCAGCCGGCCACCCGCTCCTGACCGGCGTTGTCGAGGGTCACGTCGGCGAACACGATCGCCTTGTGCTCGTCGAGGGCATGGCGGAGCGCCGTGACGGTCGAGGGATCGGCGGGCGCGGCGAGGTCGACGCCGTCGACGACGGCGCCGATGCGGCCCGTGAGCTTGCGGATGGTCGGAGGCATGAGGAGGTCCCTCTCCAGGAATGGGGCGCACTGCCGGGTGCTGGGAGTCGGAGTGAAGGAGCGATGAGCGGCGGTGGACGGCTACGGGGCGAGGGCTCGGGCCGGTGGCGACGCGAGGGGCCGACGACCGCGCGAGGAGTGCCGGGCCAGGCGCAGGCTGTGCGGTGGAGTCGGCCCCCGGCCGACGGCAGATCCCGTCGCCGATTTCGGGTCGGGCCCTGCACACCGGAGGGAGCCGGGGAAGCGGAAGGGTGAAGCAGGCGGTGGTCGCCGCGGTACCGCGAGCAGGACACCGCCGGGGCGGAGACCGCGCACCGCCCCTTCCGGAAGTACGCCATGGGCGCACACCGGCCGATGCCGGGATCCGCTCAGCGGATCAGCGACACGCCTTACGGGTCAACGACAACAGAACGCGCTGGAGACGTGCGCCAGGTCGATGTGGCGCCTCCGGGTCAAATCCACGCGCGGGGTCATGGAAGGTGAGTTGAGCAGAGGTCCACGCCGTCGGTCAATATGTTCCGGACAGCCCTCACATTGCGGAAACATCGGCCGCTCCGGTGAGGTCGTCGCAAGCGACCGACGGGGCCCGGCTGTCGGATGACACCCCAGGCCCCGTCGCGGTGTGGCCGACCGTGGACCGGCGCGGTCCGTCGAGACGGACGCGGCGGTCGTGGCTCGTCAGATGCGCCGCTGCTCCGAGAGCGCCTTGGTGAAGTGGGTGACGGGGCGTTCCACCCGCTCGCCGTCGAGGGTGATGTCGACGGCCTCGTTGTAGAAGGCGAGGAGTCCTTGGACGGCGCCGACCGCGGGCAGCGGGTCCGGGTAGCTCCAGACGACGTTGGGCGGGACGCCGGCGTCGCCGCGCCACGACCAGTACTCGGCGGTGCCCTTGTACGGGCAGCCGGTGTGGTGGTCGGTGGCTTCGAGCAGGTCGAGGCGGACGTCCTCGCGCGGGATGTAGTAACGGGTGGGCAGACCGGTCTCGAAGAGCAGGACCGGCCGGTGGGTGTCCGCGGCGACCGTGCCGTCGATCTCGACCACGAGGTGCCGGCTGCTGGGGATGGCGTCCACCCGCTTGTGCGGGTCGCGGGGGTGGACGAAGATCTCTTCCTCCTCCTCGTACCAGTGGTCGAGGCCCCGGCCGACGCGCCGGAACCACTCGAAGGCGATGTGGTCGGCCAGGTCGGCGGCCGGGAAGGTCCAGGCGGCGTTCTCCAGCAGTTCGCCGTCGGCCTCGACGTCGTAGAAGATCCGTGAGCCGGTGTGCGTACCCGTCGGAGGGTTCTTGGCGGGCCGGAGGAGTTCCTCGCGTACCTCCGCGCGCGGGAACGCGTACAGCGGCACGGGAACCCCCGGCTCCCAGACGAGGACGGGGTGGCGGCTGTCGACCACCGTGACGTCACCCTTGCGGCCGCGAACCCAGCGCTCACTCGGCTCCCACAGGAGCCCCTCGGGGGTGGTCCGCACGGCTCGCGCGGTGGGGAATGTGGTCATGACCGGCTCTCCTTCGGCTTGCTCACGCGGTGACTTCGGCGACGTAGGGGCGGTTCTCCCGCCAGGCGGCGAGCTGCTCGGGGCGGCCGAAGACCCGCAGGTACTCCTCGACGTTGCCACTGGCACGCTCCCACACCGAGACGGGTTCGAAGTCGGAGCCATCCGGGTCGGCGAAGGCCGGCAGGGGTGCCACGACCGTGTCCAGGCTCGGATGGACGAAGACGGCGGAGGAGCGCCGGGTCACCGAGCCGCCGGCCACGACGCGGTGCCGCCCGGGGCGCAGCCGGCCGTCCGTCCAGTTGGTCAGCAGCGTGCCGGTGAACACCTGGAGGGCGTCGTGCCGGATCGGTACGGAGGTCCAGGTGCCGTCC
This sequence comes from Streptomyces sp. NPDC001980, assembly GCF_040296885.1. Classification (NCBI taxonomy): domain Bacteria; kingdom Bacillati; phylum Actinomycetota; class Actinomycetes; order Kitasatosporales; family Streptomycetaceae; genus Streptomyces; species Streptomyces sp. NPDC001980. The sequence goes on along the minus strand of NZ_JBEOYD010000002.1, from coordinate 375,474 downwards.
GGACGCTGGCCCTGCAGGCCCGCGTAGTCGCCCTCCTGGTAGAGGACGGTGAGCGCGGAGCTGTCGGCGTGTTCCAGGAGCAGGAGCTTCTCGTCGTCGGACACGCCGTCGTACGGCCACTTGGGGTAGTTGTTGACGACCGTCGTCGTGTAGACGTCGTCGCCGAGCGGGAAGGTCTCCGCGGGCACGTCCAGCACGCGCGCGTACAGGCCGAGGAGGCGGCGGGCGACGTCCACGAAGGCGTCCTGATAGCGCCGGGTCGCGGCGCGCAGGCCGGGCTCCTGCGGCGGCCACACGTTGGTGTGGGCGTAGAGGGTGGCCTGCTCGGGGGTGAGTCCGGCGGCCTCGGCCGCGTCCGCGTCGTCGTACTGGCCGATGTTGAACCGTTCGAGTTCGAGGCGGCCGAAGTCGTCGGGCCACTGCCGCCAGCCGCGGTAGGGGTGCCCGGTGGGACTGGCCAGCTGTTCCTTCTCGTCGCGGGGAAGGTCGAGGACTCGGCGGAAGCCGTCGTTGAACCCGGCGATCACTTCTGCGGGGACGCCGTGGTTGACGACCTGGATGATGCCGATGGTCTCGGCGGCGTGGCGCACGGTGGCGAGCAGGTCGTCGGGGGCGTCGTCGGCGAGGGCGGCGGCGAGGTCGATGACGGGGATGTCGTCGGACATGGCGGGGGCTCCTTCGGGCGTGGGTCAGTGGGTGAGGGGGCGCAGGACGTCCGCGAGGGCCTGCGGATCCGCGTGGACGGTGACGATGTCGCCGTCGGGTACCTGGGTGCGGAAGCGGTCGAGGGACACCGTGTCCAGCGGGCCGTCCTCGGTGCGGACGAGCAACGGGAAGGGGACGGAGGCGAGTTGCTCCCAGAGGGTCTCGTCGTCGAGTGCGGTGGGCGCGTCGGCGGGGAGGCTCCCGAGGTGGTGGCGCCAGGACCAGGTGCCGTCCGCGGCCTGCTCGGTCTCCAGTTCGGCCGTGCGGGCGGCGTCGGTCGCACCGCGTTCGGCCAGCCAGGCCGCCGCCTCGTCGCGGGTGGCGAACTCGGGGCTGGGCGTGGGCCACAGCCGCAGGCCCGGAGAGAGAGTGCCGGGCAGCGCGTCGACGAGGACGAGGCGGCCGGCGGTGTGCGGGAACTTCGCCTTCAGGGCGATCGCGGTGAGCGCGCCGAACCCGGTGCCCACGAGGGGCACGCTTCCCGGCGCGAAGGACCGGGTGGCCTCCTCCAGCGTGCCGGCCAGCCGCCGGGGACGGTAGTCGCCCCGGCCGCGCCTGCTGGAGCGGCCGTGGCCGGGCAGGTCCAGGGCGACGGCGGGCCGGTCCAGGGCCAGCAGGACGTCGTCCCAGGCGCGGGCGCCGGCACCGGCGTCGTGGAGCAGGACGACGGTGGGCTTCTGCGGGTGCCAGAAGACGCCGCCGACGTGGCCGCCGGTGGCCACGGTCACCCAACGGCGCTGGATGACGGGGGCGTTCGGCAGGTCGGCGAACTCCTCGGCGGCGGTGCTGGTGCTGGTGCTGGTGGTCATGAGAGCTCCCAGGGCGGAGAGGGGGTCAGAGCGGGTCGGCCACGCTCAGCGCGGCGGTGGCGGGGATCCCGGCCGGCAGGTCGGAGGGGTCGAGGTGGCAGCGCACGACGTGGCCGGCGCCGAGGTCGCGTTCCGGTGGCGGTACGTCCTCGCACAGCCCGGCGATCCGGCGGGTACAGCGGTCGGCGAAACGGCAGCCACTCGGTCGTGCGGGCGCGTTGTCGGCTTCTTCGGACGGGCCGGTCACCACTGGGCGCGCGGCGGCCTCGACCAGCAGGGCGGTGTACGGGTGCGACGGACCGCGCAGTACGTCGGCCGCGGGCCCCTCCTCGACGATCACACCGCGGTACATGACGGCGATCCGGTCGGCGAGGTAGCCGACGACCGCGAGGTCGTGGGAGATGAAGAGGTACGACGTCCCCGTGCGGTCCCGTTGGTCGGCCAGCACCTCCAGCACCGCCGCCTGCACGCTGACGTCCAGCGCGGACACCGGCTCGTCGCAGATCACCAGGTCGGGGCGGCCCGCGAAGCTGCGGGCGATCGACACGCGCTGCTTCTGCCCGCCGGACAGCTGGGCCGGGCGGCGGTCGAGAAGGTCGGCGTCGATGCGGGTGCGCTCCAGGAGTGCGTCGAGGGACGGACCCGAGGGATCCGCGAGGGTGGCGAGCGATCTCCTGAGGACCGTGCGCACGGTGTGGCTGGGGTTGAGGGACGCGTCCGGGTTCTGGAAGACCATCTGGATGCGCGGGCGCAGGCGTTCGTCGCGCCGGGCAAGGCGTGCGGGCAGTGGTTCACCGCGCAGCCGCAGGGTTCCCTCGCCGTCGGGGGCGAGACCCGCGACGGCGCGGGCGAGGGTGGTCTTGCCGCTGCCCGACTCCCCCACCAGGCCCAGGACTTCGCCCTCGCGGATGGTCAGATCGACGTGGTCGACCGCGACGGTGTGCCCGAACCGCCGTACGAGATCCCGCACTTCGACGAGGGCGGCAGGCGTCTGTCGCCGCCCTTCACTCCCCGTCCCCGCACCGACCTCCACCGTGGCCTCCGCCGGGTGCAGACAGCGCACCGACCGGCCCGCAACGGCCTCGGCGTCCAACGGGGGTTCGGCGGCCCGGCAGGCGTCCTCGGCCAGCGCGCAGCGTGGCGCGAAGGCACAGCCGGTCGTGGTCTCGCCCGGCAGCGGCAGCCGGCCGGGCAGGGGTCGCAGCGGGCGCTCCCGCCGCGTGACGCCGAGGACCGGGACGGCCGCCAGCAGGCCCGTGGTGTACGGATGGGCGGGCGAGGCCAGGACCTCACCGACCCGGCCGGTCTCGACGAGGCGTCCCGCGTACAGCACGCCCACGCGGTCGCACATGCGGCCGATCAGGCCGAGGTCGTGGCTGACGAACACCACTGCCGCGTCGAGCCGGCCGCGCAACTCCTTGAGCAGGACCAGCACTTCGTGCTCGACGGAGGCGTCGAGCCCCGTCGTCGGCTCGTCGAGGATCAGCAACCGCGGCTGTGCGGCGAGGGCGGCGGCGATCACGACACGCTGCTGCTGGCCGCCGGACAACTGGTGCGGGTAGCGGTGCACGAGCCGCTCGGGGTCGGGCAGCCGTACCGTGCGCAGGAGTTCGACGGCGCGTTCGGCACTCTCCCGGCGGGACAGACCACGCGCGCGCAGGACCTCGGCCAGTTGCTTTCCGACCCGCATCGTCGGGTCCAGGGATCCCGCCGCGTCCTGATGCACGAAGGCGAGCCGGGAGGCCCGCCACTCCCGCAACCCCCGCCCGCCCAGGGCCAGTACGTCGGTGCCGTCCAGCCGCACACCGCCGCCGAGCACCCGCCCGCCCGGCGCGAAGTGGCCGGCCAGCGCGTAGGCCAGGCTCGACTTGCCGCAGCCCGACTCGCCGACCAGGCCGAAGATCTCGCCGGGGGCGACAGTGAACGACACGTCGTACAGGACCTGGGCGGAGTCGTACGCGGTGCTCAGCCCCTCGACGACGAGCCCCTGTTCGTCCGTGCTCGACCTCTCGGCGACAAGCCTCCGTTCGTCCGTGCTCATGCGACCGCGCCTCCCGCCGCCCGCCGTGACGTGTCCGCGACCAGGGCCACCCCGACCACCAGGGAGACGATCGCCAGGGCGGGCGCGAGGACCGTCCACGGCGCGTTGTTCAGCCACACCCGGTTGTCGGCGACGGCCGCGCCCCACTCCGGTGAGCCGGGTGGCTGGCCGAGGCCGAGGAAGGAGAGGGTCGCGGCGGCGAACACGGCGTCGCCGAGCCGTGAGGTCGCCTCGACGTACACCGTGGAGCGGACGTTGGGCAGGATCTCGCGGCCGAGCAGTGACCACAGGGGCTCGCCGCGCAGCCGGGCCGCCTCGACGTACGGCTTCCCCCGCTCCACGAGCGTCGCCGCCCGTACGCTGCGCGCGACCAGCGTGGTGAGAGCGGTCGCGACGACGCACACGAGTACCGGCGTCGAGCGGCCCAGGAAGGCCACGAACAGCACCGCGGCGATGACGGCCGGAAAGACCACGACGGCGTCGACGATGCGCATCACCACGTCGTCCAGCCAGCCGCCCACCCCGCCCGTGAGCAGCCCGATCACGGTGCCGGCGAGGACGGCCAGCGCGGTCGCGGCCGGCGCCACCTCCAGCACGGGACGGGCCCCGGCGAGGGTGCGGGAGAACACGTCACGGCCGAACTGGTCGGTGCCCAGCCAGTGTTCCGCGCCCGGCGACAGGAACCGGTCCTGTGGGCGCTGCACGTCGGGTGCGTACGGCACCAGGTGCGGCCAGAACAGGGCGACCCCCGTCCACAGCACGATCACGGCGGCCCCCACGGCGGAGGCGGCGGGCAGTCTTCCCAGCCGTCGCAGTCGTCCCAGCGGCCGCAGGGCGATCGGCACGGTGCTCACGACACACCCCCGAGCCGAATGCGCGGATCCAGCAACCGGTGGACGAGGTCGGCGAGGAGCACGACCAGCATGTAGAGGGCGCCCAGCACCAGGGCGCTCGCCTGGAGCGTCGGCAGGTCCTTGTCCTGCGCTGACTGCAGCAACAGGGCGCCGGCTCCCGGGTAGTTGAAGAGCAGTTCGACCACGACGATGCCGCCGAGCATGTACTGGAGCTGCACGCCGAGGGCGCTGGTGGCCGGCACCGTGGCGTTGCGCAGCACGTGCCGGACGACGATCCGGGCCGGGCCGGCCCCTCGCAGCCGCACCGCGCGTACGTAGGGACCCTCGACGACGGCGATGGTGCTGGCACGCACGTGCCGGGCGACGTAACCGGTGCACACCAGCACCAGCGAGATGGCCGGCAGCAGCAGATGCCACAGGGTCTGTCCCAGGCCGTCGGCCCCGGGCCGGGTCTGCGCCGACGCGGGCAGCCAGCGCAGCTGCACGGAGAACACCACCAGCAGGACGACCCCGGTGACGAACTCCGGTGTGGCGCCCAGCGCCAGGGTCGTGGCGGTGATCGCCCGGTCCAGTACCCGGCCGTGGTACAGCCCCGCGATCAGCCCGAGCGTCAGCGCGACCGGCACCAGCAGCACGAACGCGAAGGCCGCCAGGAACAGCGAGTGCCCGAGCCGTTCCAGGAGCAGCCCGCGCACCGGCACGTGCAGCGTGTACGAGGTCCCCCAGTCACCGGTGACGAAGTGCCCGAGCCAGCTCCCGTACTGGACGACGAGCGGCCGGTCCAGGCCGAGTTCGTGGTCGAGGGCGCGCAGCGAACCGTCCGTGGCCTCCCGGCCCAGTACCGTGCGGGCGACGTCACCGGGCAGCACCTGGGTGGCGAGGAAGACCAGGAGGGAGACCGCCAGCAGGGTCAGGGGGACGGCGGCGAGGCGGCGGAGCAGAAACCGGGTCATGGTTCAGACCCGGGAGACGGTGGTGAAGTCGACGTACTGGCTGGGGTGCGCCTGGACGCCGCGGAACCTGCCGCTGTTGTAGGCGCGCGCCGCTCCGCTCCAGTACGCGATGACGATCGGCACGTCCTCGTGCAGGGCCTCGGCGATGATCTCCGCCTGCTTGCGGCGCTCGGCGTCGCTGGTGGCGGCGTCGTAGGCCTCGGCGGCCGCGTCGAGGGCCTTGTTGGCGTACTTGGAGCCGTTCCAGACGCCGTTGCTCTTCACCATGGGGATGATGAACTGGCTCGGCACGGCCCGGCCCGCCCAGCCGACCAGGTTGGCGGTGGTGAACAGCCACGGCGTGTCCTTGGCCTGGTCGCCGCCGTAGAACTCCTTCGAGGAGCGCTGGTCGAGGTCGACGGTGATGCCGACCTCCTTCAGCTGGCTCTGGACGGTGACCGCGAAGTCCTTGTTGGGCGGGTCGAAGGTGAGGGTGAAGCGCAGGCTCGTCAGGCCGGCCGCCTTGAGGAGTTCGGTGACCTTCGCCCTGTCCTTGGCGCGCTGCGCGATGTCGGTGGGGGCGGCCGGGAACAGCGGCGCGAACAGATGGTCGTTGCCGAGGTCGCCGAGTCCGCTGCCCGCGGCCTGCCGCACGGCGGGCCGGTCGAGGCCGTAGGCGACGGCCTGGCGGACCTCCTTGCGATCGAAGGGCGCCTTGTCGACGCGCAGGGTGAGCACGGTGACTCCGGTGCCCCTGACCTTGTCGACGGTGATGCCCCCGCTGTTCCCCAGGGGTTCGACGAGGGCGGGTCTGCTGAGGAACTGGGCGTCGATGTCACCGGACTGGAGGGCCACGAGGTCGGCCTGGTCGTCGGCGTAGAACCTGACGTCCACGCCGTCGAGGTAGGGCTTGGGGCTGTCCCAGTACGTCGGGTTGCGGACGAAGGCGGCACCCGTGGAGACGTCGTACGACGTGAGGGAGAAGGGGCCCGTGCCGATGCCGTGCTTGGTGAAGTCGCCTGCGTAGTCCGTCTTCAGGATCACCGCGTTGTAGTTGCCGGCCGAGACCAGGTACGGAAAGTCGGAGAAGGGCCGTTCGAGGGTGAAGACGACGGTCGCGTCGCCCTGGGTGGTCACGCCGCCCGGCTTGAGGACGGTGTCGAAGGCGGACAGGGCGGCCGACTTGCTCTTCGGGTCGAGCAGCCGGTCGAAGGACGCCTTCACGGTGGCGGCGTCGAGCTTCGTGCCGTCGGAGAAGGTGACCCCCTTGCGCAGGGTGAAGGTCCACTTGCGGCCGGTCGTGTCCGAGGTCCACTTCGTGGCCAGCCGCGGCACCAGCTTGAAGTCCTTGTCGAGCCAGACCAGGTACTCGGCCACCAACTGGTAGAGGGCGATGGCGGTGCCGTCGTACGCCGTGACCGGGTCGAGGGCGGTGGGCGGTGGCGGAGCGCCCACGCGCAGTGTGCCGCCGTGCTTGGCCGGGCCGGTGGCCGACGCCGTCGTCCCGGTCGACGCGTCGTCCGTGGCACTCGGCGCGCAGGCCGCGAGCAGGGCGGCCAGGGCGCCGCCGCCGGTCAGGGTGAGGAAGCCACGACGGGTGCGGACGACGGGCAGGACGTCCTGCCAGTGCCGGGGCAGCGCGTCGGCGTCGGATGCAGGCATGGGTTCTCCAGGGAATGACCGACGGCACGGCACAACCTGGGGGAGCTGTACGCGGGCGTGTGCGGTGCTGGCAGCAGGGTGAAGGGTGAAGAGAGGTGGAAGGTGAAGAAGCGTGCAGCCGAGGGCCGTCAGAAGGCCGGCGCGGTGCGCTCGGCCGGGTGCCTCAGCGCTGCGGACAGACGCACGTGCCGACGCGCAGCAGATCCACGTGGATCCTCCGGGTCAGCAGCGTGTTCGCGGTCACGACTCATTGATAACAGCGCAGTTCGGCGGCAGACAATGCGGGATCTGTTTCAGAATCGAGAAACTCCGCCGCAAAACTCCGCCCGTAGACTTCCGGCATGACCGACTCCCACCGCGTGCTTTCGCGCCCTGCCGCCGGCTGTCGCCGTCACGGTTCCGACGACCACCGGCCGTCTCCGAGGCACGACACGGGAGTTGCTCGCCATGCAGTCACCGGCGCACAGGCGATCCGAAGGGATGTCGGACCGCTCGCCTGACACCGCTCACTCGTCGATCGACGAGTTGCTGGTCCGCGCCCGGGCCCGGCTGCGGCGGCTGACGCCATTGGACGCGGCCCGCGAACTCGCCGACGGCGCGCTGCTGGTGGACGTCCGCGCGGACATGGTGCGGCGCGCCGAGGGCGAGATCCCCAGTTCTCTCGTCATGGACCGGAACGTGCTGGAGTGGCGGCTGGACCCGTGCAGTGCCTGGCGTATCGAGGAGGCCGCCGACCACTCCCTGCGCGCGATCATCATGTGCTCGCAGGGCTACATGTCGAGCATGGCCGCCGCGGGGCTGCACGATCTCGGGCTGGTGCGCGCCACCGACATCGTCGGCGGCTACGAGGCCTGGCGCGCCGCGGGCCTGCCGGTGGTGCCCGGCGGCACGCTGCCCGGCTCCTACGTGGCCGCCGCCCCGTCCCCGATCAGCCTCGACCCGGGCGGGCAGCGCATGCTGGTGGACGGCGCTCCCGTCGCGCTGACCCCGTTGGAGTTCCGGCTGCTGACCGCCCTGCTGCGCGGCAACGGCAGGGTCATCACCCGGGAGGACCTGCGCTCGGGCCTGGGGGAATGGGCGGGCAGCCGGAGCCGCTCCGTCGACCTGCACATCCACCGCATCCGCCGCAAGCTGGGCCCGCGTGCCGCTGCTCTGCTGACGACGGAGCGAGGCGTCGGCTTCCGGCTGCGCGCCACACCGGCACCGGCCGAGAGCGGCTGACGGCACGGGTCACGTGGGTCGTACCCTGGTACTCGGCACGGTGGATCCCGCGGCTTCGCAGTTCCGGGACGAGCTTGTCGACGACGTGGGGTCTGACCGGCCGGTGTGACGGTCAGTCATGGGGCGCTCCTCCGGTGGACGGTTCGCGAGAAGGCGGGTGACCGGGGACGGCGAGCGGCAGGTCGACGCCGCCGCAGACGCCGACGCGGATCGGGGGACGTGCGGCGCGGCCGGGACGGGCTGCGTGGCCGAGGCAGGCACCGGGCGTACCGTTCCCGACAGCCACAGCCACAGCCCCACGCCGAGCGCGGCCAGCACGGCGGTGGCCGCACCCACGCCCAGCCCCCAGCGCACCCCCGCCTGCTGGGAGATCCAGCCGATGACGGGGGCGCCGACCGGACTCCCGCCCATGGAGATCACCGTGTAGACCGCCATCACCCGGCCGCGCATGGCGTCGCTCACCTCCGACTGGACGAAGGCGCTCACCGCCGTGTTCAACGTCATCAACGTGAGGCCGGCGGGCAGCAGCAGGGCAAGGAAGGCCGGGTACGTGGGCATGACCGCGGCCAGTGCCTCGAAACCGCCGAACAGCAGCGCGCCGACGACGACCGTCCGCACCCGGGGCGAGACACCGCGCGTGGCGGCGACCGTCCCTGCGACGGTGCCGACGGCCAGTGCGGTGTTCATGAGGCCGAGTCCCCGGGAGCCGACGTCGAAGACGCGCCCGGCGAACAGGGTCAGCGTGGTGGGGAAGTTGACCGCGAAGGTGGCGGCCAGGCCGAAGATGGTGAACACGCCGACGAGTTCGGGCCGGGCCGCCACATAGCGCAGCCCCTCCGCACCCGCCCCTGTCCACGGTGGCCGGGAGACGGGACGCGTCTTCCGCACCCGCGGCCGGATCGACAGCAGACCGGCGAGGACGACGGTGAAGGACACGGCGTTGAGGGCGAAGACCCACCCGGTGCCGATCGCCCCGATCAGCACACCGGCGATCGCCGGGCCGATCAGGCGGGCGGCGTTCAGGGACAGGATGTTCAGGCCCGCCGCCTTCGGGATCAGGGCCCGGCCGACCAGTTCGGTGACGAAGGACAGCCGCGCCGGGTTCTCCACCGTGAACACGCAGCCGAGCGCGAAGGACAGGACGTACAGCAGCCACAGCGCGGCATGGCCGGAGAACACGATGACCGTCAGGAGCAGTGCCTGGACCGCGTACAGCGTCTGCGTCCACAGCAGCAGGGTCCGGCGGTCGTACCGGTCGGCGACGACCCCGCCCCACAGGCCGAACAGCAGCACGGGGGCGAACTGGAGTCCGGCGACCCAGCCGAGCGCGGTCCCGCTGTGGGTGAGCGTCAGGACGAACCAGTCCAGCGCGACACCCTGCATGGCGCTGCCGATGTTGGACACCAGGCCGGTGCTCCAGTAGATCCGGTAGTCACGGACCCGTAGCGCGGCGAACACCCCCTTCGGGGCAGTGCTGTTGACGACCATGCGGCTCTTTCCGAGCGGGCGGGGGCTGGACGCGGACGCGTCGCGGGATGCCTGCGACGCCGGTCCGGATCCAGGTGAGGACGCGGCGCGGCGGAGGCGAACGCGCAGGGGAATGGGGAGCGAGTGGTCAGCGACAGGTCTGGTCGAACTGGTCGGCGCGGCGGCCCGCCCAGAACGGGTCGAGCAGCACGGTGCGTGCCTGACCTGCGGTCTCCATGGCCGGATCAAAGCACACGGAACAAGGTGCGTCCACCATCCGTCCCGGCACGTGAGACGACCCCGTTCTCCCGAACAGAGCGTCACGTTGCGGCATTGACGTACGACAAAATCGATCCGTAGCATCACCAACGGCATTGAGTGTCAGCGTCAAGCCCTGGCTCGCTGACCGGCAACCCTCCCGCGCGGCGGGGTGCTCCAGGTGAAAGCCCGGCGGGGTCACCGATGACTCCCGCAAGCGCGTGGCCCGTGACCGGGGCCGGAGACGGGGAGGTTCGACATGCGGCACAGCGATGACTCTGCTGCCTCCCCCACCGACGCCACGGCGTACTCCCGGCTCTCGCGCCGGCGCCACATCGACTTGAAGCGCTCGACCAGCTGCCTCTGTCGGGCCTGACCGGCCCGGCTGCCGCCGGCTGACATCCCGTCACCGGCCCCGGCCCCTTCGCGCCGTTCTTCCCCCTCGCCGCCGGTTCCCGGCGTCGTCCGCATGACAACCCCCTGTCTGCACAGCGCATCCCCGGCCGGAGTCGATCCGCCCGGGCCGCACACACCGTCATGCCTCCGCGCATCCGTGCGCGGTCGTGCCTCGGTGACACGAGTAGGAGATAGCCCTCCGTGACTGCACTTCCGGATTTCAGACCCTCCCGATGGGCGCCCCTGGCCGCGCTCCTGACCACCAGCGTCCTGCTGACCGCGTGCGGTTCGGGCGACGACGGCTCCGGCGGCGGAAGCGGCCAGGCGAAGTCCGGCGGCACCCTGACCTTCGCGGTGGGATCCGACGCCGGCTGCGTGGATCCGCAGCAGGTCGCCAGCAACGACACCATCTACTCGGTGCGCCAGACCGTGGACTCCCTGACCGACCAGGACCCGAAGACCGGCAAGATCGTGCCGTGGCTCGCCAAGAGCTGGGACATCAGCTCCGACGCGACGACGTTCACGTTCCACCTGCGGTCCGGGGTCACCTTCAGCGACGGCTCGAAGCTGACCGCGCAGGTGGTCAAGGACAACTTCGACGCGGTGCCGCAGCTCGGCACCCTGGGCACCCTCGCCGAGGGCTACCTGAGCGGCGTCAAGAGCACCACCGTGGTCGACCCGCTCACCGTCAAGGTGACCTTCAAGCAGCCCAACGCCCAGTTCCTCCAGGCGACTTCGACCCACTCGCTGGGGATCGAGTCCTCGGCGAGCGTCAAGAAGAGCCCGCAGCAGAAGTGCAGCGACGGGGTGGTCGGGTCCGGGCCGTTCGTACTCAAGCAGTACGTGCAGAACCAGTCGGTCACCCTGGCCAAGCGCACCGGGTACGACTGGGGCTCCTCGCTGTGGTCGAAGAAGGGCGAGGCCTACCTGGACAAGCTGGTGTTCAAGGTCGTGCCCGAGGCGGGGGTGCGGGCCGGCAGTCTCCAGTCCGGGCAGGTGGACGCGATCAGCAGCGTCGGCAAGGCCAACGAGGCGGCCCTCAAGGGCGGCCAGGTCACCCTCCAGAGCCGGGCCAACCCCGGTGTGGCCTTCGGTCTGGGGCTCAACAACGCGCGGCCCCTGCTGAAGGACACGAAGGTCCGTCAGGCGATCTCGGCCGCCATCGACCGGAAGCAGATCGCCGACACCGTCTTCCCGACCGGCACCCAGCCGGCGACCAGCATCCTGGCGCACACCACACCCGACTACACCGATCTCTCCTCGGACCTCGCCCTCGACACGGCCAAGGCCAAGTCCCTTCTGGATCAGGCCGGTTGGAAGGCGGGCAGCGACGGCATCCGCACCAAGGACGGCAAGAAGCTGACCCTGACCATCAGCTGGTTCCCCAACGCGGCCACCAACCAGCCCGCGCTGGAGCTGGTCCAGCAGCAGCTCAAGGCCGTCGGGATCGACGTGGTGCTCAAGCAACTGCCGGTCACCCAGTTCGCCACGACGCTCCAGTCCGGTGACTTCGACGTGGTGTGGGGGAACGCGACCCGCGCCGACCCGGACATCCTGCGCAGCTCCTTCTCCACTCAGCTGGCCAACTTCTACCACTTCCCCGCCAGTTCGCTGGACACGGCGCTGTCCGCGCAGGCCGCGGCCACGGACACCGCGAAGCGCAAGCAACTGGTCGGCGAGGCACAGCAGGTGATCGTGCGGAACGCGTACGACGTCCCGGTGGTGGAGCTCCAGACCCAGCTGGGCGTCTCGAACAAGGTGCACGACCTGACATTCGACTCCGGCAGCCGCGTCCAACTGCACGACACCTGGATCGGCTAGCGCATGCGCCGCTATCTGATCAAACGGCTGGCGCAGGCGGTCGGAGTGCTGTGGGCGGCCTACACGGTGTCGTTCCTGGTACTGGACTTCCTGCCCGGTGACCCGGTCTCCGCGATGGCAGGTGCCGGGATGGACTCGGGTCAGACGGATCCCGCCCAACTCGCCAAGCTGCGGCACGAGTACGGCTTCGACAAGCCGGTGCTGGTGCAGTACGCCGAGTATCTGGGCCGGGCGGTGCGCGGGGACTTCGGCAACGCGGTCTCCACCGGCCGCCCGGTGACCTCCACCCTGGCCGACGCGCTGCCGCAGACGCTCCAGCTGACCGGGGCCGCGCTGCTGCTGGCGGTGGTCCTCGGCGGCGGCCTCGCGGTGGTGGCGACGTACACCTCGCGGCGGTGGCTGCGGCAGCTGCTGCTGTCGCTGCCCCCGCTGGGGGTGTCGGTCCCGACGTTCTGGGTGGGGCTGTTGCTGGTCGAGGCGTTCTCGTTCAAGCTGCACTGGTTCCCGGCGTTCGGCAACGACGGGCTGAAGGGGTTGGTGCTGCCTGCACTCACGCTGGCGGTCCCGACCGGCGCGCAGGTCGCCCAGGTGCTGGCGAAGAGCCTGCTGACCGCGCTGGACCAGGCCTATGTCGAGACCGCGCGGGCCAAGGGGGCCGGCCGGTGGCGGGTGCATCTGCGGCACGCGCTGCGCAATGCGTCGCTGCCCGCGCTGACGGTCGTCGGCCTGCTGGTCGGGCAGCTGATGGCCGGTTCGGTGGTGGTCGAGACGGTGTTCTCCCGCGACGGTCTGGGTCGGGTGACCGCGGAGGCGGTCACCACCCAGGACATCCCGCTGGTCCAAGGGGTGGTGGTGTTCGGCGCGCTGATCTTCGTGGCGGCGAACCTGCTCGTGGACCTCGTCTATCCGCTGCTGGACCCGCGGATCGTGGTGGCCTCGGACAGAAGGGCGAGCTTCGCATGAGTCAGAGCCTTGTCGACGACCAGGCCGAGGCCGCCCTCGGCTTGGCCCGGCCGGTCGAGAACGGATCCCCCGCGGAGCGCGGCCGGCCCGCCGGCATCCGCCGGGTGCTCCGCTTCCTGCTGCGCCGCCCCGGTCTGCTGTTGTCCGTTGTCGTCCTCGTGCTGGTGGTGCTGGCCGCCTTCTGGCCGGACCTGTTCACCTCGCAGGACCCGCTGAAGGGGGTGCCGTCCCAGAACTTCCGCGGTCCGAGCGGCAGCCACTGGTTCGGCACCGACGAACTCGGCCGCGACGTCTTCTCCCGTGTGGTCCACGGTGCGCAGCTCTCCCTCAAGGCCACGCTGATCGCGGTCCTGGTCGCGTTCGTGGTCGGCGGGCTGCTCGGCGTGGTCGCCGGGTTCGTGGGCCGCTGGGTGGACGACGTGCTGATGCGCTTCGTGGACGTCCTCCTCTCCATCCCGGCGCTGTTCCTGTCGCTGGCCCTGGTCACCGCCCTCGGGTACGGGACGGTGAAGGTGGCCGTCGCGGTCGGCATCGCCAGCGTCGCCTCCTTCGCCCGGGTGGCCCGGGCCGAGGTGCTGCGGGTGCGGCAGGCGGTGTTCGTCGAGGCGTCCCGGTCCTGCGGCGCCCGCTGGTACTCGGTGCTCGGCCGGCACGTCCTGCCCAACGCCACGGGGCCGGTGATCGTCCTCGCCACGCTGGACTTCGGCTCCTCGATCCTGGCCGTGTCGGCGCTGAGCTTCCTCGGCTACGGCGCGCCGCCGCCCGCCCCGGAGTGGGGGACGTTGATCTCCGACGGCCGCAACTACCTGGCCAACGCCTGGTGGCTGACCGCGCTGCCCGGTCTGGCGATCGCCGCGACCGTGCTGGCCGCGAACCGCGTCGCGCGGGCGCTGGACGGCGAATGGGCACGGCAGCGATGACCCACGACGCGCATGAGAACCGTGGCGCACGCGAGAACGGTGAGAACGTGACCACACCACTCCTGGAGATCCGCGGCCTGTCCGTGTCGTACCGCACCCGGGGCGACACGGTGTCGGCCGTACGGGGCGTGGACCTGGACGTATGGCCCGGGCAGGTGACCGCCGTGGTCGGCGAGTCCGGCTCCGGCAAGAGCACCACCGCGCACGCGGTCACCCGACTGCTGGCGGCGAACGGCACCATCGACGCGGGCACGGTCCGCTTCGGCCGGCACGACCTGGCCGCCCTCTCCGAGGCGGAGCTGCGTACCGTGCGCGGCAAGCAGATCGCGCTGGTCCCGCAGGATCCGACGGTGTCGCTCAACCCGGTGAAACGGATCGGCGAGCAGGTCGCCGAGGTGCTGCGTATCCACGGCCTGGCGACCCGGCGTGGGGCGGCGGCCCAGGCGGTCGCCGTCCTTGACCAGGCCGGGCTGCCCGACGCGGCCGTCCGGGCCCGGCAGTACCCGCACGAGCTGTCCGGCGGCATGCGGCAACGCGCCCTGATCGCGATCGCGATCGCGGCGAAGCCCCGGCTGATCATCGCCGACGAGCCGACCAGCGCGCTGGACGTCACCGTGCAGCGGGTCATCCTCGACCATCTCCAGCGCCTCACCGAGGAGTCGGGCACCGCGATCCTGCTGGTCACCCACGACCTCGGGGTGGCCGCCGACCGGGCCCAGCGCCTGGTGGTCATGTCACAGGGCAAGGTGGTCGAGGCGGGCGAGACCCGTGTCGTCCTGGCCGACCCCCAACACGATTACACGCGGCGGCTGTTGGCCAGTGCCCCGAGCCTGACCACGGCCCGCCCCCGCACCCCGGTCTCCACCGCCCCGGCCGGCACGGCGCCTCCCCTGGTCGAGGCACGCAACCTGGTCAAGGAGTTCAGGCTGCCGCGGGCCGGCGGCGAGGCCCGGACCCTGCGCGCGGTCGATGATGTCAGCCTCACCCTGCGGCGCGGGCAGACCCTCGCCCTGGTCGGCGAGTCGGGCTCGGGCAAATCCACCACCGCCCGCCTGGTGCTGCGCCTGGCCGAGGCGACCTCCGGACAGGTGCTGTTCGACGGCACCGACGTCACCACCGCCAGGGGTGCCGAGGTCAGGGAGCTGCGCCGGCGTGCCCAGCTCGTCTACCAGAATCCGTACGCCTCGCTGGACCCGCGCTTCTCCATCGGCGAGGTGATCACCGAGCCGCTGCGGGCGTTCAAGGTCGGCGACCGTGCCTCCCGGCTGGACCGCGCCCGCGAACTGCTCGACCGGGTCGCGCTGCCCGCCGCGACCCTGGAACGCCGCCCGGCGGAACTGTCCGGCGGACAGCGCCAGCGGGTGGCCATCGCCCGTGCTCTCGCCCTCTCCCCCGACCTGGTGGTGTGCGACGAACCCGTCTCCGCGCTCGACGTGTCCGTGCAGGCCCAAGTGCTGGACCTGCTGGCCGAGTTGCAGGCGGACACCGGCGTGGCGTACCTGTTCATCTCGCACGACCTGGCCGTCGTGCGGCAGATCGCGCACCAGGTCGCCGTCATGCGGGCCGGACGGGTCGTCGAGACGGGCCCGCCGGAGGATCTGTTCTCCGAGCCCCGCCACGAGTACACCCGCGAGCTGCTGGCGGCGATCCCGGGCGGGCGCGTCCCCGCCCCCGCCGCCGAGACCACCACGAGCTGAGGACCGGCGACACATGAGCACTCCGCACATCACCTCACTGGCCTTCCTGACGCCCGGCAACTTCGCGGACGACGACCCCTACCCAGGCCTGGAGGAGACCCTCCAGCTGTTCGAGTACGGCGAGCGGCTCGGCTACGACGGCGCCTGGATCCGGCAGCGCCACCTCGAACACGGCGTCGGCTCGGCGGCCGTGTTCCTCGCGGCGGCCGGGCAGCGGACCGACCGGATCGAGCTCGGTACCGCGGTCATCCCGATCGGTTACGAGAGCCCGTTCCGGCTCGCCGAGGACCTGGCGCTGGCCGACGTGCTGTCCCGGGGCCGGCTCCAGATCGGTTTCAGCACCGGCATGCCGCACGCCGACCTGCTCGGCGACCTGGTGTACGACGGCGACTGGCGCGGCTTCGACCTGTCGTACGGCAGGATCGCCCGGGTCGTGGCGAACCTGTCCGGCGACTACCTCGGCGGCCCGGACACGGTCATCCACTCGCCGGGCAACGTCCAGCGCCCCCGGCTGCAACCGCACAACCCCGGCCTTGCACGCCGCATCTGGTACGGCGGCGGCAGCCTGCGCTCGGTCCGCTGGGCCGCCGGGCAGGGCCTCGGTCTGCTCTCCGGCAACATCGTCACCGGTGAGGACACCGACGACTTCACCACGGCCCAGCTCAACCTCCTGTCCGCGTACCGGCGCAGGCTGCCCGAGGGCCGTACGACACGCGTGGCCCTGGGCCGGGTGATCGTGCCCCTGGACAGCGCCGACGCGGCCACCCGGGCCCGCTACCGGGCCTATGCGGCGAGCCGCCACGAGCGCACCCTCGCACCGCAGGGCCCGAAGCGCATCCTGTTCGCCCCGGACGTGGTGGGGACCGCCGAGCAGATCCTGGAGCGGCTGACCGCCGACCCGGTGCTCGCCGAAGTGTCGGAGCTGCGCCTGGAGTTGCCGTACGAGTTCCACCGGGAGGAGTACGAGCAGATCCTGCACGACATACGGCACCTCGTCGCGCCCGAGCTGGGCTGGCTGCCGGTCGCTCCGGCGGTTCAGGGGGCGGCCCGTTGAGTGCCGGTCGGGAGGCGGGCGTGCGACTGGAGGTGCACGCCCGCGAACCGTTCGCCGACGGGCACCGCTTCGCCGGCACCGGGGCGTACGAGGTGGTCACCGCGACCGCGCACTACGCCGTCGACCCGGAGGCTCCTGCCCACCGCTGCGTGCCCGACCTGGCTCTCGCGCCGCGTGACGACACCGGCTTGGTCCGCTTCAGTGGTGACGTGGAGATCCTGCGGCCGGTCGACGGCGGGCGCCGTCGCCTGTTCTTCGACTGGGGCAACCGCGGCAACAAGCGGGCCGTGCAGTACTTCTGCGACGCCCCGCACACCAACCGGCCGCGCACGCTCGCCGACGCCGGGAACGGCTATCTGCTGCGCCGCGGGTACACGGTCGTCTTCGGCGCCTGGCAGGGCGACCTGCTGCCGGGCGACGGACGGCTGCTGCTGGACCTGCCGGTGGCGAGGCACCACGGCAAGCCCGTACGCGGCCTGACCACGGCCGAGTTCATCGTGGAGGAACCCACCGGATCGCTTCCGCTCGCCCGCTGGTCGAGCACCAGGTCCTCTCCGGTGAGCGAGCGAGGCGTGCACACCGCGCGGCTCACCCGGCGGCGCTACGCGCACAGCACACCGGAGGAACTCCCCTCGGGAACCTGGCGGTTCGCCCGGATGCAGGGCGGCGGCAGCGACCTGAAGGGACGGTCCACCGCCCTCGTCCCGAGCCGCCACGACCTCCACCTCGACGGCGGATTCCGGCCGGGCTGGATCTACGAACTCACCTACGAGGCCGAGGACCCGCTCGTCCTGGGACTGGGCCTGGTGGCGGTCCGGGATCTCGTGAGCCATCTGCGCCACGATCCCGCCCGGCCGGCCGGTCCCGTCGAGTACGCCTACGGCTGGGGGCGTTCGCAGACGGGCCGGGCCATCCGCGACTTCATCCACCACGGCTTCAACGAGGATCTCGAAGGCCGCCGCGTGTTCGACGGGCTGCTCCCGCACGTCTCCGGCGCCGGCCGGCTGGGCGTCGAGCGCTTCACCAACCTCACCGTCCCGGGCGGGCAGCAGCACGAGGACCATCTCAGTGCGGCCGACGCCTTCCCGTTCGCCTACGCCGAGACGACGGACCATCTCACCGGTGCACGGGACGCGATCATGAAGCGGGCGAGCGATCCCAAGGTGCTGCACACCCAGACCTCGACCGAGTACTGGCAGCGCCGGGGCTCGCTGGTGCACACCACGACGGACGGCCGGGACCTGGGCTTCCCGCCGAACGTACGGGGATATCTGTGGTCCTCCAGCCAGCACGTGGCCGATCCGGCGGCGGGCGCGCCCGCGAAGGGGATCTGCAACCACCCGGAGAACGTGGTCGCCACCTCCGCCCTCTTCCGTGCCGTTCTGGAGGCGCTGGACGCCTGGGTGAGCGAGGGCGTGGAACCGCCGCCGAGCGCGGTGCCGACCGTCGCCGACGGCACGCTGGTGACGGCGGCCGAGTGGTCACGCCGGTTCCCGGCCGTACCGGGCGCGTTGCGCCCGCAGGGCCCCAACGAGCTGTACGCGGTGGACCGTTCGACCGTGCCGCCGGCCGCCGACCGCTCCCGCCGCTACGCGGTCCTGGTCCCGGGAGTCGACTCCGACGGCAACGAGACGGCGGGGGTCCGCGCGCCCATGGTGGCCGTCCCGCTCGCCACCTACACCGGCTGGAACACCCGCGCTCCCGGTCAGGGCCACGGCGCGCTGCACGAGTTCAGCGGCTCCACGTTCCCCTTCGCCGAGACGGAGGACGAGCGTCTGGTCACCGGCGATCCACGCCCGAGCGTCCAGAAACGTCACCGGGACGCGGCCGGGTACGCCGCCGCGATCAGGGCCGCCGCCGAGGACCTGGTGGCGCGCAGGCTCCTGCTCGCCGAGGACGTCGACCGCGCGGTGGCGGCGGCCGCCGGCTGGTCGTCCCCGCGGCACCGGTTCGAACTGCCGTGAGCGGGCCCGGCCGTGTCCGGGCCGGAGCGGTTCGGGCCCGGCCCGTCACGCCTCGTCGGCCGGAAGTGCGTACAGGCCGGGCAGGTTGACCACGATGGCCTCCTGGGTGCTGCGGGCGATGACGACCACGGCCTCCTCGGCGGGGTCCGGGTTCTCCTCGCGGTGCGGCACGAACGGGGGCACGAAGATGTAGTCGCCGGGCGAGGTACGCAGCCGTACCTCCTCCGGCTGTTCGCCCGTGTCGTCCAGGAAGACGAACTCGGGGTGCCCGCTCACCACGTAGATCGCGGTCTCGGACTCGCCGTGGTGGTGGTCGGAGCTGGCGGTCGCGGGAGCGACATGGGTCTGGCCCATCCAGAGCTTCTCGGAGCCGACGGTCCGTCCGCTGACGGCGGCGAACCGCCGCATGCCGCCGGACTGTGCGGTGTCGCCGTCCAGGGCGTCGGCGCGGATGTGGTGCAGCCGGGTGCGCAGGGGCGTCGCCGGGCGGTCCTGGGTGTCGTGGAGATGAGGGTGGAAGCCTTCACCGGGGGTCGTCAGCGACTCGCTCATGGCGGCGACGCTAGGACCGCCCCGGAAAGGATGTCAAGAGGTGTCCTTTGCGGTTCACCTGCGGCAATGTTGCCGCAACGTACGAACCGGGCGCGACGAGAACCTCCGTCGGACACCAGGGGTCCGGCATGATGGGGGCATGTACATATCCGCCAAGGCGGACTACGCCGCCCGCGCTCTGCTGGAGCTCGCCCGACAGCCGGACCGCCCGCTGACCTGTGAGGCGGTCGCGTCCTCGCAGGACATTCCGTTCCGGTTCCTCAAGTCCGTGGTCGGCGAGTTGCGCCGGGCCGGTCTGGTCCGCAGCCAGCGCGGCTGCGAGGGCGGGTACTGGCTGGGCCGGCCCGCCGCCGAGATCAGTCTGCTGGACGTCGCACGGGCCGTGGACGGCGAGGTGATCACCCTGCGCGGCGAGCCGCTGGCCGGGCTTGACTATCCCGGGCCCGCCGTCGGTCTGCCGGATGTGTGGCGGCGGATCGAGGAGGAGGCCACCGCCGTGCTGGCCGGGGTCACCATCGCCGGGCTGCTGCTGTCGGAGCCGGCCGGGCAGCCGGCCGCCCAGGGCGCCGCGTGACGGGCGGTCGGGCCGTGCCGCCGGTCGAAGTCGTCGAGTACACCGACCCGTTGTGTCCCTGGGCGTGGGGTTCGGAGCCCGTCTTCCGCGGGCTGCGCACGGCGCTGGCCGGCCGGGTCCGCTGGCGCCGGGTGTACTGCATCCTCTTCGACCACGACGAGGACCCGGCCCCCGACCCGGCGGCCGAGACCGCCTGGTACGCCCGCTACGTCGAGGGCATCGCCGGTCACACCCGGGCCCCTCGGGCGCTGCGACTGAGCCGGGTGGCCGCGAGTTCCTGGCCCTCCTCGCTGGTCGCGAAGGCGGCCGAACTCCAGGGGCCCGAGGTGGCCGACCGGGTGCTGCGACGGCTGCGGGAGACCGTCTTCGTTCTCGGTGAGCCGGCGGACACCCTCGGGGCGGCGCTGGACGCGGCCGCCGGCGTACCCGGGCTCGACGCACGGCGGCTGACGGCCGACGCCGCCTCCGCGGCCGTCCTCGACGGGGTACGCGCGGATCACGCGGAGGCGCGGCGGCCGGTGCCCGAAGTACTGTCCGACGTGCCGCCGGACGGGCTGTCCGCACCGGGCGGTTCACCGCACCCCGGAACCGCCAAGGAGACGCCCGACGGCAGGCACCGGTACGCGCTGCCGACGCTCGTCGTGCACGGGCCCGGAGGCCGTCGCGTGGTGCCCGGGTGGCGGCCGTACGAGGTGTACGCCGCCGCCGTCGGCGCCCTCTGCCCGGGGCTGCCGACGGCCCCTCGGGCGCTGCCCGGGGCGGCGGCACTGGCCCGGCACCGCAGCCTGACCGAGCCGGAGCGCGCGCTGCTGACGCGGGGCGCGTGGCCGCCGCCGGACGCCGTCCGGGTGGAGACCGCGGGCGGGCCGCTGTGGCTGGACCCGGGGGAGGCCGGCACCCACCCCGCCACCCGGCCGACGCCCTGACCGGCGATGGAGCTCCGTCCCGCCGAATGAGACACCAATTGGTGTCCATAGACAGCCGCACCCTGCGACCCCCACGATGTTGGGCATGCACACGACCCACCCCGGTGTGGTGTGCCGCTATGTGGATCTGCGGCGCACCTGCAGCGCTCTCTGTCGCTGACCGCCTGCCGCCCTCGCCCCGCAGGCGCCTGACCGCAGCCACCGGTACCGGCCCTTCCCCGTTCCGCCGGACCCGACCGCTCTGCGCGCCCCCCTCCTAGCGCCGCGACGTTTTCTGCGCCCCGCCCGCCGCCGCACACCCCTGGGCCCCGACAGACCCGTATGTCCCTGTCGTGACAGGCCCGTTGCGGCGCGGCCCCGGAGCGCCGCCCGACGCCCTTTCCCTCTCCCCCGGTTGCCTTCGCGATGCGGACCGGGGCCGTAGCAGAGAGACAGCCATGTCCACACGCCTCACCCCCGCACGCCCCAGACCGGCCGCCCGTCGCACCCCCCGACCCGCCGGCCGACTGCGCGCCACGGCCCTCGGTACCGTCCTCGCCGCCGTACTCGTCCCCTCGCTCGGCGCCTGCGCGGGCGGGTCGTCCGCCGCGTCCGGCGGCAACGCCACCCTGAAGTGGGCCTCCTCCTACTTCCCCGCGCACTGGGACCCGGTGGTCTCCGGCAGCGGCGCCCAGTTCCGTGAACTCTCCCTTGTCTACGCGTCGTTGACCCGCACGGACGAGAAGGGCAACGCCGTCCCCGACCTCGCCAAGAGCTGGGACTACAACAGCAAGGGCGACCAGATCACCTTCCACCTGCGCCCCGGGCTGAAGTTCAGCGACGGCACACCAGTGGACGCGACCGCCGTGAAGGACGCCGTCGAGCGTGCCAAGAAGCAGAAGAACTCGGCCCTGTTCGGCGACCTGACCTCCATCAAGTCGGTGGACGCGGAGGGGCTGGACGCGGTCGTCCACCTCACCCAGGTCGACTACCAGATCCCGCAGCTGCTGGGCGAGCGCGTGCTGCAGATCGCCAGCCCGAAGGCCGCCGCTTCCCCGACCAAGCTGGACCAGAACCCGGTCGGCGCGGGCCCGTTCATCGTGACCCAGCTGGTGCCCGGCACGAAGGTGGTCCTGAAGAAGAACCCGGACTACTGGGACGCGAAGAACATCCACATCGACCATGTCGAGCTGACCTCAGCGCCCGACGCGTCGACCGTCGTCTCCGGACTCCAGACCGGCGTCTACAACTTCGCGGACATCGCGCCCAGTCAGGCGGGCGCCGCGAAGAAGGCCGGCCTCGACGTCTTCGTACAGCCCGGGTTCAACGCCTCCAACATCAGCCTGAACATCAACAAGGCGCCGTTCGACAACGACAAGGTCGTCGACGCGGTCCGCTACGCCGTCAACCGCCAGGAGTTCGTGGACAAGCTGACCTTCGGCTACGGCGAGGCCACCGACCAGCCCTTCCCCAAGGGGTACATCGCCTACGACCCGAAGTCGGCGGACGCCTACCCGTACGACCCGGCGAAGGCGAAGAAGCTGCTGGCCGAGGCGGGTTACAAGGCCGGTGACATCAAGCTGAACCTGGTCATCCCGGCGGAGGACCCGCAGGCCGAGATCGTGCAGTCGCAGCTGGCGAAGGTCGGCATCACCGTCACCATCAAGATCGACAAGAACTGGGCCACCCCTTTCTTCGCCAAGGACCTGACCTTCTCCGTGTACGGCACCACCGGCCGGGACTCCGCGCTGCAGACCCTGACCGCGCACTTCGGCCCGAACGGCCCGCTGAACCTCAGCTCGCCGTACGAACCGGCCGGGTTCGAGGCCGCCGTCGCCAAGGTGCGCCAGACCCCGCTGGACGCGGCCGACTACACCCAGGCGCTCCAGGCGGCGACCAGGGCCGGACTGAAGAGCAAGGCGCTGGTCTTCACCTACTCCTCGCCGAACCTCTTCGCCAAGAGCAAGGCGATCTCCGACCTGCCGAAGAACCCGGCCCACGTCGACTGGACCGGAGTGACCATCTCCGGCTCGAACTGACCGCCCGCCACCGGAAAGAGACACCGAGAAACACAGAGAAGAGAGGGGGCAACACCATGACGACGACCGACACACCGGCCGCACCGGCCGTGCCGAGCGCACCCGCCGTACCGGTACCGCGTCGCCGGGGTGCCACGGTCAGGATCCGGCGCGCGTCGGCCAGGATCCTGGCCACCCTCGCCCGGTCCGTCGCGATCTTCGTGCCCGTCTTCCTGGTCGCGACCTTCGTGACCTTCGCGCTACGGTCGCTGAGCGGGCTGAGCCCGGCGCGCATCCAGCTGGGCGAGGACGCGACTCCCGAGGCGATCGCCCGTATCGAGGCCCAGTGGGGACTGAACCGGCCCTTCCTGGTGCAGTACGGGGACTGGCTCACCGGCGTCCTGCACGGACAGCTCGGCACCAGCTGGGTCAACGGCGCCGACATCTCCACCCTCATCGGGCTCGGGCTCGGCGTCAGCCTGTCCGTGGCGGTCTTCGCCCTCGTCATCGGCGTGGTCGTGGGCTTCGTCCTGGGCACGGTCGCCGCGCTGCGCCGCACCACCTGGATCGACCGCGCGATCACCGGCCTCGTCACGGTGATCTCGGTGATGCCCGCGTTCGTCGTGGGCATCGTGCTGGTCGCGGTCTTCGCGGTGGGACTGCACCTGTTCCCGTCCGCCGGCTACATCCCGGCCGCCGAGGGCGTCGGCCCGTGGCTCGCCCACATCACCCTGCCCGCCGTCGCACTGAGCTTCGACGTGGTCGCCGACGTCGCCCGCCAGCTGCGCACCAGCCTGGTCGCGGCGTACGGCGAGAACTACGTGACCGGGGCGGTCGTACGCGGGCTGAGCCCGCGCCGGATCTTCTTCGGGCATGTGCTCCGCAACGGCCTCGGACCGGCCCTGGCCACCCTCGGGCTGAAGTTCCCCGCACTGGTCGGTGCCTCCGTGGTCACCGAGTGGATCTTCGGTCTGCAGGGCTTCGGCCGGTTCGCCAACGACTCCGCACAGGCCGGTGACGTGCCCGCCGTGCAGGGCGTCCTCGTGGTGTCGATCGTCCTGGTCGTCACCTTCAACCTGATCGTCAACCTGGTGCTGGCCCGGGTGACCCCGGCCGCCCGGCGGGGGGTGTGAGCATGGTCCGCCGCGTTCTCTCCCTCACCTCCGGCAGGATCGCCGTCGCCGTCCTCGTCCTGGTCGCCCTGCTCGCCCTGCTGGGTCCGCTGCTGGCTCCGCAGAACCCGCTGGGCACCAGCGACGACACGCTCGCCGCCGTCTCCGGGTCGCACTGGCTGGGCACCGACTACCTCGGCCGGGACGTGCTCAGCAGGCTCCTGGCCGGATCCCGGATCAGCGTGCTCGGCTCCCTCGAAGTCGCCGTCACCGCGCTGGTCGTGGGTGTCGTCCCCGGCATCCTGTCCGTGCAGCTCGGGCGGGTCTTCGAGTGGATCACCCTGCGCCTGGCGGACACCCTGGTGGCGCTGCCGTTCCTGTTGTTCGCCGTCGCCGTGGTCGCGCTGCTCGGCAACGGCATCACCCAGGCGATGCTCGTCACCGGGGTGCTGGTGTCGCCGCTGTTCTACCGGGTGGCGCGGGCGGCGACCCTCTCGGTGACCCGTTCGCCGTACGTGGAGGCGGCGGTGATCTCCGGGGCGTCGACCAGCTGGATCGTGCGCCGGCACGTGTGGGCCAAGGTGCTGCCGCCGATCGCGGTCGCCCTGGCCCAGACGGTCGGCGTCGGCTTCGTCATCGTCTCCAGCCTGACGTTCCTCGGCATCGGCGTGCAGCCGCCCGCGCCCACCTGGGGCGGGCTGCTCGCCTCCGACCTCGGCTACCTGAGCCAGCGCCCGTGGGCCCCGCTCACGCCCGCACTGCTCATCACGGTCACGGTCTGGGCCTGCAACCTGCTCGCCGACGCCGTCCGGGACGTCTCCGGGGAGGCCGGGCGCGCCCTCGTCAACGACCGCAGGGCACGGGCCAACCGGGCCGGCGGCCGCAGCACCGGGGGCGACAGGACCGACGACCGCAAGGCCCGTGCCGATCGACCCGGCTCGGCCGGCCCCGTCACCTCCGGAGGTGCGTGATGACGACCCTGTCCGGCGACCTCGTCCCGGCCGGGACCCGTACCACCGAGACGCCGGCCGCCCCCGTGCTCTCGCTGCGCGGGGTGCGGATCACCGACCACGCGGGGGACCGCGAGCTCGTGCACGGGGTGAGCTTCGACCTCGCCCCCGGCCGGACGGTCGGCATCGTCGGCGAGTCCGGCAGCGGCAAGACCCTCACCTGCCGGGCCGCGCTCGGCATCCTGCCCCCTCACTTCGAGGTCACCGAGGGCACGGTCGAGATCGCCGGCACCGACATAGCGACCCTGACCGCGCGCCGGTGGACCGAGTTGCGGGGCGCCACCGTCAGCGCGGTGTTCCAGGACCCGGCGTCCTATCTGAACCCCTCCGTCCGGGTCGGCGCACAGATCGCCGAGGTGGTCAGGGTGAAGCTCGGCCTGAAGCGCCGTGATGCCCGCCGGCGGGCGCTGGAACTGCTCCGGGCGGTCCGGCTGCGCGACCCCGAGCTGGTCTACGACCAGTACTCGCACGAACTCTCCGGCGGCATGCTCCAGCGCGTCCTGATCGCCACCGCGGTCGCCGCCGACCCGCTGATCCTCATCGCCGACGAGGCCACCACCGCCCTCGACGTCACCGTTCAGGCTGAGATTCTCGACCTCCTCGCCGATCTGCGCGAACGCACCGGGCTCGCCCTGGTGCTGGTCTCCCACGACCTCGCCCTGGTCGCCCAGTGGTGCGACGAGGTGCTGGTCATGCGCCAGGGCGAGGTGGTCGAACAGGGCCCCACCCGCAGGGTTCTCCACGAGCCCCGGCACGAGTACACCCGGCTGCTCATCGCCGAGCACGAGCAGTACGGCCTGGAGAAGTTCCTCGCCGCAGAGGAGGACGAGACGTGAGCAGCATCGCCGAACCCGGACCCGCGAGCCAGGTGCGCGCCGACGCCGGCACCGTGAGCCCGGTCCTCGCCGTCACCGGGCTGGACGTCGACTACGGCCCGCGCCGCCGGCGCCGCCGCGCCCTGCACGGCGTGTCGCTGACCGTCGCCCCGGGCGAGACCGTCGGCCTCATCGGGGAGACCGGATCCGGCAAGTCCACCCTCGCCCGCGCCGTTCTCGGCCTGGTGCGCCCGGCGGGCGGCTCGCTCACGGTCGCGGGCGAGGAGGTCACCGGGTACGGCCGCCGGAAGTGGCGCGAGCTGCGGCGCCGGGGTGTCGTGCAGTACGTCTTCCAGGACCCGCTGCGCAGCCTCGACCCCGACCTCACCGTCGCGGACTCGCTCACCGAGCCGCTGCTCATCCGCGGTGTCCCGCGCCCGGAGGCCGTCGGGCGGGCCCGTGCCCTGCTGGACCGGGTGCGGCTGGCGGCGGAACTCCTGGACCGGCTGCCCGGCGAGCTGTCCGGCGGCCAGCGGCAGCGCGTCGCGGTGGCCCGTGCGCTGATCACCGAACCGCGGCTGATCATCCTGGACGAGCCGGTCAGTGCCCTGGACTCCGCCAACCGGGTCCAGGTCCTGGAGATCCTCAAGGAGCTCCGGGACACGGGCGTGGCCCAGATCTTCATCTCCCACGACCTCGGCTCCGTGGCCGGCGTCGCCGACCGCATCGCGGTGCTGTACCGGGGCGAGCTGGTGGAGACCGGTACGGCCCGTGACGTCGTCGCCCGCCCCCGGCACCCCTACACCCGGCTGCTCGTCGGCTCGGCGCCCACGCTTCGGGGTACGGCCGGTGCCGGCCGCGCCGAACGCGAGGCGCTGCGCGCGCTGTTGCACGCCTGACGCGACCCATCGGCTTCCCGAGTACCACCGAAAGGACCTGCCATGTCCCGCAAGATCCACCTCGCGCTGCACCCCTACGGCGTCGGCGGCCCCGGCCAGCACGGTCTGTGGAAGGACCCCCGGATCGCCAAGGACGCCAGCGTCGACATCAACTACTACATCCGGCTGGCCCAGGCGGCCGAACACGCCCTGTTCGACGCCCTGTTCATCGTGGACAGCCAGTTCATCAACGCCACCTACCCGGCGCACTACCTCAACCGCCTGGAGCCGCTGACCCTGTTGTCGGCGGTGGCGACCCACACCCGGCACATCGGTCTGGTGGGCACGGCCAGTTCGACGTACAACTCGCCCTTCAACCTGGCCCGCCGCTTCGCCTCGCTCGACCACATCAGCGGCGGGCGGGCCGGCTGGAACGTCGTCACCAGTTTCGACACCGGCACCTCGAAGAACTACGGCCTCGACGAACACCTCGACTACGCCACCCGCTACGGCCGGGCGCTGGAGTTCGTCGAGGTGGCGCGCGGCCTGTGGGACTCCTACGAGGACGACGCCTTCCCGGCCGACGTCGCGCGCGACCTGTTCCTCGACCCGGGCAAGCTGCACGAACTCAACCACGCGGGCGAGCACTTCAAGGTCGCCGGCCCGCTCAACCTGTCCCGCTCGCCCCAGGGCCAGCCGGTGATCTTCCAGGCCGGTGTCTCCGAGGAGGGCCGCGACCTCGCCGCCCGCGTCGCCGAGGGCATCTACGCCCCGGGCGGCTCGCTGGAGCAGGCCCAGGACTACTACGCCGACATCAAGCGCCGGACCGCCGCCTACGGTCGCGACCCCGAGCACATCAAGATCTTCATCCACGGCGGCCCGGTCGTCGCCGCCACCGACGAGGCGGCGCTGCGCCGGGAGCGGGAGATCTTCGAGGAGGACAACGACCTGGTGCGCAACCTGGCGCTGCTGGGCCGGTCGTTCGGTGCCTACGACTTCGGCGCCCATGATCTCGACGCGCCGTTCCCGGACATCGCCCACCTCGCCGAGAAGGGCGGCCGCACCAGCGCGGCGCGGATCATCGAGCGGGCCCGCACGGAGAAACTGACGCTCCGCCAGGTCGCCGAGTCGGCCAACGAGTTCCGCCGCTCGCCGTTCGTCGGGGCGCCGGAGACCGTCGCGGACGCGATCGAGCGGTGGTTCGCCGCGGGCACCTTCGACGGCATCAACCTCGCCTTCCGCACCGAGGACGACCTCGAACTCTTCGTCGACGGCGTGGTCCCGCTGCTGCAGAAGCGTGGGCTGTTCCGTACCGAGTACGCCGCCGACACCCTGCGCGGCAACCTCGGCCTGCCCGTCCCCGTCAACCGCCACGCCCGCGAGCGGGCGCTCGCGAGCGACTGACGGCATCCACCGACCACAGACCATCAACGGCCGGGAGCCGAAAGCCGACGGCCGACCACAGGAGTGAGGACATGACCACGACCGAGTACACCGACCACCACGGCCCCGAAGGCCTGCTCGTCCGCGGCACGGTCGTGGTGGTACCGGGCCGGGGAGAGAGCCGGGCGACCTACGAGCGGTTCGGCAGACGTCTCGCGGCCGACGCCTACCGGGTCCGGGTGGTCGATCCCCCGGCCCTCGACACCGCCGACCTCCCCGGCGCCCTGGCCCGCTTCGGCACCACCCTCGCCGCGGCCGTCGCGGGCACCACGCCCGACGGTACCGATGACGTCGTACGACCGCTCGTGCTGGCCGGGGCGGACGCCGGCGCCCTCGCGATCGCCGCGCTGCTGACCCGGCCGGAGACCGAGGGGGCGCCGCGGCCGGACGCCGTCGTCCTCGCGGGCCTCCCCGGACGGACCTCCGCCACCGCCGGCGGCACCTGGGAGGACGAACTCGACGTGCGCACCTCCTGCCCGACCCACCGCGCCAGGCTCACCGACGACACCCGGTTCCGCCGGGGAACGCTCACGGACGCGGTGGACACGGTGCTGCTCACGGCCGCCCACGAGAGCGAACTCGCCGTGCCCGCCCTCCTGCTGACCGGTGACGCCGATCCGCTCGCGGACCGGGACGCGCTGGACCGCGCGGCGAAGTCCTGGCCCCGGGCCCGTCTCGCGGTCGTCCGCGGCGCCCACCACGACGTCCTGAACGACCTCCAGCACCGCTCGGTGGCGGCCGAGGTCGTCACGTTCCTGGAGACCCTGCGCAACGACCTGGTCCCGGTGGTCACGGTCGAGTCGAGCGCGTGGTGAGCACCCCGGCCGGCTCCGCCTCCTGACCGACTCCCCGTCCCGACTCTGGAAGGCTCACCATGGCCACTGTCCTGTCCGTCTCCGGAAGCCCGTCCGCCACCTCGCGCACCGCGCGTCTGCTGCGCCACCTGGACCACCGTCTGGCCGCCCAGGGCCACGAGGTGATCGCCCTCGACGTGCGGACCCTGCCCGCACAAGCCCTGCTGGGCGCGGACTTCGCGCATCCGGCCGTCGTCGAGGCCGCCGCGTTGTTCGAACGGGCCGAGGGCGTGGTGATCGGCACGCCGATCTACAAGGCGGCCTACTCCGGCCTGCTGAAGTCGCTGCTCGACCTGCTCCCGCAGTACGCGCTGGCCGGCAAGACCGTGCTGCCGCTGGCGACCGGCGGCAGCACGGCACATGTCCTGGCCATCGACTACGCCCTGCGCCCGGTGCTCAGCTCCATGGGCGCCGCGCACATCGTGCCCGGCTGGTTCACGCTCGACAAGGACATCACGACGGACGCCGACGGACGGCTGACCGTGGCCCCCGCGTCGGCGGAGGCGCTGGCCGAGGTCACGGACCGCTTCTCGGCGGCACTGCGCGGCCGGACAACTCACCTGGCGGCCGCGGGCTGAGCCCCCCGGGTGCCGAACCGTCAGACGTCGGATGTGGACTGGTCATCCTGGAGCGCGGCAAGTGCGGCGGCGAGCTTGCCGCGCCCGGTGCTGCCAAGGCGCGGACAGATTCGGCCACGAGGACGTCATGGCAAACCAACCCCGTATCGGCCGGGCGCCGCTTGGGGAGACGGTCACGTTCGTGGACGGCTAGGGCCGGCCATCACCCTGCTGTGACGGGCCGGGGTCGCCGGGGGTGGGGGGCTGGTTCCAGGAACGCAGCTTGTCGGGATTGAGGACGACCCAGACCTGTGCGACTTGGTGTTCAGCGATGTCGAGGCTGATGACGGCGGCTACCTGGTGGCCGTAACGGGCGATGAGGCCGGTACGGCCGTTGACAGAGTGGGGGGCCAGGGTGGTGCGGGGGTGGCGGGCCAGGAGTGTCAGCAGGCTGTGGGCGACCTGACGGCTGCCGTGTACCGGCCTGCTCAGTGCGCGGACCTTGCCGCCGCCGTCGAAGAACGCCGTGGCGTCCGGACACAGCAGCGACTCAAGCAGTTCGGCATCCTCGTTCACGCAGGCCTGGCGGACGGTGCGGGCGAGGAGGTCGTGCTCATCCGGCGGGGTGGAGCGTGAGCGCTGCCTACGCAGACTGTGGCGGGCACGGTCGGCGAGCTCGGCGCACTCGGACTCCGAGCGTCCCACGATGTCGGCCACCGTGTCGGACGCCATCCCGAAGACGTCATTGAGCACGAACGCCGCCCGCTCGGCCGGCGACAGCGAGTCCAGCGCGTTCAGCAGGACCCTGCTGACCTCCTCCGCCAGGGCCGCATTCGTGTGGTGATCCTTCGTGTGGTCCCTCTGACCGGTCGCGCCACGACGGGGGCGGGCCAGCAGGCCCAGACAGATCGCGCCTGCGGTCTTCGCGAGCCAGTAGCGGGGAGCTGTGATCTGCCCACGCTTCGCGTCGGACAGCCCGTACCACCGACGGTAGGTCTCAGCGACCACAGTCTCCGCCTCGTAGGAGTCGCCCAGCATCCAGTAGGTGACTTCCAGCAGGTGCCGACGCTCATCGAGCAACTCCGCGACCGGCACCGCGTCAGCATGGTCCATACGACTTCTCCCCCTGACAAGGCTCAGCGCGACACGCGGCCGCGGACACGGAGGGTGCCGCCATGCAGCCCTTCACCCGGCAAAGGAACCCGACAGTCCACGTCCGAGTCCTCGCACATGCCACACCTCCTCAATTCCTCGGCTCAGTCCTTTGACCGGGCATGCACGCATCGTGTGACATCAGCTGTCCCGCACGGCCATGCATCTCGGGGGCGGCACGAACGAAGGACCGGGCAGACCGCATGCTCGTGACGCGTCACACACGTTGGGGGCGTCCGGTCTTCACTCAAGGCAGCGGTGGGGCCCACGAAGGCAACTCAACGCTGCTGTCGCCCAGCGTGTTGTCGACATGAGGTGCGGGTGCGACTCGAACGTCGAGAGGGAGGGCCTGACTGTGCTCGTTGTTCCGGATCCGAAGGCCGTCAGAAGACTGCTGACCCGGTACGCGTCTCTGCGGATCGCGCTCGCCGAAAGCGGGGGGCGGGAAAGAGTGTCAAGGGACAGTAGGAGTTCCCCGGGGGCGGACTGTTGATCTCCCCACTGGCGGACGGCGAATGTCCCCGGTGGACAGTTGATCTCCCCAGCTGTGGGGTCAGCCGAGTGGGACGACGCCTCGGCCGGTGGTGGTCTCGGCGAGGCGGTGGCTGTCGCTGGTAAAAGCCTTCGGCCGCGTCAGGCGAGACGGGCAGGAGCCCGATGTCGTCAACGATGATCAGATCGGTTCGGGTGATCCGCCCGATGGCCTTCGAGACGGAGTCGTCGACGCGGTGTCGTCGCACCAACGCGCCGAGGTCCTCGATGGTGAACCAGGCGACCGTCGTCCCGGCATCGACTGCTGCTTGCCCGAGCGCCTCGCAGAAGTGCGACTTCCCGGTGCCCGACGGGCCGACCACGCACAGGTTCTCGCGGCGGCCGACCCACTCCAGCGTCCGCAGGGCGGACTGCGTCGGAATGGGGATCGAGGAGGCTTCCTGATTCCAGATGTGGCACGTCTTGCCGGTAGGGAAGGCCGCCCGGGTGCGGCGGGTTCGGAGGTTGGCCGCGTCCCGGCCTGCGGACTCCTCGGCCAGGAGCGCGCGGACGACCTCGGCCGGTTCCCATCGCTGGGCCTTCGCGGTCGGAATGACCTCGCCCATCGCGCGGCGGATGTGAGGCAGCTTCAGGCGCCGCGTCAGGGCGATCGCCTCATCGAACGCGGCGCCGGTCGTGGCCGCGACGGCGGAAGCAGGGGCGGCCAGCCGGGGCCGGGCGGGTGCGGGTGCGGTGTCAGCCGTCCAGGGCTCCTTCTGTTCGGTTGGCTAGATTGAGCGGATGTTCGAACGAGTGGGTGCTGAAGAGTCCGCGGCCCTGGAGGCGCTCGCATGGAAGGTCCGCAACGAGCTGGCGGCCGCTGGCCTGCCCGTGGTCATGCCGGGGCTGGACCCGGTCCTGGCCGGTGGCGCCGAGGTGGATACCGACGACGGTGCCGACGCGGCCGGCGGAGTGTTCGTGGCCTGGCAGGCAAGCCCTCGCCTGCGGGCCTGCGCGCGTCGCGCGTTCAGGCTCAAGCAACTCGATGAGCCGGTCCTGCGGCATTCCAGCGCGGTCGGAGCCGCGATGATGGAGGCGATGGCTGCCGTCTTGGCCTCGGCGGGCTTCAGGGTGGAGGACGCGCGTGACGAATACCGCCCGCAGCAGTTGCGGGTCGTTGCCGGACCGCCGCCTGAGCAGCGGCCGGTGTGGTCGCTTCGCGACGACGAGCTGACCCTGCCCGGCTGGCAGGACGCTCCCGTCGGCGGCGTCGACTGAGACCACCGCGGCTCACGGCGTCGTGAACCCGGACCAGGCGGAAGTGCCCGGCTGCAGGCTGTGGGTCTCACCGTGGCGGATCGGCTCAGCCCGTTCGTGCTCACCCTGATGGTCCAGGATCGACAGCAGGTCGCCCTCGGCGAACCGGCCCACCGTCGCCGCGGTGCCAAGAGCCCGGTCGACGTCGGCGGTCCCGTAGAGCTTGGCCAGTGCGACCGCGTCGGCCATCTTCGCCCGGATCCGCCGGACGCCCGTCGCCGCGGCCTCGACCAGCCAGGCCGCCGCTCCAGGCCCGATCGCCAGGAACTGGGCCTCGGCCGGGTTCGTCGCCCGAAGTGTGCGCTCGCCGCGCGGGGCGTCGGGGTAGTGCTCGTCGGCGATCCGCGGACTGCCCGGGGTCGAACGAGGGTGCCGGGCGACCTCGACCGCGCGGCCCGTGACCATCGCGGTCACGATCAGCTCGTCGCCGTGGAAGCGGACCCGGACACGCTCGTCCGGCCATGCCCGAACCGGTCCCCCTCTACACGACCTCCCGCGGGCGTGCTTACGCCTCGCCGTCCTTGGGGCGATGCGCGAACCGGGTCAGCAGCCCCGTCAGCTGCTCCCGCTCACCCGCTTCCAGACCGGCGACCAGGCGCTCGGCCTGCGGCTCCGCCGCCACGTGCGCCGCATCGAAAAGCTCCAGGCACTGGGGTGTGATCTCCACCGCCCGTACCCGCCGGTCCCCCGGAACCGGCCTGCGCACCGCCGGCCCCGTCCACTCCAGGTCGTCCACGACCCTCATGACCCACGCGTTGTCCGACCCCGTCGCCGGCCCCAGATCCCGCGGCACCGTTGGCCCGCTGCCCGCGGCGACCTGGACCACACCACCGACCGCGCTCATGCCAGTTCTGTGACCGCCACGGAGACGACATGACCACTGAGACCCACGGCACACCACGCTTTGGTGTCACACCTTGCCGCGGTGTCCGGTCAGTAGTGCGTACCAGCAATTCTTCCAGGAGGGCCCATGGACGCACGTCTCAACTACTACGGCAATCCGCTGGCGGGCAAGGTGCTCAAGCACCTCTTGTCGGCCAGCAAGGCGCTGTCGGACTCGACGCTGCCGGCCACCGTTCAGTATCTGGTGGAGATCCGCGCCAGCCAGATCAACGGCTGCGGCTTCTGCACCGACATGCACACCAAAGAGGCCGCCCACGCCGGGGAGACCGATGTGCGGCTCAACCTGATCGCCGCCTGGCGGGAGGCGACGGTCTTCACCGAGGCCGAGCGCGCCGCGCTGGAGCTGGCCGAGCAGGGCACCCGCGTCGCGGACGCGGCCGGTGGCGTCACCGATGAGGCCTGGGCGAACGCCGCCAAGCACTTCGATGAGGACCAACTCGCCGCACTGACGACCCTCATCGCCGTCATCAACGCCTACAACCGCATCAACATCATCACCCAGCAGCCGGCCGGCGGCTACAAGGTCGGCATGTTCGGCTGAGCCGCTCCGCACACCCGGTGTTGCCGCCGGCAGCCGAATTGTGGCGGGCGCGCACCGGCTCGCTGTACGTGAAAAAGGGGGCTCGCGGCGCGTATCAGATGCGGGCCCCGCTCTGTCTTCGCTCGCTGTAAAGCAAGTTGTCGTGAGCCCGGAATCGCCGACGCGAGATCGTCCGTTCCGGGCCGGTCTACGGAGGTGTAGCACCATGCACGAAATGCACTCAGAGGACGGCTTTGGACCAAGGATGCTGGCGGACGTCAAACCGCCTTTCATTCCCGAGGGTGCTTCGGGAATGACTGTCCTCGTCGAGTGGGCACCCGGCGACCCCGGGACTCCTCCGCACCGTCACTCGGGGCCGTGTTTCGGCTACGTCCTCGAAGGCGCGGTCCGGTGGGAGCTCGAAGGCGAGCCGGAGCACGTGATCAAGGCCGGTGAGACGTTCTGGGAGCCGGGCGGTGAGGTGATCCACTACCAGAACGGCAACGCCTCGTCGGACGAGCCGGCCAAGTACATCGTGTTCATGATGTGCGCGCCGAACCAGCCGATGCTCACCCTGGTCGACGACGAGGAACTGGAGAAGCGCGCCCACCTGCGCGCCCCCCGCCCCACCGACTGACCTCCCGCCTGCGCACAGGCCGGTTGTAGACGATCTCCCGCACACCGCCATGGCCAGGGCCATGGCGGTGCTGTCGTGCGGGAGAGTAGGCACCAGGTGCCCCGGCCCCGCCTGCGGGCGCGAGTCGGTCAGGAGAGCCAGTCGGCGTAGCGGGTGGGGGCGAGGTGGGCGTTCTTGTCGGTGAGGACGTCGCCCTTGACCACGGCGAACATGCCGGCGCTGGGGTCGGTGACGACGGTACGCGGGTCGCCCTTGTGGGACAGAGTGATCCGGCCCAGTTCATCCAGGGGGAAGATCTCGGGGCCGGCGATGTTGCGGATCCCGTTCAGCGGGGGGCCGGCGGCGACCTCCGCCACCGCTTCGGCCACGTCCCTGGAGGCGATGGGCTGGATGGGCGTGGCAGGAAGCCGGACGCTGTCCGCGTCGGCGGTCCAGGACAGAACCGCATCCAGAAAGTCCATGAACTGCGTGGCGCGGACGATGGAGTAGGGGATCGGCCCGTCGGCCAGGATCTTCTCCTGGAGCGCCTTGGCTCGGTAGTAGTCCATCTCGGGCACCTGGTCCGTGCCGACGATCGAGAGGATGACGAAGTGGCCGACGCCGTCCTTGTCGGCCGCCGCCAGAAGGTTGTCCATCGAGGTCTGGAAGAAGGCGAGGGAGGCGTCGTCGAAGGTCGGGGAGTTCGTCAGGTTGACGACGACGTCCACTCCCATGAGCGCCTCGTCCAGCCCCTGACCGGTGATGATGTCGACTCCTGTGGACTGCGAGTGCGGTACCGCCTCGTGCCCGGCGGCGTTCAAGTCCTTGACGACCTGCGACCCGACCAGTCCCGTACCGCCGATGACTGCGAACTTCATGACATGCCCTTTCGTCGGTAGTACGCCCGAGTGAGACATAAGCCACTATATGTGGACAGTATGGGTTTCACCTGGACACATGCCGCCCGCCTGGTGGGGCCAGGTCCATGAAGGCGGCGCAGGGCGAGGGCGGGCGCCGACCGGACGTGCACGAAGCGTGCTTCGTACCACCGACTGTCACAACAGCGGGGACGTGTCGGTCAACTGACTGTCCGCATCTGGAAACACTCCATACGCGAAGGTGCACCGAATATGGCATTCGACATCACCAGTCCGTCGGGCTCTGTCCCGCGCCCGGAATCCGGTATCGCACGGCGGCTCGACACGGAGAAGCCGCGTGACGTAAACGGAGACATGCCGTGACCGAGTGGACCCCGTCGCCCAATCTGTCCACCGAAAAGGACTTCGACGGAGAGGCCTTCGCCCCGATCTACACCACGACCGTGACGGTGAACGGGGGGACGGCGAGTCACGGGCGGGCCTCCGGAAGGGCGCGCTCGGGCGACGGAGTCCTGGATCTCGACCTGTGCCTGCCCGCAGAACTGGGAGGAGACGGCCAGGGGACGAATCCCGAGCAGTTGTTCGCCGCCGGCATTGCCGCCTGTTTCCACGGGGCGCTGAGTCTGGTCGCACGGCAGGCCGCACTCGACCCCGCAGTGATCTCTGTGGAAGCGACCGTGGCTTTCGGACGGGACCCGGAGGACGGCGGCTACTTGTTGCACGTCGACCTTGAGGTCAAGTGGCCGGACATCGACCTTGCCGTCGCCGCCCCGCTGGTGGAGAGGGCCGATTCGCTGTGCCCCTACACGAAGATGGCCGTGCGGGGGACACCGACAAGCATCAGGCTGGCCTCATAGCGGACGGCGTCGGACTGCGTCGGCTGCCTGTCCAGCCATACGCCGTTCCGTGGCCGTGGTGTGCCTCCTGCCGGCACACCACGGCCACGGAACGGGAAGACATGCCGGGACGGTGGTCCGAGCCCTCACCGGTGCCAATCGCTGCAGGGCCACGTTCACAGCGCATCCGGAGCCACGGGCGGTGCGCCGGAGCCCGGTTCCATCGCGCTCCTGCCCTGCTGGATGATCTCCTGGACGCTCGTGGCGCGACCGCAGGTCGAGGCGCTGAGTGGTATCACCGGAAGCGGAGCCCGGCCGGAAGGCTCGGCCTCCGGAGTGAACGGTTATTCGCACCTGCTGCCTCATTCCCTCGCCGGAGACACCGGGGGTATGACCGTGAAGCCCACGAGATGGTGACGGCCGACGCCGGACCCGAGAGCTCGTGGGACGAAAGGTGTCACAGATTCCAGGACAACCCGGTCCTACCGAGTGACAATCCCTCGGCGACCGGAGTAGATCGTGACTATCCCCGAACAACGAATTTCCACGATGGTGCTGGTGATCGGAACCGGAGGCGCTGGGCTGCGAGCTGCGATCGAACTGGCCGAGGCCGGTGTCGACGTCCTCGCGGTCGGCAAGCGCCCCAAGGAGGACGCGCACACGGCCCTTGCTGCCGGAGGAATCAACGCTGCCCTCGGCACCATGGATCCGGAGGACAGCTGGCAGCAGCACGCGGCCGACACGCTCAAGGAGAGTTACCTGCTCGCCGATCCCCGCACCGTGGAGATCGTCACCCAGGGCGCCGCTCGGGGCATCGGCGACCTGGAGCGCTACGGCATGGCCTTCGCTCGCGAGGAGGACGGACGGATCTCCCAGCGCTTCTTCGGCGCTCACACCTTCCGGCGGACCGCGTTCGCCGGCGACTACACCGGTCTGGAGATCCAGCGCACGCTCATCCGGCGCGCGGACCAGCTGAACATTCCGGTGCTCGACGGTGTCTACATCACCCGGCTGCTGGTCCATGACGGCGCCGTCTTCGGTGCCTACGGCTTCGATCTCACCCATGGAACGCGGTACCTGATCCACGCCGACGCCGTCATTCTCGCCGCCGGTGGTCACACCCGCATCTGGCGGCGGACGTCTTCTCGGCGCGACGAGAACACCGGCGATTCGTTCCGTCTGGCCGTGGAGGCCGGCGCCCGTCTGCGCGACCCCGAACTGGTGCAGTTCCATCCGTCCGGGATCATCGAGCCCGAGAACGCGGCCGGCACCCTCGTCAGCGAGGCCGCGCGCGGTGAGGGCGGCATCCTGCGCAACGCGCTCGGCGAGCGGTTCATGAACCGCTACGACCCTGCGCGCATGGAGTTGTCGACCCGCGACCGTGTGGCCCTGGCCTCCTACACGGAGATCAAGGAAGGGCGTGGCACGCCCAAGGGCGGAGTGTGGCTCGACGTC
This sequence comes from Streptomyces sp. NPDC001980, assembly GCF_040296885.1. Taxonomy (NCBI): domain Bacteria; kingdom Bacillati; phylum Actinomycetota; class Actinomycetes; order Kitasatosporales; family Streptomycetaceae; genus Streptomyces; species Streptomyces sp. NPDC001980. The sequence goes on along the minus strand of NZ_JBEOYD010000002.1, from coordinate 337,844 downwards.
TCCCATCTGCCACGGCAGACGATCATGACGCGTCTCCCCCGTGTCTACCAGACCCTGCTCGATCTGCAGATGCTGGACATCACCCGCGATCCGATCGAGATCGCGCCCACCGCGCACTATTCGATGGGTGGGGTGTGGGTACGCCCCGAGGACCACAGCACCGACGTGCGCGGCCTGTACGCCATCGGTGAGGCGTCGAGCGGCCTGCACGGTGCCAACCGCCTCGGCGGGAACAGCCTCATCGAGCTGCTGGTCTTCGGCCGCATCGCAGGCCAGGCGGCCGCCGCCTACTCGCAGTCCCTGACCGCCCAGCCGCGGTCGGCGTCGGCTGTCGCACAGGCCCGCTCGGAGATCGACGATCTGCTGGTGGCCGACGGGCCCGAGAACGTCCGCGCCCTCCAGCGCGCCATCCGCAACACCATGACCGAGCACGCCGGAGTCGTACGCGACGAACAGGGCCTGCGCGCCGGGCTCGCGGAGCTCGCGGCGATCGAGAAGCGGATGGAGGACGTCGGCGTTCACCCGGACATCGCCGGCTTCCAGGATCTCGCACACGCCTTTGATCTCAAGTCCGCGGCGCTGGCGGCCCGGGCCACCCTCGAAGCCGCACTCGAGCGCCGCGAGACCCGCGGCTGCCACAACCGCAGCGACTACCCCCACCTGGACCCCGCTCAGCAGGTCAACCTCGTGTGGTCACCCACGACCGGTATCACCCGCGAGAGCATCCCTGCCATCCCTGACGAGATTTCCTCCCTGATGGCAGAGGTCTCGACCGATGGGAAGCTCGCCGAATAACGAGCGCCGGGACCTGATAATCGACGTGTCCAACTCCCCTTCGTGGGCCGACGAAGACGTCCTGGACTTCTTCGGCACCTCGACCACCAATCTGCTGTGGGCCGAGGCGGACGCCGGGGTGGCGCACCACGTGGCGTTGTCCGTGGTCGGTACCGATCGCCTTCAGGAGAGCGGCTACTTCCGTGCCAAGCAGGCGCAGGAAGAGCTGATCAAGGCCTCCGGCATCCCGTACTCCATCGTCCACGCCACTCAGTTCTTCGAGTTCGTGAACGGGATCGCGGACATCTCGGCCGAGGGCGACACCGTGCGTCTGGCCCCCGTCAGGTTCCAGCCCGTCTTCTCCGACGACGTGGCCGCGGCCGTCGGCCGCACCGCGGTCGGCGCCCCGGTCAACGGCGTGGTGGAGGTCGCCGGCCCGGACGTGTTCCAGCTCGACGAACTCATCCGTCAGGTACTCGCCGACAAGGACGACACCCGCACGGTCGTCACGGACCCGAGCGCCCCGTACTCCGGTGCCGAGCTGAAGGACACCACGCTCGTGCCCGGTCCCGACGCGCATATCGCCGAGACCCGGTTCGGCGACTGGCTTGAACAGCAGCGGTAATTCCTGCGAGTGGCCCCTGACAGCAGTCAGGGGCCACCATGGGCGGATTTCTGATCGGTCTCCGTCCCGTTGGTCCCGCGTTCCGCCCTGGCACAGAGGCGCCCGGCGAACGCGCGCCGCACGACAAGGCCGAAGGAAAGAACGGCAAGCAGGTCATCATCGCCTGCATGACGTAGCCGTCCTGTCGGCCGCCGACCGGGCAGAGCCGGTGCTGCCACTTGCAGGTCCAGAAGGGGTGCGCCCGTGCGTGCAGCCGGGTCAGGGACGAGACCGCTCAGCGCTCACCGGCCGGCCCCGGCCACAGCGCCCGCACTGCGTCCGGCACCTCGGCCACCACAGCCGGATCGAGCAGAGCCACTTGGAGGATGTAGCCGGGGAGGACGGAGAGCATCGTCGAAGCGATCCCCTCGGCCGTCGCGTCGGTCGGCAAACCGCCCCGTTCCTGGTAGTCGCGGACCAGGGTGACGAGATTGGCGCGTATACCGCCCATGAGGTGGTCGAGCTTGCCCGCCAGCGAGCGGTTGCGCATAGCCTCTCCCCAGACCAGAACCGCGAGGCCGGCCACGTCCTCCTCGGCGGACTTGACCCGAATCACGTCGAGCAGGTCCGCCATGACCGCCCCCATGGACTGGCCCTGCCGGTTCGTGGCGACGGCGACCGTGATGTCGAGGACATCGCGCATGTTCTCCTCGGCGATCGCGAGGATCATCTCGTCCTTGCTGGTGAAGTGCCGGTACACCGCGCCCGCGGACAGCCCCGACTCCGCGAACAGGTCCTGCATGGACGTGGAGTGGAACCCGTCACGGAGGAAGCAACGGCGCGCCGCGTCCAGGATCTGTTTGCGGCGGGCATCCATGTGCTGCTGCGTGACCTTGGGCATGAGATCAGCCTATCAAAGAAAACGAACATTCGTGTTGACGCTTGCCGACCCGGCAGGCCAGACTGAACTCTCAAGAAAAACGATCATTCCTTTTTGCGAGAGGGCAGGCCGTGAGGAACCCCTTGTCAGGACACCAGACATGGCGGGAAGTAGCCATTGCCGCCGTGGGGCTGCCCATAGCGATCACTCTGGCGGTGATGGCGTTCGCCTGGCCGGCGGGGCGGATCTCGCCGCGCGACGTCCCGGTCGGGATCGTGGGCACGGGGCCGGCCAGCCAACACGCAGTGGAGGGACTGACCCGGCAGAAGCCCGGCGCCTTCGACTTCCGCCTCTATCCCGACCAGCAGGCGGCGCGGTCGGCGATCAGGAACCGGGATGTCTACGGCGCCTTCGCCATCTCCGGCCACAGCATCACCGTGCTCAAGGCCACCGCCGCAAGCCCCTCCGTGGCCCAGCTTCTGACCGATGTCGGACAGCAGTTGGCGGACAAGGCCACCCAGCAGATGGCAGCCCGGCAGAAGGCTGCCGAGCAGAAGGCTGCCGAGCAGAAGGCCGGCGGTGCGCATTCCCCGGCGAAGGCCCACAAGCAGGCAACCGCCCAGCAGGGAGCCGCCGGCGCTGACTCCCCGGTGAAGATCCTCGCGAAGTCGGTCGACGTGGTGCCCGTCGCCACGGACGACCCCAGGGGTGTGGTGTTCAGCTCATCGGTCTTCCCGCTCACGATCTGCGGCATCCTGATCGGGGCGTTCGTCACGATGGCTCGCGGCCTGGCACGCCCGCGGCACCGGGTGCTGACACTTCTCGTCGCATGCGCCGTCGCGGCCCTCGGCGTCTATCTCGTGGCTCAAGGTTTCCTCGGGGCGCTGCCCCACAACCACGTGGCCACATGGGCGATCCTGACGCTCGACCTCCTCTCCGTCAGCGCCACCGCCGCCGGTGTGATCCGACTCCTCGGGCCGGCAGGCCTTGGGCTCAGCGCCGCGCTCATGGTCTTCGTCGGAAACGCCTTCTCCGGCGCCACCTCCGCTCCGGAGATGCTTCCCAAGGGCGTGGACTACGTCGGCCAGTGGCTGCCCCCGGGCGCCGGAGCCAGCCTGCTGCGCGACACCACGTACTTCGACGGCAACGCCGACGCCGGCCACCTTGCCGTCCTGGCCCTGTGGACCGTCTGCGGGCTCACAGCAGTCATGTGCGGCCACTGGGTCACCAGGGAACCCCGCGGCACGAAGACCGGTGCACCGGCTTCCGGTGAGTTGCTCCCGGCACTGCCTGGGTCCGGCACCGCTTCGGCGGTTCGGCGCCACGCGCACGCGCACGCCCGTCGCCACGACGGCGAGGGCTGAAGGCGAGCGCTTCATGTACGCAATCAAGCCTTGGCCGCCGGGGACTTCGGACCGAAACCGAAGGCCGATGAGGCGCTGACACGCGCCGGCAGCTCACCGAGCGCGCAGCCGCCGCAGGAGCCGACAACCCCGTTCACAGGGACGCACCACCACCCGGGCAAGCGGCCCGGCCGGCACACCGGCCGACTCCCGACACAGCTACGGCCACGACTACGACCACGACCACCGAATACTGCGCGAGCTGTCGCACCGTGATGGCTCGCGCCGTACCGGAACGGACACACACCATGCCTACCCAGCACAACCCTCACCCGGCACGCCGGACCGAGCATCCGCAGTCCGCCGATTCCTCTCCGGCCATCACTCGGGCCTTCGCCCTGCTCAGCAACGGCTGGAACGGCCTGATCCTCATGGCTTTGGCCAAAGGTCCGGCCGACTCCGCACAGATTCGCGAGCGCGTCCCCGGCATCAGCGGCCGCACGCTCGCTCAGCGGCTCCAGGAACTGACCGCGATCGATCTGATCACTCAGGACGTCCGGCCCGGGCTGTCCTCGCGAACACGTTACGCACTCTCTCCACACGGCAACGCCTTCCTCATCCCCCTGGCCGTCCTGTTCCTGTGGGCGGAAGATCACCTTCCGGCGAGCAGCTGACCGACCGGCCACGACTGGCCCCTGACCTCAACGACCCGCACCGAGACAGAAGGGGATCGCCGCTCTCGACTCCGCCGGCCTCCGGCCCCCGTCACGACTTCCTGCCCAGCCGCGACCGCTTTGCAAGGCGCGAGCCGACGGGGCAACGATCTATGGCATTTTATGCATATCGTTACATTTCATAGTCTTACGACTGATAAAGGTGGCATGTAGAGCAGACGAGGGAGCTTGGTGATCTTGGACGTCTACGAGGCGGTAACGAGCCGACGAGCCGTACGTGGATTCATCGACCGACCCGTCCCGAGGGAGGTACTGGAGCGGGTGCTCTCCGCTGCGGCCTGGGCACCCTCCGGGTCCAACCTCCAGCCCTGGCGCGTCTACGTGCTGACCGGCCGACCACTGGGCGAACTCAAGGAGCTCGCCGGCGGGCGCGTGACCGCGTGCGATCCCTGGGACGAGCGGGAATACGAGATGTACCCGCAGACACTGAAGTCCCCGTACCGCGAGCGCCGATCCGCCTTCGGTGCCGAGCGCTACAGCTCACTGGGCATCGAGCGCGAGGACTGGGAGGCGCGCCAGAGGGCCGCGTCCGCGAACTGGAACTGTTTCGGCGCGCCCGCCGCCCTGTTCTGCTACATCGACCGAGGTCTGGGCCGCCCCCAGTGGTCCGACGTGGGCATGTATCTGCAGACCGTGATGCTGCTGCTCCGCGCCGAAGGCCTGCACAGCTGCCCGCAGATGGCGTGGTCGGTCTACCGCAAGACCGTCGCGGAGGTCCTGTCGCCCCCCGACGACCTCATCCTCTTCTGCGGCATGTCGATCGGATTCGAAGACACCGCAGTGCCCTACACCCGTACGGGCCGAGCACCGCTCGAACAGACGGTCACCTTCGTCGATGAATAGGTCCTGTTCGACAAGGTGATCTACACGTGCGCATGACGGGGCAGTGTCAGGAGGCGATGCCGCGGCTGCCCATGGCGTCCTCGACTATGTGCAGCCCGTCCAGGCCCGGCAGCTTGGCGATGCGCGCGTCGATGTCGCGGATGAGCTTACGGCCCTCGGAGCCCGCGAAGAGGTGAGTCATGACGTGCGCGACCTCGGTCTCGGGCATGACGCCCGAACCGACCGGACCCCAGGCCCTTTCGAGCGCCAGGCGGGCGACCACGCGGGCCTTCTTGCTTGCGGCGAGCCGGTCGCGTGCCTGCGATGCGTAGAACGCCACATGCTTCGTCTCCTGCTGTGCGATCCGCTTCAGCAGCGGTACCAGCACGGGGTGGCTCTCCAGCGCGGAAAGCGCCTCCCGTGTCACGGATCCACTGTGCGCCCGGTCATCACTGCGAGACGTGCGTGGGACCAGGACGTAGGAACACGCGGCCGCCAACGGCATGTCTGTCCGGAGATGTTCCGGTCGCGAGGTATGTCTGGCTCAGGACGCAGTGGATCCATGGAGGTGCAACACGATGTCGGAGAAGGACGCGGCGCACGGTCACGGTGAGCAGGCCCCGGTTGCGCGCCCCGCATCCCACCGGCTGACCACCCCCACTCACACCTTGCTGTTCCGGCACGGATCCTGACCGCTCCGGGGAGGGTGCGATTCGGCATGAGTGCCACTGAAGTCGTCCACTGCATGCTGACCGCCCTGTTCGCAGCGGCCGCTGTCCGAGCGCTCGGGCAGAGTGTCCTGACCCGGACCGGTGCTTGCCGCAGCTGCGTCGACCATCTGCTGCATGCCGCCATGGCGCTGGCCATGGCGGTGATGCCGTGGAGCTGGGGCGGCGCCCTGCCCGCGCTGCCGCAGTCGGTCTTCTTCGCCGCCGCCGCACTGTGGTTCCCGCTGACCGCCGTCAGGAGTGGCCAGGAGGGACAGCTGTCGGCAACCGTGAGGAGACTGCCCTACGCGGTGGGCATGGCGGCAATGACCTGGATGTCGTACCGCGCGACGGGCCATGCACACGAGACCATGGCCGACGGCGTTCCGACGGCACACCAGGCCATGCATGTCAGCCACTCCATGGGCGGGTCGAAGGCCGACAGCGTCGTCACAGGAGTGTTGGCGCTGTACCTGCTCGCATGTTCTCTGCACTCGCTGACCCGCGACATGCCCACACTGCGCGCAACCACCGAGACGGCCGGCAACTCGACAAGCCTCAGGAGTGTTTGCAACCGCTTCTGGGACGGAGCGACGGCCATGGGCACGCTGGTCATGCTTCTGATGCCCCATTGACTCCTCTCAGCCGGACAAACCGTGGTGTCGGTAGCCGTCACACCCGGGGTGGCCCGTCGGTCAACTGGTGGTCCTGAAACGAAGATCCTCCAGGAGAATGGCACGACCACCACTCCCCCCTGCGCTGTCGGACGACCTGCCGTCGCGGAGATCCTGCGCTTCACGCGCAGCGGTGTCGCCTGGCAGGCACTGGGGGTCATGATCGGCGCCTATGAGCTCGCACTCGCCTACGCCATCGTCCTCGACTACGACGTCGCACGGTTCTTCGCCGACGCCGAGGCCCTCTACTCCTATGAGGGCACCCGCCAGATGCAGACCCTCATCGTCGGCAAGTCCATAACCGGGCAGAGCGCCTTCGTGTGAGTCGTGCCTTCGGCGTCGCGGGCCACACCTTCAAGCCCGGGGCACCGCTCACCCGGCCCCGTCGGCGGCATCGCCCCGTTCGACGGCCAGCCGGGTCAGTTCGACGCGAGTGTTGATGCCGAGCTTGGTGAAGATGTGTCTCATGTGGGTGTTGACGGTGTGCACGGACACGTAGAGCCGGTCGGCAATCGCCCGGTTGGTGAGGCCGTCCACGACGAGCGGGATCAGTTTCCGCTCGGATTCGGTCAGACTCCCCCACCCCGGGGAGCTGATCGTGTCGGGCCGCGGGGCGCCCGCGCGCACGCCCAGCTGTCGTAGACGCCGCCTGAGCCGTTCGTTGTCGCCCAGGGCTCCCGAGGCCAACGCCTGCTGAACCGCTTCTTCGAAATACGGGATCGCCTGCGCCGTATCGGCTGAGGCGGCCATGAGCTCGCCGAGGTCCTCGCACGCCGCGGCCAGGGCCAGTGGCCTGCCGGTGCTCCGGTAGCCGGCGACGGCGGACGTGAGTGCACGGGGGTCGCCGTGGAGCAGGCCGTCCACATGGGCACGGACGGCCCCGCTGATCTCCTGGCTGTCGTCCCGGGCGCTCAGGGTGCGCAGTGCGCCGGACACGGCCTGCGCGACCGACGGCTCCGCGCCGCGCAGCGCGATACGCACGATGGCGGGCCAGTGGGACGGCGGGAGGGTGAGCAGCCGCGTCGGCTCACTGTCTTCGAAGCTGCCTTCGAAGCTACCCGTGAGTGCCGCTGCCGCTGCCTGGTCCCTGCCCTCCGCGTCCGCCAGGCAGGCGCGCGCGAGCGACACCCAAAGGCCGTACCGCCTCGCGTTCGTGCCGGAGCCGGCTTCGGCTGCGCGGAGATGGTCCCGCGCCCTGGCAAGGTCACCGCGTCTGATCTCCACCAGTGCCAGCACGGCGCGGGCCTGCGGATTCGGCTGGGTGATCTCCAGTTCGTCCGCCACCGCCAGACTGGCCTCGGCCTCCACGGCCGCGTCGTCCAGCGCGCCCTGTTCGAGCAGGGCGCAGGCACGGCGGGCATGCCAGTGCGGAAGTGACCAGCCGAGGCCCAGCGCCTCCGCTTCGCGCTGGCCCTCACGCAGCACCCGCTCGGTGTCCGCGAGCCGGTCGGTGCTGGTCAGAACCGTGGCCAGCCACAGCGCCGGAATTCTCGGGGGCCGCAGGTAGGGCACGGTGGGCTCGGCGTAGGCGCGTGCGGTAGCGGCCTCGGCGAGCTCCAGCGCTCGGGCCAGGCGCCCACGGTAGAAGAGCGTCTGCGACTGGAACACCATGACGCTGACGACGACGGCCGGATCGTGGCTCCGGTAGGAGGCCGCGACCAGGCCGGTGTCCGTCTGCTCGGCAGCGGTGATGTTCCCGAGGTACACGTGGCCCGTCGCCTGGGTCTTCAGCAGCCGCACCCGCAGGTCGGACGGCAGCGCGGGGAGGTCCAGGGCCTGCTTCAGGTGAGTCATGGCGGCGGCGTCGTCGCCCGCGGCCTGGTGTATTTCGGCGGCCACCAGCCGCAGGTTCGCCTCCTGCGGCGGCTCCACACCGTCCGACAGGGTCGCGTCGACCAGATCGAGCGCCTCGTGAACCCGGCGGGTCCGGCCGAGGTACTCGGCGGCATCGGTCAGCAGACCGACGCGACGCCGGTCGCGCGGGGGCAGCAGGCCGGCGATCCGCTGGGCCAGGTCCGCGGCCGCGTCGGGTGCCGTCGCCGACAGTTCCCGTACGGCGGTGTGCAGCGTGGTCACGGCATCGTCGTCGACCGGGCCGCCCGCCATGACGACATGCCAGGCCACCTCCGCCGATCGTGCCCCGGCGGCGCGCAGGCTCTCGGCGGCCTCCCGGTGCAGCGCGGTCCGTACGGCCGGCGGCAGGTTCTCGTGGACGGCCTGCCGCAGGAGGTCGTGGCGGAAGGCGAGTCGCGGGCCGTCCGCCGAGAGCAGACCGCAGTTCAGGGCGGCTTCCACGCCGGACAGCAGGCTGCCGACCTGCCTCCCGAGCATGCGGGCGGCCGTACCGAAGTCGAATTCCCGGCCGAGGACGGAGCCGACCTGGAGGAGGCGTACGGCGTCCTCCGGGAGCTGCTGCAGACGTGCGGCGACACTCTGCCGGAAGCCGACGGGGATGTCGCGGTACAGGCGGTCGGCCGCGCCCGCCTCTGCTTCGACGGCATCCGTGTCAGGGAAGGAGCGCACCAGTTCGATCGCCAGGAACGGATTGCCCGCGACGCCTCGCAGCATCCTGGCCAGACCGGGTGAGGGTTTCGCCCCGAGCACGTCGGCCGCGATGTGCTCCAGTTCCTGCTGGGGCAGCGGGCCGAGGGTCAGCCATCGGGCGCCGAGGCGTTCGAGGTCTTCCCGCACCCTGGCCACGGTCGGGCGCTCGGTCTCCGACCGTACCGCCAGCACCCACAGGATCCGCGAGGTGGCCAGTCGTCCGGGCAGCGTGCGCAGCGCGAAGAGCGTGGCCGGATCCGACCATTGCGCGTCGTCCACGAGCACGAGCACCGGCGCACGCTGAGCCCGGTCTTCCAGAGCGTCCGCGATGCAGTCCAACAGCCGGAGCCGCTGGTCGTTCAGGCCCTCGGCGCCTCGGGCGAATCCGTCGTAGGCCTGCAGGGCGGACTGCAGGGCGGCTCCTGCCGCATACTGATCGAACTCGTCGGCCCGTACGGAGACCACATCGAACCCGCACCGCCGCGCCCGCATGTCCAACTCCGCGAGGAGCCGGCTCTTGCCGACGCCGGGCGCGCCTTCCACGACGACGCAGGCGCCCCGTCCGCCATGTACCGCCATTAGAGCCTCGCGGACGGCCGCGATCTCACGGTCCCGTCCCCTGAGGCGCAGCCCGGTCCCAGCCTGGTTTTCGCGCCCGGGGTCCAGGTCGCCCGTGGGGTCTGTGCTGCGCATGGGGCAAGCATGCCGCAGGCCACAGGTGCCCTCAACGCCGGTCCCCCTGCCACGTCGGCTGCGGCTCTCCTGGTGAGCCGGTGGATCAGTCGGTGGGGCGGGGGGCGCGCAGGTGGGCCCGCTTCTCCAGTTCCTCGTCGCCGACCAGGGTGAGCATCGGCTGGCCCGGCGCGCACATCATGAACACGATGTACTTGGCCGGCACCTCCGACGAGGCGTTGCCGTTCTGGTAGTGGATCACCTCACCGCCCGGCTCCCAGAACGTCTCACCGGCCTTGATCACGCGTTCTGGCTCGCCCTCGAGCTCCCACCGGACCGCGCCTTCGAGGACGTAGCCGAAACACGGCCCCGAGTGACGGTGCGGAGGAGTCCCGGGATCGCCGGGCGGCCACTCGACGAGAACGGTCATGCCCGAAGCACCCTCGGGTACGAAGGGCGGCTTGACGTCCGCCAGCATCCTGGGGCCGAACGTCGACTCGCTGTCCTGTCCGGCGGTCTCGGTCGCCGAGTCCTCTGCCGACACTGCTGCACCTCCGTAGGCCTGCCCGGAACGGATGGTCCGGCGCTGCTGCTCCAGGAACCACCCTGCATCCTGTCGGCGGCCCTCACAAACCAGGAGCCCGCGGCATGGCGAGCGCACTACCAGGGCAAGAGCCCTCCTCCGGCGGCGACGCCGGAGTCCGCGGGCGCCGCAGCCGTCGCGGAGACGAGGACGGAGCGCTCCTCGGACATGGGCGGTACCCCGAGGGTCCCCGCGCGTTCCGATGCGGGGGCCAGATCCACTTCGGCCCACACCACTTTGCCGCCCGGCACGGTACGGAAGCCCCATCTGCGGGACAGCTGGGCGACCAGAAAGAGGCCGCGGCCGTTCTCGTCATGGGTGCATGCGCTGCGCGGACGTGGGACGCAGGCGCTCGAGTCGAACACTTCGCAGGTCAGGACCTGGTGCCGGATCAGGCGCAGGGTGATCTGGCCGCTGCCGTGGCGGACGGCGTTGGTGACCAGTTCACTGACGATCAGCTTCGTGGTGTCCGCGACACCTGCCAGGCCCCATTCGGTCAGCTGACGGGCCGCCATGTGCCGGGCGCTGCGGGCGGCGGTCTGGTCGCTGGGCAGCGTCCAGGAGGCTACCTGGGTGGGGCTGAGCGTACGGGTCCGGACGAGGAGCAGCGTGGCGTCGTCGGAGGGTGCCTGCCCCGGGAAGGTCTCCATCGCGCGGCTGCAGAGTTCCTCCAGGGGGCGGCCCGGTTGTGCCAGGGCGCTGCCGAGGCGGCGCATTCCCACGTCGATGTCGTGGTCGCGGGTCTCGATGAGGCCGTCGGTGTACAGACCGAGGACACTCCCCTCGGGCAGTTCCAGCTCGGCGGCCTCGAAGGGGACGCCCAGCCCCATGCCCAGCGGGGTTCCGGTGGGCAGGTCGGGGAAGGCGACCCGCCCCTGCGGGTCGACGATCGCGGGCGGAGGGTGCCCGGCCCGCGCCATGGCGCACCGACGGGTGACCGGGTCGTACACCGCGTACAGGCAGGTGGCGCCCACAGCCGGGGAGCACTGCTCCGGAGCGTCGGCTTCCTCCTCGGCCAGCCGCTGGACCGTGTCGTCGAGGTGGGTCAGCAGTTCCTCGGGGCGCAGCTCCATGTCGGCGAGGGTGCGTACGGCGGTGCGGAGCCGGCCCATGGTCGCGGCGGCGTTGATCCCGTGTCCGACCACATCGCCGACGACGAGGGCCACCCGCGCGCCGGACAGCGGGATCACGTCGAACCAGTCGCCCCCGACGCCGTGGTCCATGTCGGCGGGGAGGTAACGAGACGCCGTCTCGACCGCCGCGCCGCCCTTCAGACGGTGCGGGAGCAGGTTCCGTTGGAGGGCGAGGGCAGCGGTGTGCTCGCGGGCGTACTGGCGCGCGTTGTCCAGCGCCAGCGCGGCGCGGCTGACGAGTTCCTCGGCGAGGAGCACATCGACCTCCTGGAACGGCCCCGGGTCCGAGGTGCGGATGAACAGCACCATGCCCAGCAGGACGCGCCGCGTACGGATGGGTATGAGCATCAGGGAGTGGATGCCGTTCTCGTGGATCGTCCGCGCCCGCACCGGGTCCTGGTCGATCCAGGTGCCCGGAGCGGTGTCCAGGACCGGCTCCAGGTGGGGCATCCCGGTGCGCATGACGTCGGTGAAGGGTGAGGCGGGCGGCCACGGGACCACCTCGCCGTGCGCCCACGGCGACTCCGGGACCCCGTGGTGGATCGACGCCAGACCGGCGCGCAGGAAGACAGGGAGGCGCTGGCCCGTGGAGCCGATGTGGACCGGGGGCCCTTCGCCGAACGGGACCGACTGCTCGAGGTCGACGGCGACGTAGTCGGCGAGCAGCGGCACGGCCAGGTCGGCCAGTTCCTGGCTGGTCCGCATCACGTCCAGGCTGGTGCCGAGGCGGGTACTGCCTTCGCTGAGGATGGCCAGACGATCGCGCGCCCGCCGGCTCTCGGTGAGGTCGACGCTGATCACGCACACCCCCAGCACCTGGCCGTCGGCGTCCTGGAGGCAGAAGATCGAAGCCGCGTACGTGTGCTCCCGGTGCGGGCTCGACGGCAGCCATGTCCGGTGGTCGTGGACCTTGACGGGCCCGCCCCGCATCACCTCCCGCATCGCCGACTCGATCGTCTCGGCCGCGGCACCCGGCCGCACATCGCTGATTCGCCATCCGAGCCGCCGGTCGCGGGAAATGCCGTCGTGGCTCTCCATCGTGTCGTTCACCCAGGTGCACCGCAGTTGCGGGTCCCGCACGACGATGCCCATGGGGACGCGGGCGAGCAGCGACTCCCGCACCAGTCCGTTCGTCGGTTCCCCGGAGGCCTCGCCGATGTCGGTCACGGAGACGAGCCACCGGACCGTTTCGCCGTGCCCCCACAGCATCGAGACCCGCAGGCTCACGTCAAGCCCGTGCCCATCCCTGTGCCGTACCGTCGTCGTGCCCGACCAGCCGCGCTGGGCACGGCACTGGTCGACGAACTCCGCCGTCGTCGGCGCTTCCTCGGAGTGCCGCAGCACGGCCGAGGCCGACCGGCCCACGACGTCGCCGGCGGAGTACCCGACCAGCCGCTCGGCGGCCCGCGTCCATCCGACCACCGTCCCCTGCTCGTCGAGCATCGCGATCGCCGACTCCGAGGGCTCGCGGATGTTGGGCTGCCTACGGGGTGTCGCTGTGTCTGTGCTGATCATCGAATCGTCGTCCTCGGATAGGTGGCGGCGAGGCAGGCACCTGCGGCACGCCGTGCTTCGTCACCGTTCTCGATGCCGGTCCCGGACTTGAGCGCGATTGCGCCCCTACTTGTCCCTTTTCAGGTCATTGACCGGATGGCGCTTGGATCTGTGACAGGGGCCACTGCCGCGACGGCGGTCCCGGACGGCTCTCCCGCGCGGGGCCGGCCGGTGCGGACGTACGGTGCTGGTATGTGCGCCATGCGGGAAGACGGCGCGGTTCCGCCCTACGGGCCTCGTCCGTCCTCAGCCGCCTCCGGGTCGACTCGCCGGGCGGAGCTGGACCGGCTGCTGGAGTTCGCCGTGCACGACACGGGGGTGTTCGCGGGTGCGGTCTTCCTGCTGGTGCCGGACGGGGAGACCCTGCAACTGGAGGTGACCGCGGGGCTGCCGGCGGAGTATCTGACGCCCTGGTCCCGGGTGGCGCTGTCGAGCCCTGTTGCGGTGGCGGAGGCGTTGCGTCTGCGACGACTGGTCTGGGTGAGCGACCCCGAGGAGTTCGCCCGACGCTATCCGCGTACGGCGATCGCACTTCCCTACCACTGCGCGGCAGCCGCGGCACCCATCGTCACCGGCACCACAGTCTGGGGCACGCTGCTGCTCCTGTGGCCCGGGTCCGACACCGCCGGGGCCGCCGGTCCGGGGCCCGACCGGGTCGCTGCCGCCTGTCGCCGCCTGGGACGGTTCCTGCGCGACGCCGCCGACACCGGCCACGCCGTACATCCGGGGCCGACACCGCGCACCCTGCCGCAGCCGCCGGTCCACAGCCGGGATCCGGCCGAGGCGCTGGCCGCGGCGGACCTCGTCGAACGGCTGCCGGGGGGCAGCTGCTCGCTCGACCTCAAGGGCACGTTCACCTACGTCAGTGCCACCGCCGCCGCCCTGCTGGGCGGCAGCGTCGCCGAGCTGACCGGCACACATCCCTGGCAGGCCCTGCCCTGGTGCGCCGACTCGCCCATCGAGGACTGCTTCCGCGGTGCCCTGGTCAGTCGCAGGCCCGCCTACTTCACCGCCCTGCGTCCGCCGGACCAGTGGCTCGCCTTCGAGCTCTACCCCGACGGATCCGGGGTGAGCGTCCGCATCTCGCCGACCGGCCCGGGCCCGGCCTCACCGGCCGGGCCCGCGAGAACGGGGACGTTCCTGGGCCAGGCGATCCCCCTCGGCGAGGTCTACCAGGTGCTCCACCTGGCCGCCGCCCTCTCCGAAGCCGTGGGTGTGTCCGACGTGGTCGATCTGATCACCGAAGAGATACTGCCGGCCTTCGGCGCCCGGACCGTGGCCCTGCTCGCGGAAGAGGACGGCAGAATGCGTGTCATCGGCCGTCGCGGATACGACCCCGAGCTCCTGGAACTCTTCGACGGAGCACCGCTGACCTGCCTGGCGCCCCCGTTCCGGGTCCTCGCCACCGGCCGGCCCTGTTTCTTCGCGACGTTCGAGGAACTGTCCCGCGCCTACCCGCCCGCCATCCGCCAGGAAGGTCTCCACGCCTGGGCCTTTCTGCCGCTCATCACCTCCGGGCGTCCCGTGGGTTCGTGCGTGTTCGCCTTCGACAGCCCCCACCCCTTCGCCGAGCAGGAACGGGTCGTCTTCACGGCACTCGCGGGACTCATCGCGCAGGCACTGGACCGGGCCCGCCTGTACGACGCCAGCAAAGAGCTCGCGCAGACCCTGCAAGCCGCCCTGCTCCCCGACTCGCTGCCCGACGTGCCGGGACTCGACGCTGCCGCCCGCTATCTGCCCGCCGCCCGTGGCATGGACATCGGCGGCGACTTCTACGATCTGGTCCGGGTGGACGACACCACCGCGGCCGCGTTCATCGGCGACGTCCAGGGCCACAACGTCACCGCCGCCGCGCTCATGGGCCGGATCCGCCTCTCCCTCCGCTCCCACGCCGCCACCGGAACCGCGCCGGCGCAGGCCCTCACGCAGGCCAACCGCCAGCTGGTCGACCTGGACGCGGGCCGCTTCGTCAGCTGTCTGTACGCACATCTCGACCTCGCACGCCGCCGGGCCGTCCTGGCCACCGCCGGGCATCCCCCGCCGATCCTGCGCCACCCCGACGGACACGCCGAGGTCCTTCACCTGCCGCCCGGGCTGCTGCTCGGCATCGACCCCGACGCGGACTATCCCGCCACCGAGATCCCGCTGACGCCCGGCACCGTCCTCGCCCTGTACACCGACGGACTCGTCGAAACTCCCGGAGTCGACCTGGACGACGCCATGGCCGGGCTCGCCACCCAGCTCGCCCAGGCCCGGTGCCGGCCGATGGACCGGCTCGCCACAACCCTGATCGACCACGCACGGCGAACCGCCCCCATGACGGACGACATCGCCCTGCTGCTCATCGGGCTCGCCACCGCCGGCTAGGACGGTGCGATGCCATCAACCGACGCCAGGCCGGGAGCAGTTGCGCGGCGGGCGCCGGAGTCCAGAAACGCGGCGATCTTGCTGGGGTTGAACACCCACATCACCCTGTGGATGCCTTCCCTGGACGCAGCGATCGTCAGGATCGTGATGGGGGAACCGTCGCGGCAGATCATCACGCCCGTACGGCCGTTGGCCTGGACCAGTCGCAGGTCCGCCCCCTGCCAGAACCGCCGAGTGGCGGTGGCCAGGTTGGCCACACGCGCACGGCCCACCACAGGTACCCGGGCGGCGCCCCGGAGGCCGTTGCCGTCGGACAGGCTGACGATGTCAGGGGCGAGGACGGCTTCCAACGAGGCCACATCGCCGGTGCGAGCCGCTGAGACGAAGGCATCCAGCAGGCGTCGATGCTCCACCGCGTCCACACTCGCGCGCGGCTCGCCCGACAGGCGCTTGCGCGAACGGCTCACGATCTGGCGGACGTTGACGACGCTGAGCTGCAGGATCTCGGCAATCTCCGGGTAGGAGTAGTCGAACGCCTCGCGCAGGACATACGCGGCCCGCTCGGTGGGGCTCAGCTTCTCCAGCACGAGCAACAGGGCCAACTCCAGAGCCTCCGCCCGCTGCGCGCCCACCTCCGGATCACCACTGGTGTCGACGGGCTCGGGCAACCACGGCCCGATGTAGGTCTCCCGACGCACCCGCGCCGACTGCGCCACGTTGATGGCCAAGCGGGTCGTGGCACTGGACAGGAAGGCCACGGGGCTCACCACCACGGAGCGGTCGGTCTTCTGCCAACGCAGCCACACCTCCTGGACCACGTCCTCGGCCTCGGCCACACTGCCGAGCACACGGTAGGCGATCCCGAAGAGGCGCGCCCGGTACTGCACAAAGGCAGAAACAGCCTCGTCAAGGTCACTCGTCGTAGGGGACGACTTCAGATGCATGATCCTGTGGTCCTCGTTCCTCCGGATACGGCAGTCGCGTGGCGGGATCACATCGCTACCGGGGACAGGCGGACGGCTGCGGCAAGCCGTCCTGCGACGTGCTCCGCACGGCCGGCGTGTTGCCGGGCATGAGGATCCCCTTGGCTTGTTCGGGTGGTGCGGGAAAAGCGGCAGCTGAAAGTCACGACTGGTCCCATCGCAGCTGAACCGGAGATCCGGATCGGCCCCGCTCCTCCGGCAGAGCCGGCCCATGGGAATGCCGTGGGCCGTTGTCGGAGCAACGGCGGTCAGGCAGAGACGTCGCGGTCTCGCGGCCCGCCCCTCGGCTCACATCAGGACTCTGTTCAGGTAGTGAATGCATTCTTCGCCAACACCGCCAGACTGGGGCATAACGATGTCCAGGCGCATCGCATGATCGAGTGATTCGGCCGGCACTGGGACGGGCAGTGGACTGCGCGGCCCGCGGGCACCTCCTTCCGGCCGACCTGTCGAACCATTGACCGGCGAGGATCGGAAAATGTGACACGGTGCCCGACACGCCATGAGCGGCAGTCACACCAGGACGCCGGCACCGCGTCAGGGCGGGTCTGAACACCCGGAGTAGTTCGGTGCACTCCCGCGCATCGCATGTTCTAGTGATTCGACTCGGCCGACCCACCGGCCGGGCACCGCCGAGAGCCTCCAGGAGGACTTGGCTCGTCCGCAGCCAGAAACAGGCGCTGGAGAGGGAACTTGCTCCGGTCGTGCCGCATCTCGGTCCGCTGCGACGGGCTCTCAGCGCCTTCGAGTCCTTGATGCGTGCCCCGGCTGGGCCGCGACTCCGACGGCGAAAGCATCAACGCGGTTGCAACGCCCTCGATCGCCTGGTCGCCGCCTCTCGTATCCAGCGGGCCGGGCGAGGTCCCCACCGCGCCCGGCAGTTCAGCTCAACGATTTCAGGAGCACGGCGAAGCACAGGGCCATGGCCGCGCTGATCAGGATCATCGCGGCGAGCGTTCCGCGTAGCCAGCGCGTGAAGCGGACGCGGTGCCTCTGCTGCACCTCGCTGACGTGTGTCGCGATGTGTTCCGTCACCATGCGTGCGACGTATGTCTGTTCCTTGAGGTACCAGCTCTCGATGTCCACCTTCTGTTCCCGGGTCAGCCCCGCCACCCGTGTGGGTAAGACCGTGACGCGCTGCCGTGCTGCCGTGCTGCCGTGCTGCCGTGCTGCCGTGCTGCCGTGCTGCCGCCAGATGAGCGTGCCGGTACAGGAAGGTCTCGATGTCGGTCAGGCCGCGCGCGGCCTCCTCACTCGTGTTCATGGTGTGCTCCACGGTCATGCGGCCGTGCGGCCACTCGTCGGGCTCTCGCCGGGGCGCTGCGGATCGCCGCTCGTGACGAACGCGTCCCGCGGATGCTGGACGGAGGCGAGGGAGACGTGATCCCGGCCGAAGACCGCAGCCGTGAGCCAGACCGCGAGGACGCGGATCTTGCGTTCCCATGAGGGCACGGCCAGGACGTGATAGCCCCGGTGCATCAGCCAGGCAGGCAGCCCCTTGATGACGATCTTCTTGTACTGGAAGATGCCCCGTCCCAGCCCGAGCGTGGCCACCACCCCCAGACTGCTGTGGCGGTAGTTCTTGATGCGTCCCCCGCGCAGGTCGGCCACGATGTTCTTCGCGAGGCGTCTGCCCTGCCGTACGGCGTGCTGGGCGTTCGGCACCGTGTGAGCCCCCGGCACCGTTGATGCCAGGTCGGGAACGGCCGCGTCGTCCCCGGCCGCCCATGCGTCCGGGACGAGTTCGCTGCCGGTGCCCACACGCAGGTCGGGGCGGACCACGAGCAGGCCTCGTTCGTCGATGGGGAGATCCGAGTGGTTGTGCACGACCGGATTGGAGGCGTTGCCGGCGGTCCATACGACCAACCCGGAATCGAACTCCTCCCCGTCGGAGAGCACTGCACGGCCATCGGCGAGGGAGCGGATCTGTGTGTCGAGGTGAACGTGCGCGCCACGGCGCTCCAGAGAGCGCACAACCCAGGCGCCCGGCTTGTCCCCCACCTCGGGCAGGATGCGGCCCCGTTGTTTGTTGTTCGACACCCCTTAGACAAGGCAGGGCCAGAAGGTGTGACACGGCGACCTCACGACCTCGCGGCGTGCACGATCCCGGCCGATGCGGCGATCCGGTCCAGCAGGAGCAGCCCCGCCACGCAGAGCGCGATCCAGGTCGACAGCACCACTGTGCCGCTGGTCAGTCCGTCGTGGTGGAAGTAGGCGATCCCGTCCAGCGCGCGGACGCCGACACCCGCGGGCATGACCGAGGCGAGCGGCTTCAGCCAGCCGGGCAGGAATTCGGGCGGCAGAACGCCACCGCTGGTGGCGTTCCCCATGACCAGCATGAAGATCGACGCCAGCGGAACTCCGACCGGACCGAAGATGCGGATCAGGAGCACGGTGGCTGCCGCGACGGCCCCCGCCATCAGCGTCACGAGTCCCGCGATGCCCAGGAAGGGGCCGGGTATGGCGCCGAAGGCCGTACTCGCGATGAGTGTCGCCGCCAGCCCGCCGACGACCGCGAACAGCGCCAGACTGGACACGCGCTGCCCGAAGGACAGGCGCGGTGCGACCTGATAGGTCATCTGGCCGAAGAGGAAGCCCGAGAGCACCAGGCCGAATGACGCGTAGAAGACGGACAGGCCGCGGCTGTCCCCGGACGAAAGGGGGAGGATGTCGGTCACGGGCATCTTGTGTCCCGCCGTCTGACAGCCGGACGCGCACAGCGTGCCGAGGGGTGCCACCAGCGCGGACACGGCGGGACCGTTCGCGCCGGCGTAGACGATCCTGGGCGTGCCGTCGTCTGCCAGCAGCGCGGCGTACGCGCGGCGGTGCTCGACCGCCCAGCGGGCCGAGGCGTCGTCCTGGTAGCGGTCCACCTGGAAGGCGTCCGGCGAGACGCGCTGGAGCCGGACGTCGAAGAGTGCCGCGGTCTTGTCGGACGCGGCGACGGCGATCGGCAGACGGTGCGCCTTGGGCGTGTGGAAGGCGGCGAGAAAGACGCTGACGAAGACCAGACCGATGGTGAGCACGGTGATGACGGGCTTGAGCACCGCCTGCCGGCCGGTCAGCCCCTTGCGCTCGGGGGGAGCGTCCGTCTGCGGACCGGGACGGTGACGGTGTCGCGCCGGCCCCGGATCCGCGCCGGGGAGATGATCTTGGCTTGTGGAGGTGGTGCTGGGCACGGTTCCCCGATCCTCATGATGTAAGGTGCCTGATATAAGTTAACAGATACATGGAGAATGCCGTGACAGTGTGGGACCCCGGCGAGCGCATCGGCTACCTGCTCTGGCAGCTCTCGCAGGCCTACGCGCAGCGCATCGAACAGGCGCTGCGCCCGCTCAAGCTGACCCAGGCGCAGTACAGCGCCCTGGTGCGGCTCAGCCGGGACGGCACACTGTCCAGCGCCGAACTCGCCCGGCGCTGCGGCGTCACCGCCCAGTCGATGGGCACGGCGCTGCGCGACCTGGTGGAACGTGGGCTGGTCCAACGGCGGGCCCACCCCACCCACGGGAAAATCGTCGAGATGTCCGTCACCGCCGCCGGGGTGGAGCTGGCGCTACGGGGCGAAGGCGCGCTCGAACCGTGCGAGCGGGAAGCTCTCCAGGCCTTTCTGCCCCAGGAACAGGAACAGGTGCGCGCCTTCCTCCAGCGCATGCTCGGCACCCTCAACCCACGCGCGCTCGGAGCCGTGGGTGACCAGCCGCCCGAGGAGACGCGCGGCGCGTGAGCGGTGGTACATCTCGGCACGGCACACCCGAGCGGGCCGTGGAGGGCGGGGACAGGCTGCTGGGGGCCATGCCGCCGAGGTCCGCCAACGCGCTCACAGACGTTTGACAGCGCCATCGGACATCCACCATGCTTCCATTAATTCATTAGCACAAGCATGATGGAACCGAGGAAAACGACGTGATCGACTACCGGATCGACCGCGGCAGCGGCGTACCGGCCTATGTGCAGATCGTCGAGCAGACCGAACGAGCGCTCCGGATGGGCTTCCTCAAGGTCGGGGACAAGCTGCCCACGGCCAAGGAGGTGGTGGCGACGACCGCCATCAACCCCAACACCGTGCTCCGGGCCTACCGCGACCTGGAGCAGGCCGGCCTGGTCGAACTGCGCCGCGGCCTCGGAACCTTCGTGACCCGATCACTCGCCCGGCCCGGCGCGGCGGACGACTCGCCGCTGCGCCGGGAGCTCACCGACTGGGTGGCACGCGCCCGGGCCGAAGGCCTGGAACGGGCCGATGTCCTCGCCATGGTCACAGCGGCCCTGGACGCCCACCGCAACGAACACGACAGCCACACCCCGGGCGACCGGGAACGCAGGAAGGAGGACGCATGACCGGGCCAGACGCGCCGGCCGCGGTGCGCGCCACGGGACTCGGATTCCGGTACCGAAGGCGGGGCGGCTGGGCCCTGCGGGACTGCGAGTTCACCGTACCCGGCGGTCGTATAGCCGCCCTCGTCGGACGCAACGGCGCCGGCAAGAGCACCCTGCTGCACCTGGCCGGCGGCCTCCTGCGAGCCGGCTCCGGGGACCTGCGGGTGCTGGGCGCCGCGCCCGGCACCCCCGAGGCCCGCACCCGGGTCGCCCTGCTCACCCAGGACAAGCCGCTCTACCCCCGTTTCACCGTGGCGGACACCCTGCTGATGGGCGAGAAGCCGAACTCCTCGTGGGACCGGACGGCCGCCGAGCGGATCGTCCACGAGGGCGGCATCCCGCTCCATGCCCGCGTCGGCGAACTTTCGCCCGGCCGGCGCACCCGCGTCGCGCTCGCCCTGGCCCTCGGCAAGCGGCCCGAACTCCTGCTGCTCGACGAGCCGTTGGCCGATCTCGACCCCGTGGCACGAGGCGAGATCATGGCGGCGCTGATGGCCGAGGCCGCCGAGCGCGGCACGAGCATCGTGCTCTCCTCGCACGTCCTGCCCGAACTGGAGGAGACCTGCGACTGGGTGCTGGTGCTGCGCGACGGCCGCGCCGAGCTGAGCGAGGACGCCGAGGCACAGCGCGAGAGCCACGCGGTACTGACCGGACCCGCCGACCGGGCCGACACCCTGGCCGCACAGCACACCGTCGTACAGCGCCGTACCGCCGGCAGATCTGCATGAGCTGCTGGGGACGGACCCCGGCGCAGTTCACCGTCTCCCGAATCGCACGGCTCTTCCCGGCCTACTGGTGCGCGGTACTCCTGGTCGTCCTCCTCGTCCTGGTCTCACGGCTGGGCCGGTGGCCCGCCGCCACGCGCATCGACCCGCGTACGGTGCTGGGGAACCTGACGATGGCCCCGGGGCCGCGGGTGGTGGGCTGCTGCGGCGTCTGGCTCCTGGCCGGTGTCATCGCCCGTGAACTCCACTCACCGCTGCTCGACGAATTCGTAGTGACCCGGTACACCGGCCTGTTCGTCGCCGGGATCGTGCTCTACCTCACGCACAGGTTCGGACAGAGCCCCTGCCCGCGACGGCACTGTCCGTCATCTGCATGCTGGGGCTCTCCCTGCTGGTCCACACGCTGGTCGAGCGTCGGCTCGGACGCCGGCTGAGGCATCGCCTGACGCTCGACATGCGGCTGCGGGACCTCCCCGCGCAGCCCGCTCTCACCCGCACGCGGTAACCCCGCAACTCCACCGAAGAAAGGCCTCGCATGCTCTTCAACACACGTAAGAGACGGTCTCGCATACTCATCGCCGTCGCGACAGCGGCGGCCGCCGTCGTGGCCGTCGCCGTGACTCTGGCTCTGACGGTGACGACCTACGATCACACCTCGCCGCGCGCCGCCCGAGCCAAGGCATCGGGATCGGTGGCCGGAGACGTCGACTGCCGCAAGGCGAAGTGCGTGGCCCTCAGCTTCGACGGCGGCCCCAGCCCGACGACTCCCAAACTGCTGGACATCCTCAAGCAGCAGCATCTGCACGCCACGTTCTTCGTGCAGGGCAAGGGCCACATCTCGAAGTACCCCGACATCCTGCGCCGGATCGCGGACGAGGGGCACGAAATCGGCAATCACACCTGGAACCACAAGAGGCTGACCGACCTCGACGAGGACGACGCCCGTCAGGAGCTGAGCCGGACACAGGACGCCATCGAGAAGATCACCGGCACCCGGCCCGTCCTGATGCGTCCGCCGGAGGGCCGCACCAACCGCAAAGTGGCCAAGGTCTGCCGGGAGCTGGGGCTGGCGCAGGTGCTGTGGAGCGTCACCGCCAAGGACTACGAGACGACCGACTCGGCCCTGATCACCAAGCGGGTGCTCGACCAGACCCACCGCGACGGCATCATCCTGCTGCACGACCTGCACAAGGGGACCGTTCCTGCCGTCCCCGGGATTCTCAAGGCACTCAAGCAGCGTGGCTACACCGTGGTCACGGTGTCCCAGCTGCTCGCCCCGGCCAAGCCCCAGCCCGGGATGGTCTACCGGCCCTGAGGCACCTCGACGGCGATCCCACCCCTTGTCGCTCTCCCCCGCGGGAACCTAGACTCCGGCAGTGAACTGAAGTTGGTTCAGTTCTGGATCCGCCGCGGGCGGAAGGGAGCGGACGATGGACGGTTCCCTCTTGGACAGGGTCGCTCTCGTCACCGGCGCGGGCCGGGGCATCGGCCGGGCCATCGCGGTGGAGCTGGCCCGGCAGGGCGCTACGGCCGTGGCCGTCGCCGACCTCGATGAGACGGCCGCCGGCGAGACCGCCGCGATGGTGCGTGGCGAGGGGGCGAAGGCCGAGGCGATCGTGTGCGATCTGCGGGTGCGCGACGAGATCGAGGGCATGGTGGCGCGGTGTGCCGAGCGCTTCGGCGGGCTTGATGTGCTGGTCAACAACGCCGGAGTGATCGACACCGCGTTCACGACCGGCCAGGACCACGGTGTCGGCTCGCTCCCCGAGGAGGTCTGGGACGCCGTCTACGAGGTCAACCTCAAGGCCGTCTGGCTGACGACCAAGTTCGCCGCGCCCCATCTGCGGCGTTCCACCCGCGGCCCGGCCATCGTGAACACCGCCTCCGTCTCGGGCCTCGTCGGCTTCCCCAACTGCCCCGCCTACGGCGTCACCAAGGCCGGTGTCATCCATCTGACCAAGGTCACCGCGGTCGACCTCGCCCCGGTGCGCTGCAACTGCCTGTGTCCCGGCGTCATCGACACACAGCTGACGCAGGACCACTTCGCCGCGGCCGGGGATCGCGAGGCGACGGAACGGGCGCTGGTGGCCCCGCAGTTGGTGGACCGGCTGGGGCGGCCGGAGGAGGTGGCGCGGCTCGCCTGCTTCCTGGCCTCGGACAGCGCGGCGTTCATCACGGGCGCCGCCCATGTGATCGACGGCGGCGCGCTGGCCTGGCGCGGCGTCAAGGACTGAGGGAGGGACGGGTGTGATGGAGGCAAGGCTGGCGGGCCGCGTGGCCCTGGTGACCGGCGCCACCGGAGGCATCGGCGAGGCCGTCGTACGACGGCTCGCGGCCGAGGGCGCCACGGTGGTGGTGACGGACGTCGACGCGGAACGCTGCGAGAAGCTCGCCGCGGAGGCCGGGGGCGGAGCCGTCGGGCTGGCGCTGGACGTGACCGACGAGTCGGCCTGGGAGGCCGCCGTGGACCGGGTGACCGGTCGGCTCGGCTCCCTGTCCGTGCTGGTGAACAACGCCGGGATCGCCGCGATGCGTACCGTCGAGACGGAGAGCCGGGAGTCCTGGGACCAGGTGATCGCGGTCACCCAGACCGGTGTCTGGCTCGGCATGAAGCACGCCGGCGCGGCCATCGAGCGGTCCGGCGGCGGCTCGGTCGTCAACGTCGCGTCGATCTTCGGTACGGTCGGCGGCTTCGGCTCCCAGTTCTCGTACCACGCGGCCAAGGGCGCCGTACGTCTCATGACGAAGAACGCCGCGCTGCACTGGGCGAGGCGCGGTGTCCGGGTCAACTCCCTGCATCCCGGCTTCATCGAGACACCCCGGTCCCGCGAACTGTGGCGGGGCACACCGCGGTTGGCCGCGATGCTCGACGGCACGCCGCTCGGCCGGCTCGGCACGCCCGAGGAGGTCGCGGCGGCCGTGGCGTTCCTGGCCTCCGACGACGCGAGCTTCATGACCGGCTCGGAGCTGTACGTCGACGGAGGCTGGACGGCGCGCTAACCGGCGTGCGCGGTGTAGTGGTCGACGCCGTCGCCCGACCGTGTGCGTCGGACGTGGCCGCGGGCCGCCAGTACGTCGAGGTGGGCCGCGGTCTCGTTGACCGCGAGCATCTGGTTGAAGGCGTTCAGGTCGGCGAAGGCAACCTTGCGCCGCGTCCACCCCAACTCCCCGGCCACGGCGTGGGCGTTGAGCGTACGGTCGCCGAGGACCGCCAGGGTCTGGGCGAGCCGGTCGTCGTGATGGGCCAGCAACTCGCCGACCCGGGCGTGCACGCTGTCGCCCACCGGGCCGTGTGCGGGCAGCAGCCGGGCGTCGGCGAGCGTCGTCAACATCCGCAACGAGTCGAGGTAGTCCCCCAACGGCAGCTCGGCCGGGCCGAGTTCGAAGCCGATGGACGGGGTGATGTGCGGCAGGACGTGGTCTCCGGAGAAGAGCAGGCCGCGGGCGTGGTCGAGGTAGACGACATGTCCCCGGGTGTGGCCGGGGGTCGGGACGACCTGCAACCTGGCGTCACCGAAACGGAGTTCCTCCGCCTCCAGCCAGCGGTCGGGGGCCTCCCACACGCCCGGGTCGAAGTCGCCGTGGTCCATCGCGGCCACCCGCTCGGCGAGTTCGCCCGCGCCGGACCGCGTCAGCGTCTCCAGGGAACCGGCCGGCTGCGTCGTACGGAGTGCTCCGAGCAGTTCCAGGCCGCGGCGTTCGCCGGAGCCCAGGTAGACCCGGGAGCCGAGCAGCCTGCGCAGCGCGACGGCCTGGGTGTAGTGGTCGCGGTGGATGTGGGTGACCAGGATGTGGCTGATCTCGCCGAGGTCGTGGCCGAGGTCGGCGAGCGCGTCCTCGAGTGCCTTGTGGGACTCCGGGACCGACCAGCCCCCGTCGATCAGGACCAGCCCCTCCGCCAGGCCTTCGAGCGCGTAGACGTTGACCGCGCGCAGTCCGTCGTCCGGCAGCGGCAGCGGGATGCGGTGGACGCCGGGCCGTACGGTCTCGGCTCCCGCCTCCGCCCATCGGCCGCGGTCGAAGCGGGGGGTGCGGGTCGTGGGGGAGGTCATGCGTCTCCTTGCCGGTACGTCGGCCGGTGCGATGGCCGATTCGATGGGCGGTTCGATGGGCGGTGGGGGTGCGGGGCCGGCTCCGGGGAGAGCCGGGTGTGCAGTTCGTGTGCGAGCCTGCGGGCTCCGGAGCGGTCGAGCTTGCCCACCGTGGTCTGCGGCAACTCGGCCACGGTGAAGGCGAATTCGGGCCACTTGGCCTTGGACAGGCCGGTGCGGTCGAGGTGTGCGGTGAGGTCGTCGAGGTCGATGCCGTCGTGGCCGTCCTCCGGGACCACGAGCACGGCCGCCCGTTCGCCGAGCAGCGGGTCCGGCACCGGCACCACACACGCTCGGGCGACACCCGGGTGGGCGGCGACGGCGCGTTCGATCTCGGTGATGTCGAGGTTGCGGCCGCCCCGGATGATGACGTCCTTCTCCCGCCCCATGATGGTGACCGTCCCGTCGTCGCCGGTGACCAGCAGGTCCCCGGTGGGGAAGAAGCCGTCCGGGGTGAGGGCGGGCGGTTCGACCTTGCCGTCGCGGGCGTACCCCACGAACAGGGAGGGGCCGCGGACCTCGGCCCGGCCGGTCGTTCCGGGGCCGAGGACGGTGCCGTCGGCGGCGACCGCGCGCAACTCGGTGCCGGGGAACGGGCGTCCGTCCCGGCCCAGCCGGATCTCCTCGGGGTCGTCGGGCCGTGGGGAGGTGTGCCCGAGGCATTCGGACATGCCGAAGACGCGCAGGATCCGGGTCCCGAGCGAGCGTTCGGCACGGGCGAGGGCGCCGCGGTCCATGGGACCACCGCCGACGGTGATCGAGCGGACGCCTTCGAGGACCCGTGATCCGGCGGCCGCCGAGCCCATCTGCAGTGCCATGGTCGGCACGCACATGGTCCATCGGACGTCGTTCGCGGACATCCGTGCCAGTGCCTCCTCACGGTCCCACCGGCCGCTCAGGACGAGCGGGCCGCCGAGCATCAGCGCCATGCCCACGCCGAAGCAGTAGGCGGCGGTCGACGAGAGGGGCACAATGGCGGCCACCGCGTCGCCGTCGCGCAGCCCGTTGATCTCCGCGGTGCGGGCGCACGCGTAGCGCAGGGCGCTCTCGGACTGGACCACCCCTTTGGGTCGTCCGGTGGAGCCGGACGTGAGGCCGATCACCGCGCCACCGGACCAGCGGGAGACATCGCGCGGGCCGCGGCCGACGAGGGCCTGCCAGCCGTCGAGCGCCTCGGCCGTCCGCGCACCCACCACACCCGCCCCCGCCTGCCATCCCTCGGCCGCGGACGGCTCGGCGATGACGGTGTCGGGGCGGATGTCCTCCAGAGCCGCCACGAACTCGGCCCGGGTCGTGTGCCGGTTGACCAGTGCCAGGACGCCGCCGGTCATCCCCACGGCGAGGGTGGCGGCGACGGTGCGCCAGGAGTTGTCGGCCTGGAGCAGGACGGTCCCGCCAGGCGAGCCGTCCGGTGCCATGGTGTCGGCCAGTTCGGCCGCGCGCGCCAGCAGGTCGCGCGCTCCGTGCCGGCCCGTGTCGTCGACGACGGCGGTGAAGTCGGCCTTCTCCGCGTGTTGCTGGAACTCCCGCACTGTCTGTCGCATCCGCTGCTTCCTCGCCTCGTCGCGCGAAAGGTGGTGGTGGCTGTCCGGCTCGGACGGGCGCGCTCAGCCCGGGTACATCTCCATTTCGCCGCCCATGACGGCGATCCTCCGGCCCCGCATGTCCCCGACCTGGGCGACCGCGGCCGCCCACTCGGGGCTGTCCAGTGCCTTGCGCAGGTCCTCCGCGGTGTCGAAGCTCAGGACGGAGACCCCGTCCCAGCCCTCGGAGCGCGGTTCGAGGGCGGTGTCGATGTCGGTGTGCCGCCAGGACCGCAGGCCGGGCAGGGTACGGGTGAGTTCGGCGTGTTCGCCGCGCCACCAGCCGATGAACCGCTCGTGCGTCCACTCGGGCGGCCGGGCGGCCAGCAGGACCAGGTTGTACATCGCGCCCTCCTCGGGCTTGTCAGGTGAACAGCACCTCGGGCGAGCGTCCGATCATCAGCCGCCGTAGCCGGCCGGTCCCATCCAGCCGCGCGCCGGCCACGAAGGTCGCCTCCGGCACCCCGGAGCGCCGCACCTCGCCGAGGAACAACTCGTCCCGGCCGACGGTGCCCGCCGTGAGCAGGTGGTGGGTGCGGACACCCACCTCGCGCTGGGCGAGATAGCCCGCCATCTCGGCCCGGCCGCCGTGGAAGTCGGTCGCACCGCCGTCACCGGTCGAGAAGAGGATGGAGAACGAGAAGTCGTCGCTGATCAGGTCCAGGATGCGGTCCGCGTCCTCGCTGTCGAGGATGGCGAACCAGCGGGTCAGGAACGCTGCGGTGGACTGCGCGGCCGGGGCGGTCACGGCCGGTCCACCAGATCGAAGTCGGTGGTGAAGAAGGACTGGTAGCGCGCCATCAGCCCGGCGGGCGAGACCTGTACGGCGGACAGGAACGCTCCCGTGGTCACGCCCTTCTCGACGACGAAGCCGTACGCCGTCTCGACATCGCCGTCGACCGCGTACCGCTTGATCTCATGGGTACGGTCCACGGCCTGGCGCCCGGCTATGTACGCGGCGAACTCCTCACGCGAGGATCCGCTGCGCTCACCGCCGGGCAGCGCGATGAGGAAACGGAATCCGGGCTCCAGCAGCTCCAGGGCCTTCTCCGGATCCTGGCCGTCCATACGGGCCATGTATTCGCGAAGCACCATTGCCTATCGCCCTCCCTGATGATGGCCACACAGCTAGCGGCAACCTGAGTTCAGTTCAGTTTGATCCCAGGACGGCCGCCCCGGCAAGAGGCGGGACGGAGCCGGAGGTTATTCGGCGACCATGCGCACCACGCACCCCTCGATCATCTCGCTGATCTCGGAGAGCGGAATCGCCCCGGTCGGGCGGTACCAGCGCCAGACGCTGACGATCATGCCGAGCACGGCCAGGCCGAGGGTGTGCGCGTCACGCAACGGGAAGGCCCCTTTGGACATGCCCCGCATCAGCAGGTTCGTCCAGTCCCGCTCGACCATCTGCACGAGCTGGCGGGCCGCGACCCGCTCGGTCTCCTCCCGCTTCGACTTGCGCGGGTTGGCCAGCAGGGACATGTTCGCCTGCAGGATGCGCATCTGGCGGATCTCCTGCTCGGTGACCGCGAAGGCGGAGCGCACCGCCGCGCGCACTTCGTCGACCGGCTCGGTCACGTCCTTCGTGGCCTCGACGAACTGGTCGTGGGAGCGCTGGAGCTCCAGGCGCATGATGGTGAGCAGGCAGTGGGCCTTCGACTCGAAGTAGTGGTAGAGCGCCGTCTGCCCGATGCCGACCCGGTCGGCCACCTCGGACCACTTGGTGCTCTCGTAGCCGTCCTCCCCGAACCGCTCCACCGCGGCCACCAGGATGGCCGCCCGCTTCGACCTGGGCCCCTCCTCCGGATCCACGATCCGCGCCCTTGCCATCGCCTCTCCCTCTGCTCCACGGCCGGTTCCGATCACCGTCCGGTCGTCCGAGAGTAGACCCAAGTTCAGGTTGGCTTCGAATCGACGGGACGTGGCTGCGGGCGGCCCCGCCCGTCACCGTGCTGCCGCACGCCCGAAGTCCGGCCGTCGCCGGCCGAGGAAGGCGGCCATGCCCTCCCGCCCCTCCGCCGACACGGCGCCCGCGGCCAGTCGGCGGGCCTCCGCGTCGAGCTGTTCGTCGAGCCCGGCCGAGAACGAGCCGGCCACCAGCCGCCGGGTCACGCCGTAGGCCTCGGTGGCCCCGCGCGCCAGTGTCCGCGCGGCGCCCTCGGCTTCCTCCCGGAGCCGCTCCGGCGCGACCACCCGGCCCACGAGCCCGATCTCCAGGGCCTCCGCGGCGGACACCCTCCGGTTGGTCAGCAGGAGGTCCAGAGCCCGCTTGGGGCCGACGAGACGGGGCAGCAGCCAGCTCACCCCGGCGTCCGGCGAATACCCGATCGCGGTGTACGCCGCCGTGAAGTGGGCGTCCGCGGCGGCGAACCCGAGGTCGGCGGCCATGGCCAGGCCGAGACCGGCCCCGGCGACCGCCCCCTGCACGGCCGCCACCAGCGGCGCGTCGAGGCCGGCGAAGATCCGCAGCGCCCCGTGCAGCGCGCCGGTGACGTCGGTGAGGTGTCCCGCCAGCCGTTCCTCAGGTACGGCGCCGAACTCCTTGAGGTCGCCGCCCACGCAGAAGGCGGGCCCGCGCCCGGTGAACAGCACCGCCCGTACCCGGGCCGCCTCGCACTCCTGTGCCGCCTCCAGCAGCCCCCTGGCCGTCGCGAGGTCGATCGCGTTGCCCGAGCCCCGGCACATCTCGACGTGCGCCACCCCGGCGTCGTCGACCTCGACCGTGACCCTCATCGCGCCGTCCACCCGCCGTCCACGGTGAGCACCTGGCCCGTGCAGTACGAGGAGGCGTCCGAGGCCAGGTACAGCAGCGCTCCGTCCAGCTCGCCCGGCGCGCCGCCGCGCCCGAGCATCGTGCCGCGCTCCACCCAGCGCCGGGAGCGTTCGTCGGCGAACAGTCCGTCGGTCATCTCCGAGCGGAACCATCCGGGTGCGAGGGCGTTCACCCGTACCCCCGCCGCTCCCCACTGCCCGGCCAGTTCGCGCGTCAGCCCGAGGAGCCCCGCCTTGGAGGCGGCGTAGGCGGCCCCGCCGAGCGGGGCGCCGGAGACGAGCCCGAGGACGGAGGAGACATTGACGACCGCTCTCGTACGACCGTGATCGCTCCGTGCCTCGGCGAGCAGCCGGGCGAGGTGGAACGGTGCCACCAGGTTGACGGCCAGGACGGCCGCGAAGTCGCCGGGGCTCTCGTCCTGTGCGCGTACGGCGCCGGGTGCCCCCGCGTTGTTGACCAGGACGTCGAGCCGGCCGCCGTGCTCGAAGGCGGTCTCCGCCAGCCGGACGCGGTCCGCTTCCCGTGCCACATCGCAGACGACCGGGTGGATGCGCGGGTCGCCGTCGGCCAGTTCCTTCAGCCGGTCCGGTCGCCTGGCCGCCGCGAACACCGTGGCCCCGGCGGCGGCCAGCACCGTGGCGAAGCGCGCGCCCAGCCCCGACGAGGCCCCGGTGACCACGGCCGTCCGGCCTTCGAGCGAGAACAGGTCCACGACCGCGCCGGTCACCCTTCCACCCCGATCGGCAGTGCGGTCGCCCCGCCGTCCAGGACGAGCGTCTGGCCGGTCATCCAGGACGAGGCCCCGGACGCCAGGAACACCGCCGCGTTCGCCACGTCCTCGACCGTTCCCAGCCTGCGCAGGGGCAGTTGCGCGGTGAGGATCGGCTCCCTCGGCTCCCATACGGCCCGCGCCAGTTCGGTCTTGATCAGGCCGGGCGCGATCGCGTTGACCCTGGCGTGCGGCCCGAGTTCGTAGGCGAGCTGCCGGGTCAGGTGGAGCATCGCCGCCTTGGTGGCGTTGTACCAGCCGATGTGCGGGTCGACGACCAGCCCGCCGACGGAGGCGATGTTGACTACGGCTCCCCCGTGCTCGCGCATCCATGCCTGCCAGGCGTGTCGGGTCCAGACGACCATGCCGTACTGATTGACCTCGACCGTCTTCCGGGCGCGTGGCGGGTCGAGGTCGAGGAGGGGGCCCATGTAGGGGTTGGTGGCCGCGTTGTTGACCAACACGTCGAGCCGGGCGAACCGGCCCATGGTCTCCTCGACGCACCGCTCGGCGTCCTCCGGCCGGCCCGCGTGGGCGACCACCTCGTGCACCTCGCCGTTGCCCTTGACCCGCAGCAACTCCTCGCGGGCGACGGCCAGTCCGTCCGGCTTGCGGGCGGCGATCACCACATGGGCGCCCGCCTCCCGGTACGCCTTCGCGATGCCGAGGCCGATCCCCCGGGAGCCGCCGGTGATCAGGGCCACCCGTCCGTCCAGTGCCTGTGCGTTCGGTGCCTGTGCGTTCGGTGCCTGTGCGCTCATGCCGACTCCTCTGGATACCGGGCCAGTTCGCGCCGGGCGACGGTGCGCAGGTGCACCTCGTCCGGGCCGTCCGCGATCCGCAGCGCCCGGGTGATGGCGTACAGCCGGGCCAGCACGGTGTCGTCGCTGACCCCGGCCGCCCCGTGCGCCTGGACCGCCCGGTCGACCACCCGGTGGGCCACCTCCAGCGCGGCCACCTTGATCGCGGCGACCTCGGTACGGGCGGCCGCGTTGCCCGAGGTGTCCATCAGCCAGGCCGACTTCAGGACCAGCAGGCGCAGTTGCTCGATCTCGATCCGGCTGCGGGCGATCCACTCGCGCACGACACCCTGTTCGGCGAGCGGGCCGCCGAAGGCGGTACGGGTCAGGGCCCGGCGGCACATCAGCTCCAGGGCGCGTTCGGCGAATCCGACCGCCCGCATGGCGTAGTGCATACGGCCGGGCCCCAGCCGCCCCTGGGCCAGGGCGAATCCCTCCCCTTCGCCGCCGAGCAGCGCGGACGTCGGCACGCGTACGTCCTCGAAGAGCACGTCGCCGTGGCCGCAGCGGTCGGTGTAGCCGAACATGGGCAGGTCGCGCAGGACGGTGATACCCGGGGTGTCGCGTGGGATCAGCAGCATGCTCTGCTGCCGGTAGGTGGGTGCGTCGGAGTCGGTGACCCCCATCAGGATGATCAGCCGGCAGTCCGGGTCGAGGATCCCGGAGGTGTACCACTTGTGGCCGTCGACGACGTACTCGTCGCCGTCCCGGGTGATCCGGGTGCGGATGTTGCGTGCGTCGGAGCTGGCCACCTCCGGCTCGGTCATGGCGAAGCAGGAGCGGATCTCGGCGGCCAGGAGTGGCCGCAGCCAGCGGTCCTGCTGCTCCGGTGTGCCGAAGAGGGCGAGGAGTTCCATGTTGCCGGTGTCCGGGGCCGAGCAGTTGAAGACCTCGGGGCCGATGATGGAGCGGCCCGCCAGCTCGGCGAGTGGCGCGTACTCCAGGTTGGTGAGGCCCGCGCCCCAGTCGCCGTGGGCGAGGAAGAGGTTCCACAGTCCCCCGGCGCGTGCTTTCTCCTTCAACTCACGCATCACCGGCGGTAGTCGGTGCGGCTCGCTCGCCTCGGCGAGCTGCCGGTCGTATTCCGGCTCGGCGGGCAGGACGTACTCCGCCATGAACGCGGCCATGCGCGAACGGAGTTCCTCGGCCCTCGGTGAGAGTCCGAAATCCATGGTGCGGCTCCTTCAGGACCGTGGGGACCGTGGGGCGAGGATGTCGGCGGCCGTGCGGATCATCGCCGCGATGGTCGGGGGCAGTCGCTCCTGGTCGGGGTCGTGGTGCTTGCCCTCGCGGTGCCTGCGCAGGTTGTGGCCCATGATCGCGGCCATCTTGGTGCGGGCCAGGGCGCGGAACCAGTCGAGGGCGGGCGGTGCGGGACGGCCGTCGAGGTAGGCGGTGAGCAGCTCCTCCTCGGTGGGCAGCCCGGGAACCGCGCGGCCGAGGCGGGGGAAGTTGCGGTGATCGGCGAAGAGGAGGAACCACGCGAGGTCGGTCCGCGGATCGCCGTACCCCCAGATCTCCCAGTCGACGACGGCCGCGGGCCGCCAGCCCCGGCACAGGACGTTGCCGAGGCGGAAGTCGCCGTGGGTGAGGGTGGGGCTCGTGCTGTCGGGGACGCGAGCGGCGAGAGCCTTCAGCAGGTCCTCGGCACCGGGGCGGAGTTCGCCCGGAACCGCCCGCATGGTGCGGCTCCATCGCTCCAGCTCCCCCGCCGGATCCAGGGTTTCGGGAGCCGCCGCGCTCGGCGTCCCGTGCAGGTCCCGGAGCACGCCGGCCGCGGCCAGCATGCGGGTCCGGCACAGTCCGGGGTCCAGCCCATGCTCGTCGAGGACCGGCTCGATCGCCTCGCCGTCCACGAACTCCATGGCGAACCAGGCCGGTTCGGTCTCGTCCACGGCCACGACGGCCGGGACGGGCACCGGCGACCCGGCGAGCGCCCGCAGGATCCGGGCCTGCCGCAGTACGTCGTTGCGGCCGACGGCGCGTTGTCCCGGTGGCACCGCCTTGACGACGTACGAGACCGCTCCCGCCGTGACGGAGTAGGTGAGGCCCGAGTGGCCGCCGGGCAGGGTGCGCAGGTCGCCCGGCGGCTCGTGGGGGTGCCGGGCGGTGAGCCGTGCGCGGACCCGCCGTCCGAGTTCGGCCACTTCGGTCGTCGTACTCAACTCCCCGTCCCCTTTGGCTCTTTGGGCAGCCGGAGCACACGCTCGGCCAGGATGTTGCGCTGGATCTCGTCGCTGCCGCCGGCGATGCGGTAGCCGGGGGCACCGAGCAGGTGCTCGGTCCAGGCGAAGGTGCCCCACTCCCCCGTGTCGGCGGCCAGCCGTGGTCCGAGGAGCTGCTGGACGAGGTCGGTGGTGGCGCGCATGGTCGCGGTGGCGTGCAGTTTGCCGACCGACGCCTCGGCGCCCGGTTCCCGGCCGGCCGCCAGGGCCGCCGTCACCCGCAGTCCGGTGAGCCGTTGGACGAGCGTACGGACGTACAGGTCGGCCGCCTGCTGCTGTTCTCCGCCGGTGAGCGGGCGGGGCAGATGCCGGGCGAGGTCCAGGGCCCGCTCGGCGTTGTCCAGTCCGAGGCCGCCGGAGTCGAGGCGTTCGGCGGCGAGCACGGTGAGGGTGACCCGCCAGCCCTCGCCGACCGGGCCGAGCCGGTCGGTGTCGGGCACGAAGACGTCGTCCAGATAGACCTCGTTGAAGCTGGAGCCGCCGGTCATCTGCCGGATGGGCCGCACGGTCACGCCCGGCGCGTCCATCCGCACCAGGAGGACCGTGATGCCCGCGTGCCTGGGGGCGTCGGGGTCGGTGCGGCACACGGCGACGCCCCAGGTGGCGACGCGGGCGCCGGACGTCCAGACCTTGTGGCCGCGCACCACCCAGCCGTCGCCCTCCCGTACGGCCCGGGTGCGGACGCCGGCCAGGTCGGAGCCGGCCTCGGTCTCCGAGAAGAGCTGGCAGGCGAGCTCGTCGGTGCGGAGCATGGGGCGCAGCCAGCGCCTCTTCTGTTCGTCCGTGCCCCAGATGCGGACGGCCGGCGCGACGAGTTGCCGGGTGACCGGGAAGACCTCGGTGCGCCGTGGCACGTCGAAGGCCGCTTCCTCGGCTCGGTACACCTGCTCGTAGTACGAGGGCAGTTCACGACCCCCGTACTCCGGTGGCCAGTCGAGGGCACCCCAGCCCGAGTCGTACCGGGTGCGCTCCCACTGCCGTATCAGGTCGGTGTGGGCACGCTCTTCCGCTTCGGTCCAGTTCTCGAAGACCGCCACCGAGTCGTCGCCGCGGCCCCAGTCCTGGTGCGCGGCGCGCTCCTTCGCCACGCCGGTCAGCCAGCGCCGGGCCTCGGCGCGGAACTCCGCCGGCTCGGGAATGCCGCTCATGGTCCTCCGACCTCCCTTCTTCTCCCCTGTGCCTCGATCTCTCAATGCCTGGATGCCTCGATGCCTGCATGCCTGGACGCCTGCAAGCGCTCAGCGGGTCAGCACGGTGCAGGCGCTGACGCCCGGCGCCCCGTACACGTGGGTGAAGCCGGCCGCCGGGTTACCCGGCACCTGGCGCTCGCCGGCCCGGCCGCGCAACTGCTGGACGACCTCGTGGACCTGGCGCAGCCCGGAGGCGCCGACGGGTTCGCCGTTGGCGATGCAGCCGCCGTCGGTGTTGACGGGCAGCGAGCCGCCGATCCCGGTCGCCCCGAAGGGGATGAGCGACTCCTGCTCGCCGTGTGCGCAGAACCCGCACTCGGCCAGGTGCATCACCTCGGCGCCGCTCTCGGTGTCCTGGAGCTGGCACACGTCGATGTCTCCGGGGCCCAGCCCGGCTTCCTCGAAGGCGTGTTGTGCGGCGTCCGCGGTCACGCTGATCGGGGTCCCGGGCGGTGCCCAGGGGCTGAACACCTCGAAGGAGCCGAACCGGCGGGTCCGTACGACGGCCGCCCGCAGCGCGACCGGTGTACCGCCGAGTTCGCGGGCCACGGCGCGGCTGCACAGGATCAGGGCGACCGCGCCCTGGCCGGGCGAGCAGAACATGTACCGGGTCAGCGGGTCGTTGACCATGCCGGACGCGAGGATCTCGTCGGCGTCGAGCGGCTTGCGCCGCCAGGCGTGGGGGTTGAGTGCGCCGTTGGCGTACGCCTTCTCGGCGACCAGGGCGAGGGTGCGGGGGCTGATGCCGTGGTCGTGCATGTACCGCTGGATCTTCATCGCGAAGAACTGGGTGGTGACCATCAGCCCGTCGCGGCCGTAGGCCTCGTCGAGCCCCCAGTCGGCGGGCCGTGGGGCGAAGGCGCCGCGCGGGTGTTTGTCGAAGCCGACGGCGAGGGCCACGTCCGCCGCCCCCGACCGGATGGCGTGAACCGCCGCCACCAGCGCGCTGCCGCCGGTGGCGCAGCCGTTGCGGACGTTGGTGAACGGCACGCCGGTCAGGCCGAGTTCGGAGACGAGTGTGTCGGCGTTGCCGGCGGCGTCGCTGCCGCCGTACGCGGCCCGCACCCGCGACCACGGCAGTCCGGCGTCGTCGAGAGCGGCGCGTACGGCCTGCACGGCCAGCTCCCGGCCGCTCGCCTCCGTCCGGGCGAAGGAGGTGATCCCGGCACCGCAGACGAGCACGTCCTCGCCGCTCATACGACGGCTCCCGTGGCCCTCGGCACCCCGTCCCCCGCCGTGACGGTGACCGGCATGCCGATCTCCGCGCCCTCGGGCGGGATGTCGAGGGCGGCCAGCACCCGTACGCCTTCGGGGAGTTCGACGTATCCGACGGCGAACGGCGTGAACCCGGCGGCGGGCGGGACGTACGGCGGAGCCTTGGGCGCGTACCGCTGCACGGTCCAGGTCCACAGCGTGCCCGTGGCGGAGAGCACGACCGGCTCGGCGGGTCCCCCGCAGCGGGGGCACCCGGGGCGGGCCGGGTAGGCGGCCACCGCGCAGTGGGCGCACCGGGAGCCGCGCAGCCGGCTCCCGGACTCCGCCGCGGCGCTCAGCGCCCCTTCCACTGCGGTTCCCGCTTCTCCAGGAAGGCCGCCACGCCCTCCGCCGCGTCCTCGGAGTTGAGCATCACGCCGACGGCGAGGTGTTCCATGACCATCAGGGACTGGATATCCGCGTCGAGGCTCCGGTCGATGGTCATCTTGGTGATCCACATGGTGAACGGGCTCTTGTCGACGAGCTGGTCGGCGAACTCCTCGACGGTGGCGTCGAGTTTGTCGGCGGGTGCCGAGGAGTTGATGAGTCCGAACGCGGCGGCCTCGACCCCGGTGAGCAGCTTGCCGGTGAGCATGAGCTCCTTGGTCTTGCGGACGCCGATCATGCGCGGCACCCGGTAGATCGGCCCGGCTCCGCCGAACAGGGCGCGGCGGATGTGGAAGTCGCCGATCAGGGCGTCGTCCGCGGCGATCGCGAAGTCGCAGGAGATCATCAGCTCGAAGCCGCCGGCGGTGACGTGTCCTTCGAGGACGGCGATCGACGGGGTCTTCATCGAGTACAGCCGGTCGCAGACCTTGGCCGACAGCACGGCGACGTCGATCGCGTTGGACCTGCCGACGAAGTCGGCCTTGAGGCTGTCCAGGTCGAACCCGGAGCAGAAGGTGTTGCCGCGCCCGCGCAGCACCAGCACACGCAGTTCGGGGTCCGCGTCGACCTCGGTGATGATCTCGTCGAGGCGGTTGAGGATCGGCACGGTCACGCAGTTCTTCTTGTGCGGGCGGTTCAGCCAGACCCGCGCCACCTGCCCGTCCCGCTCGAACTGGATCTCGTCTTCGACTGCCATGGAGCCCCTCCAAACTGAACTGAATTGAGTTCGATTCTGGGGGCGCTAGATGCCCCTGTCAATGGTCCGGAAGATCGGCGGCCGACGCGCGGTCAGTCGCCGCGGCCGACGAGGCCGAGCAGGCCGGCCAGGCGCAGGCGATGGTTATCCCCCGTGCCGAACAGCGCCTCGTCGGCTCCGGCGCGGCGCACGTAGAGGTGGGCCGGATGCTCCCAGGTGAAGCCGATCCCGCCGTGGAGCTGGACGTATTCGGTGGCGGCCAGGCGATACGCGTCGGCGCAGGCGACCGCCGCGGCGCTCGCGGCGACCGGCAGCTCCGGCCGTCGCGCGGCCAGACAGGCGCTCGCGTACGACGACGCCGAGCGGGCACCCTCGACCGCGACGAGAAGGTCGGCCAGCCGGTGCTTGACCGCCTGGAAGGACCCGATGGCCCGACCGAACTGAGTTCGGTGGGACACGTAGTCCAGGGTGGCCTCCAGGGCGTGCGCCATGCCTCCCACATGCTCGGCGGCCAGTGCCACCCGCCCCGCGTCCAGCACGGCGGCGGCGATCACCGGAGCCTGCCCCGGCTCACCGACCGGATCGGCCGGGGCTCCCGCGAAGCGGACCTGCGCCTGGCGCCGGGTGGAGTCGAGGACGCGGCGAGCCGTACGGCGGCAGGTCGCGGCGTCGGGAACGCAGGCGAACAGCCGCTCCCCGTCCGGGGCACGGGCGGCGATCAGCAGCAGGTCGGCGTCCTCGCCGTCGGGCACGAAGTCCGCCTCGCCGCGCAGCACCCAGCCGTCGGGGCCGCGCTCGGCCGTGACCCGAGCCGGGTGCAGCACTCCGGCGACGGTGGCCGTGCGGGCTCCGGAGGCGATGCCCGGCAGCCAGCGTTCGCAGGCCCGCGGGTCGCCGCCGGCCAGCAGGGCCGCCCCGGCCAGCACCACGGTCGGCAGCAGCGGCGCGGGGTACAGCACGCGCCCCGTCTCCTCCAGGGCGACGGCGAGTTCGGCGAAGGTGTAGCCGGCGCCGCCGTACTCCTCGGGAACGGCGAGGCCGTGCACGCCGATCTCGCCGGCGAGCCTGTCCCACAGCGCCCGGTCGAATCCGCGCGGGCTCGCGGCCTGTTCGCGGACCTGCTCGGGCCCGCAGGAATGGGTGAGCACATCCCGTAGCACCGCCCGTAGTTGGCGCTGCTCCTCGGTCTCCTCCAGCAGCGCGGGATCGACATCGAGCCGGATCATCCGAACCTCCCTCACACCGTGAACCGTCCACCGTTGGCCAGCAGGACCGCGCCCACGAGATTCGCCGCGTCCTCGCTCGCCAGGAACAGGGCGATGTCGGCGATCTCCTCGGGCGTGGCATAGGGCCGGACCCTCGGGTCGGCGAAGCCGCGTCGAAGCGCCGCGGGCGTGCGTGCGGCCATGCCCGTCTCCGTCGGCCCCGGCGCCACCGTGTTGACGCGGACGCCGAACGCGATCGCCTCCTTGGCGACGGCCTGGCTCAGCGCGTGCGCGCCGGCCTTCGACGCGGCGTAGTGCGGGTAGCCGGCCACCGTGTCGAAGGCCGAGGAGGAGCCGACGGTGACGACCGCGCCGGATCTGCGGGGCACCATGACGCGCAGTGCGGCGCGCAGCACGTGGAAGGTGCCGTCGAGGTTGACCCGCAGCACCCGCCGCCACGCGTCGTCGCCCAGCCTCGTGGTCACCTCCGGCGGCCGGTCGTCGAGCAGCGCCTCGGCGATCCACTCCTTCGCGGCGGGGTCGTCGACACCGGCCGCGTGCACCACCACGTCCAGGCGCCCTTGCCTCCCGGTCGCTTCCGCGAACGCCCGATCGACCTGGGCACCATCCGTGACGTCGACGGTCAGCGCGTGCGCCCCGGACAGTTCCCTGGTCACGGCCTCGGCCGCGGTGCCGTCGATGTCGGCGGCGAAGACCTCCGCGCCCTGCCCGGCGAGCCGCCGGGCGACCGCAGCCCCGATGCCGGAACCCGCACCGGTGACCAGGGCGACGCACCCGTCGAAGCGGCCCGCCCTCCCGTCACCGCGTTCGTCACCCATAGCGGTCACCTCTCCCTCCACCTTTGTTCGCCCTACTGAACTGACTTCATTTTTGTTACCGTCTCGGCCATGTCAACAGGCAGCACAAGAGCGGTCCGGCTGACGCGTTGGGGCGGGCCACCCGTCCTCACCGAACTGCCGCGGCCGGTGCCCACCGGCGAGGAAGTGCTGGTGCGGGTCGAGGCGGCCGGGCTGTGCCGGTCGGACCTTCATGTCGTCGACGCGGCACCGGGCGGCCTCCCCTACCG
Organism: Streptomyces sp. NPDC001980; assembly: GCF_040296885.1. Classification (NCBI taxonomy): domain Bacteria; kingdom Bacillati; phylum Actinomycetota; class Actinomycetes; order Kitasatosporales; family Streptomycetaceae; genus Streptomyces; species Streptomyces sp. NPDC001980. The sequence goes on along the minus strand of NZ_JBEOYD010000002.1, from coordinate 298,310 downwards.
CATTCCGTTCACCCTCGGCCACGAGGTCGCCGGCCGGGTGCTGGAGCGGGGCCCGCGGGCCGTGGGTCCGGCCGTCGGCGAGCGCGTCGTCGTGTACGGGCCGTGGGGCTGCGGGCGGTGTGCGAACTGCTCTGCGGGCGCGGAGAACTACTGCGACCGGCGACCGGACCTCGACCGGGAGCTGACCGGCACCGGGGTGGGACTGGGCCGCGACGGCGGGATGGCCGACACGGTGCTCGTGCCGTCCGGGCGGCTGCTGGTCCCGGTGGGCGACCTGGACGCGGTCCAGGCGGCGCCGCTGACCGACGCCGGGCTCACCGCGTACCACGCCGTCACCGCCGTGGGGCGCTCGCTCGGCGGCGACGCGAACGCCGTCGTCGTCCTCGGCGTCGGCGGGCTGGGCCACCTCGCGGTCCAGATCCTGCGGGCGACGACAACCGCGCAGGTCCTGGCCGTGGACGTGCGGGAGGAGGCGCTGGCCCTTGCCCACGCCTGCGGCGCGCACTTCGCGACACTGCCGCGGCCCGACACCGCCCAGGTCCTGCGGGCCCGGACGAGCGGGACCGGAGCGGTGGCCGTCCTCGACTTCGTCGGCAGCCGCTCCAGCCTGGAGCTCGCCGTCGCCGTACTGCGGGCCGGCGGAGAACTGGTCGCCGTCGGCAGCGGGGGCGGCGAACTGACGGTCCGCAAGCCCGGCGCGCTCCCTCCCGGAACGCGGATCTCGCTGCCCTTCTGGGGAACCGTCCCCGAGCTCGAACGGGTGGTCGCGCTGGCCCGCGAGGGTGCCCTGCGCGTGGAGGTCGAGCGGTACACGCTGTCGAGCGCCCTGGAAGCGTTCGACAGGCTGCGCGCGGGCGCGGTACGGGGGCGCGCCGTCGTCGTACCCGACTGAGCTTCCGGCCGGGCCCCGGGCCGAGCGCCCGGCCGAGGCACCGGCCCGGCCGAAACCGAACCGCCACAGCACACCCGTGCCAACCTCTCGACTACAGAAGTGAGTTCAATTAGCGTCGTGTATCACTCAGCGACGCAAAGGCGGTGGACTGCCCATGGGCACGGACACAGTGGATCTGCTGGTGATCGGCGGTGGCATGGCCGGGCTGTCGGCCGCCGCCCGGGTGGCGGCCGAGGGTGGCTCGGTGGTGCTGGTGGAGAAGGCGGAACGCGTCGGCGGTTCCGCCCGCTTCGCCGGCTTCATCTGGACCGCCCCGACGGTCGAGGAGCTGCGCCGGGTCAATCCGGACGGCGATCCGGAGCTGGCGGCGGCCCTGGTCGACGGATTCGCCGACGGAGTGGCCTGGGTCCGGTCGCTCGGTGTGGAATGCAGGCCGCCGGTGCCCGTGCTCGGCTTCGGCCGCGGACATCAGGTCGACACCAACCATTACCTCGACACCTGCGAACGGCTCGTCCGGGACCGGGGCCATGAGGTGCTGACCGCTACCTGGACCCGCACCCTCCTGACGGAGAACGGGCGGGTGACGGGGGCCGACTGCCTCCTGCCGGACGGCTCGGCCCGCCGTATCGAGGCCACCTGGACCCTGCTCGCGACCGGCGGCTTCCAGGGCGATCCCGAGCTGCGCGCCCAGTACCTCCACCCGCAGGCCGCGGGCGTCGCGCTGCGGGCCAACCCGCACAGCCGCGGCGACGGACTCGCGCTCGGCCGGGCCGCGGGAGCGGAGTTCGGCGCGAAGGACGCCGGTTTCTACGGCCACCTGATGCCGGCGGGCGTCTCCCTGGCCGACCCCGCCCGCTTCGTCGACCTCGCGCTCTACTACAGCGAGCACGCCCTGCTGTTCGACACCACGGGCGAGCGCTTCGTCGACGAGACGGTCGGCGACCATCTCACCGCCATGGCCCTGCTGGACCGGCCGCAGGCCCGCGGTCTGCTGGTCGCCGACGCGCGCGTGCACCGGGAGTGGATCAGCGCCTCGTACGTCGAGGGCATCCCGGGCGTCGACAAGTTCCAGCTGTGCCATCGCGCCGGGGCCCGCTGCGCGGTGGCGGAGGATCTGGAGGACTTCGCGTCGATGCCCGAGGAATGGGGCTATCCCGGCGCCGTGATCCGTGACCGCATCAGGGAGTTCAACGCCACCGTGGCATCGGGCGGGGCCCCGGCACCCGGGCGACTGCTGGACTTCCGCCCGCTGGACGAACCGCCCTTCTATGTCGTCGAGGCCACCCCGGCGGTCACGTTCACGTTCGGCGGCCTGCTGATCGATTCGGCGGCCCGCGTCCTGTCCGGGCCCGGAGACGCGGGCACGGACGGGTGCCGTCCGGTCCCCGGGCTGCTCGCGGCCGGCGCGGACGGGGGCGGCCTGTACCGGCGCGCCTACGCGGGCGGCCTCGCCCCCGCCCTGGTCTTCGGGCTGGTGGCGGCGCGTACCGCGCTCGCCGGGAAGCACACGGCCGACGACCGCTGAGACCCGCTCCAGGGGTGCACGCACAAATCCCGTGCACGAGTCTTGCCCGCCCGGCCCCGCAGTGCCTAGCTTACTGAAGTGAGTTCACTTTGATTTGGGCGCTGCCCACGGTGACCGTACATCCCGCACGCGTGGCGCGAAACGCGCTCTTCCCCGAGGGAGGGACTGTGAGTCAGTTCCTGCTTGTCCTGGTCAGCGGTGTGGCGAGTGGAGCCGTGTACGGCCTCATGGGCCTCGGGCTGGTCATCATCTACCGGGCCACGGATGTCGTGAACTTCGCGATGGCGTCGCTCGCGACCCTGGGTCTCTACGTGGCGGTCTCGCTCCACGACCACGGCGTGGCGACGGTGGTCGGTCTCCTCGCCGCCGTCGCGGTCACCGTCGCGGCGGGCCTGCTGGTGCGCGAGACCGTCATCCGGCCGTTGGGCCAGGGACAGCTGTTCTCCGCGCTCGTCGTGACCATGGGAGTCTCGCTGATCGCCGAGAACCTGGCCGGATCGGTCTGGGGCGAACAGCCCAGGGACTTCCCCAACCTGGTGGACGGCACCGTGCGCTGGTCGGGCGCGGCGCTGCCGGTGCAGAGTCTGGTCACGATCGGTGTCGCCGCGGTCGCGATGGCGCTGGTGGGCTACCTGTTCTCGCGCACCACGCTCGGCTCGGCCATGCGGGCCGTGGCCGAGTCGGCGGAGACGGCCCGGGTCGTCGGCCTCGGTGCCCAGCGGCTCGCCCGGATCTCCTGGGCCCTCGGCCTCGGTCTCGCCGCGCTGGCCGCGTGCCTGTACGCACCACGCTCGGGCCTTGCGACCACCGCGCTCACCGCACCGCTCTTCCGGGCCTTCGCCGGGATCTTCCTGGGCGGTCTGACCAGCATGTACGGCGCGGTCGTCGGCGGGCTGGCCATCGGTGTCCTGGACAACCTGGCGGCGAACTACGTCTCCGCCAGCTTCCGCGACACGTTCGTGTTCTCGTTCACCGTGCTGGTGCTGCTGATCCGCCCCCAGGGCCTGTTCGGCACCCGCACCTTCCAGCGCGTCTGAGGGGTCGCATCCATGGTCTTCAACCGTTCCGTCCTGGCGAGGGCCGCCCTGGGACCGGCCGCCGGCGCGGTGCTGATGGTGTTCATGGCGGCCGGCGCGATCCCGGCGTACCAGATGTACTCGGTGGCGCTGGCAGCCGTGTACACGATCGTCGTCCTGTCGGTCGGCCTGCTCGCCGGCTGGTCCGGCATCTGGTCGGTGGGGCACCCCGCGTTCTTCGCCGTCGGCGCCTACTTCGCGGCGTACGGCAGCGCGCACGGCTGGGCGCTGGAGGCGGTGGTCCTGGGGGCGGTCGCCGCCGGTGCCGCCCTGGGCGCCTTCCTCGGGTACGCGGGCGCCCGGTTCTCGGTGCTCTACATCGCCCTGCTGACCCTCGCCTTCACCACGGTGACGCTGGAGCTGGTCAACAGGTGGAGCAGCGTGACCGGGGGCGACCAGGGGGTGCCGGTGCTCCAGTTGCGCAGCGCCCTGGGCCTCGGCACGTTTCCGGGCGGTGGCACGGAGGCCCAGTACCTCGCGGTGGGCGCGGCGGCCGTGGTCCTCGCCCTGGCCGTCCCCGCCCGCGCCTCGGCGCTGCGGATGCGCCTGGTGGCCGCCAAGTCGCATCCGATGGCCGCCCGTACGGTCGGTATCGCGCCGGAGGCCCAGTCGTCGCTGTCGTTCGCGGTGAGCGGGGCGTGCACGAGCTTCGCGGGCGTGCTGCTCGGCCTGATCACCGGGTTCGTCAGTCCGGACCCGTTCTCGCTCGCCTTCGGCATCTCGCTGATCGCGGCGTGCGTGCTCGGCGGGGTCGGCTCGGCGCTCGGCGCCGTGGCCGGCGGCGTCTATCTGACCTGGAGCCCCTCGCTCTCGTCCACCGTGGGGATGCCCCAGCCGGTGGTGCAGGGCGTCGTCCTGATCGCGATCCTCCTCTTCCTGCCCGCGGGAGTCGTACCGTCCCTCGCCGGGCCCGCGCGGGGGATCCTACGGCTCGTACGACGAGGGCCGGAGACCGGGCGCCCGCCGTTCCCCGAGCCTCCCGCCGGACGGCCGGAGACCGGGCGACCGCCGTCCGCCGAGTCCTCCGAACCACTCCCGCCCGCCGGTCGCGCGTCGGGGGCGGGCGGCGGCGCCCCCGACCTCCTCCGCCTGGAGCACGTGTCCGTCGCGTACGGCGGACTCAAGGCCCTGGAGGACGCCTCGCTGTCCGTGCGGCAGGACGAGATCCTGGCCGTCATCGGGCCCAACGGAGCCGGCAAGACAACCCTGTTGAACGTGTTGTCCGGGCTGACCGGCAGCGGACGCGTCAGCGGTACGGCGGACTTCGCCGGCCGGCCGCTGCTGAAGGCAAGGGCGACCGCGCGTCGGCGGCTGGGGATCGGCCGTACCTTCCAGCACGCGGAGGTGTTCTCCGAACTCACCGTCGCCGAGAACGTGTTGTGCACCCGCCGCCGCGTCACATCCCGCGACCGGGACGCCGTCGCCCGGCTGCTGCACTCCGTGGGCCTCGCGGACGTGGCGGACCGTCGCCCCACGGAGCTGCCCTTCGGCCTGCAGAAGCGCCTCGACCTCGCGCGGGCGATGGCCGAGAGGCCGCGGCTGCTGATCCTCGACGAGCCCTTCGGCGGCCTCGACGCGGGCGAACGGGCGTTGCTGGCCGGGCACATCAGGCGGCTCAACGCCGAGGGCACCGCGGTGGTCGTCATCGACCACGTCCTCGACGACCTCTTCTCCGTCGCCCACCGGGTGCTCGCCTTCGACTTCGGCCGCACCATCGGCGACGGCACCCCGGACACCGTGCTCCAGGATCCGAAGGTGCGGTCGTCCTACCTGGGCACCGTCGGCAACCGGGCCCAACTACCCGACGCCATGGGCGAGCAGAGCCTGATCCGGCTGCGCGGGACAGGTCACTCCTACGGCGGTGTGGCCGCCCTGCGGGACGTCGACCTCGACGTCCGCGAAGGACGCGTGCTCGGTGTCGCGGGGGCCAACGGCGCGGGCAAGAGCACCCTCGCCGGCATCCTGCACGGCTCGCTCCGGCCTGCCCACGGCGTACGGGAGTCGGGCGGCTCCGTCCGCACGAGCCTGGCTCCCGAGGGTCGCGGACTGTTCAAGACGCTGTCGCTGCGCGAGAACCTGGAGGTCGCGGCGTACGCGGCCGGCATCACCGGCTCGGAACTGCGCGAGCGGCTGGAGGAGACCGTCCAGTGGCTGCCGGTGCGGCTGCGCGACCGGTTGTCCGCCCCGGCCGCCGGGTTGTCCGGCGGCGAGCAGCAGATGCTCGCCATCGCCCGCGCGTTGATCGTCCGACCGGACGTCCTGATCGTCGACGAACCGGCACTCGGCCTGGCCCCCGCCCTGGTGGACGAGGTCTACGACCGGCTGATCGGGCTGACTCACGACGGCCTGACGGTGGTGCTGCTGGAGCAGTCGCTCAGCCGGGCCATGTCCGTCTGCCACGAGGTGGCCGTCCTGCACGAGGGCGTCGTCGCCGCTCAAGGACGGCCGGGCGAACCGGAGTTCGCCGCCCTGGCCGAATCGGCGTACTTCAGCGGCGGCCCGGGGTCCGCCACGACCGCGGCGGCCACCGCCCGGACCTCCCCAGTGCAGTGACATCCGCTGGACATCCGTTGCGCCTGTTGCACCCCTTGCGCCCGTAGTAACCGTTGTGATCGTTGTGAACGAGGTGGACCGTGTTCCGGACAATCAACAGATCCCGCCGTGCGGCGGGAGCGACAGCCGTTCTCGCCGTGCTGGCACTGACCGCAAGCGCGTGTGCCGGTCAGGACTCGGCGTCGGCAGGCAGCAACTCCTCCGAGATCCACATCGGCGCGTGGCTGCCTCTCACGGGCTCCACCGCCACCTATGGCGTGGCCGAGAAGGCGGGCGCCGACGCGTACTTCAAGATGCTCAACGCCCAGGGCGGCGTCAACGGCCGCAAGGTCGAGTGGACCGTCAAGGACAACGTGGCCGATCCGCAGCAGACCGTGCAGATCGCACGTGAACTGGTCGGCCAGGACAAGGTCGTGGCCATCGTCAACGCGAACGGCACCTCGCAGGCGGAGGCGGCCTTCCCGTTCGTCCTCACCCAGTCCAAGGTGCCGGTCCTCAACGAGGTGGGCGGCGCCGAGAACTGGTACAAGCCGCCGCGCGCCGGCCTGTTCGGCACCCAGACCCTCTACGAGGACCAGGCCGCGGCGGTCGCCGCGTGGGCGGTGCAGGACGGCGCGAAGAAGATCCTCGTCGTGCACAGCGACCCGGCCGCGTTCGTGAACGTGGCCGAGCAGGTGGAGCCCGTCGCGAAGAAGGTGGACCCCGCGGTCGAGGTCGAGCGGCTGCCGGTCAAGTACCAGACCACCGACTACACACCGGTCATCAGCAAGGTGAAGTCGGCGAAGCCGCAGGCGGTCATCCTGATCCTCACCTCCCCCGAGGCGGCCGCCTTCCTCAAGGAGGCCAAGCTGCAGGGCCTCTCCCTGCCGACGTACGCCTACGCCCCGGTGGCGGCCGAGTCGACGATCGCCCTGGCCAAGGACGCCGCCGAGGGTCTCAAGGCCGTCCAGCTGGTCAAGGCGCCCTCGGACGACGACCCCGCGGTGAAGGAGTTCCGGACCGCCATGGCCACGTACGAGCCCGGCCAGACCGCGGGATTCCTCGCCCTGTGGGGCTGGAGCAACGCCAAGGTGTTCGCCGAGATCGCGAAGACCGTCAAGGGGCCTGTCACGGCCGATTCCCTCACCGCCGCCTACCAGAAGGCGGCCAAGGTGGACCCGGGGGTGTCGCCGGTCATGAGCTTCAGCGCGAGCAACCATCTGGGGACGCGCAGCGTGCAGAAGGTGGTGGTGAAGAACGGCGTCTGGACATCCGTGGGCGACTTCTACACTCCCCCGGCCCGCGACTGATCGTCTGCCTCGACGACGCGGTTCCGCTCTCCGCGAGGGGCGTCGGGCAGGGCGGGCGAGGCCGCCCACGGACCCGTGCCGTGGGCGGGCCCTCTGGGCGGGCGGACCGCAGGATGTTCTCCGGCAGGCTTACTGGAGCGCGTTCCAGAACGCGCAGTGGTGGCGGGACTGTGCCGTGCGGGTGGGGACGATGTGGTCCGGAGCCAGGGACAGGACCGTCTGCCGGGACCAGTGCGGCGACGACGGGCCGTTCGGGTCGGCGGTGCGGGCGAAGCGGGCCCAGTAGTCGATCATGGTGTCGGCCAGCCGGTGCTGTGCCGCGGTCAGCTCGCGGGGACGGCCGCCCAGGTCGAACAGATAGGGCAGTTCACTCGCGTGCGGTGCGCCGAGCGGGAACGGCGGTGTGCCCGGCGTGAGGGGTGGCGCGTGCTCGTCGGCGAACTCGTAACGCCAGACCGGTACCCGGGCCGCGAGCAGGCCGCCGGTGCGCGCCGTCGGGCAGGCGAAGTTCGCGTCGCCGATGACCGCGCCGAACACCGGGCCGCCGTCGGTGCGGTGCACGGGGTACTCGTGGACGATCGCCTTCGCCTGCCCCGGGGCGGGGAAGAAGGCGGCCACGACGTCGGGCCAGGTGGCGGGGGTGACGGGGTTGCCGGCCTGGATGATGCCGGCGGCCCAGCCGTTGCCCTCGTCGTGGTTGTTCCCGATGAGCACGGGGACCCGGTGGAAGCGGCCGGCGGTGATCGCCGCCTTGGGATCGCTGGGCAGCAACGGGGTGCCGTGGGCGGGCTGTTGATCCGTCGCCTGGGCTGCGAGCAGTCGGGAGACGTCCACGCGCCGCAGACAGGCCAGGGCGTCACGGGCGGAGCCGCAGCAGGCCTTCGCCGCGAGGTCCGCGCCCGCGCCGCGTGCCGTGGGCAGGGGAACGGAGGACGGTGCGAAGGGGCGGTCGGGGCTGCCGGTGCACGGGCCGCTGTCGATGATCGCCCGGTCGAAGAGCCCGGCGGCGCCGGGTGAGGCGAGTTGGGCACAGACGCTGTAGCCGCCCGCCGACTCGCCGGCCAGCGTCACGTTGTGCGGGTCGCCGCCGAAGGCACCGATCTCGGCGCGGACCCAGCGCAGTGCCGCCTGCTGGTCGGCCAGCCCGAAGGTGCCGGAGCCGGGCAGCCCCGCGTGCGCGAGGAAACCGAGCGCCCCCAGGCGGTAGTCGACGGTGACGACCACGACGTCCCCCCGGGTGGCCATGCGGTGGGCGTCGTACGAGCCGGCCGCGCCGGTGGTGAGACCACCGCCGTGCAGCCACACGATCACCGGCCGCGGGCGTGCCGGTCCCGAGCCGTCGGGTGTCGTCACGTTCAGGTGGAGGCAGTCCTCGTCGGTGCTGCCGCCGGGCACTTCCCCGGCCGGCTGCGGGCAGGCGCTCGCGGACCTGGTCGCGTCACGTACCCCGGACCAGGCGGCCGCGGGGTGGGGCGCCGCCCAGCGCAGCGTGCCGACCGGGGGTGCCGCGTACGGGATGCCCTCGAAGGTGCGGTAACCGTCGTGTGCGGCTCCCCGCACCAGGCCCTCGCGGGTGTGCACCGTCGTGGCGACTGCGGGCCGGGTGGGTGGCGCCGCGGACCAGGCCGTCGCGAGCACGGCGGCCAGGGCGCAGGTCAGGGTGGTCAAGGTGCGGTGCATGGTCATCGTCTCCCCCTTGCGGTCAGCTGCCGCCCATGCCGCCCTGCGCGGCGATCATGGTGGTCGGCAGCGCGCGTACGGCGTGCTCCAGGCCGGGTGCGAGGGCGCCGAGGCGCCCTGTGCAGGCGTCGATACGGGCCCGGAGGGTCTTCTGGTCCTGCCGTGACACGACGGCGCGGACCCGTCCTGCCGCGGCCAGCGCGAGCAGCACGGCGTCGGCGGCGGGAACCTCCCGCACGGGGCCGTCTCCGTGCAGCGCCGCGGACACCCTGGCGCGGAGGGCCGCGGACCCGGTGTGGTCCGTCACGGTCGACCGCCGGGTGCCGAAGCCGAAGCGGGGCGCCCGCAGCGTGAGGAGTCCGGCCGCGGCGAGCCGGTCCTCGACCTCCGTCAGGGTCCGCCTGCGGTGGCGGCGCACGAGCTCCTTCCAGGCGTGCCCGCCGACGGCGTCGCGCAGCACCCCGTCCAGGACGGGGTCGCCGGTCGGTTCCGTGCCGGACACGGTGACCGTGCCGCGGTCCTCCCCCAGCCGGCCGCGCAGGGCGAGGTCGGCCAGGGCGGCGGCACGGACCAGCAGCTCGGTCCGGGAGCGGTCGTACGGGCCTTGGGCCGCGTCGTCGTGGGCGAGCAGGTACATGAGGCAGGCCAGGTCATCGGTCACATCTCGACGCTAGGGCCGGTCACCCGCGCCGCGGATCGGCCACCGGGACGGGCCGCCACTGGGAGCACGGGAGGACGGCGGCCCGGTCTCCTCCCTGAGGAGGAGAGCCCGGTGCCGGTGCCGTCAGGTGCGGCGCGGTCGTACGAGGCCGTGGTCGTAGGCGGCGACGACGGCCTGGACGCGGTCGCGCAGGCCCAGTTTGCGCAGTACCGCGGTGACATGGTTCTTGACGGTGGCCTCCGACAGGCGCAGCCGCTCGGCGATCTCCGCGTTCGACAGTGCCTGCCCGATCAGGGTGAGCACCTCCCGCTCGCGGGCGGAGAGGTCCCGCAGGGAGGGCGGCTGCGCCGGGTCGGGCGTGGTGCGCAGGAACCGGTCGAGGACGCGGCTCAGCACGGTGGGCGCCAGCAGCGCGTCACCGCGCGCGGTGACGCGGATCGCGTCGACGAGTTCGGGGGCGCGGATGTCCTTCAGCAGGAAGCCGCTCGCTCCGGCCCGCAGCGCGGCGACCACGTGTGCGTCCACGTCCCAGGTGGTCAGCACCAGCACCCGGGCCCGGCCGCCGTCCGCCACGATCCGCCGGGTCGCCTCGATGCCGTCCACGACGGGCATGCGTACGTCCATCAGCACCACGTCGGGCGCCAGTTCCCGTGTCAGCCGCACCGCCTCCCCGCCGTCGGACGCCTCACCGACCACCTCCAGGTCGTCCCGGGCGTCGATGATCATGCGGAATCCGGTACGGACCAGGGCCTGGTCGTCGGCCAGGACCACACGCAACGTCATGACACACGCTCCACCGGCAGCCGCGCCGCCACCTCGAACCCGCCGCCGGGCAGCGGGCCCGCACGCAGGCTGCCGCCCACGAGCCGCGCCCGCTCCTGCATCCCCACGAGACCGCGGCCCGTTCCCGTCGCGCCCGAACGCCCCTGCGGCGTACGGCCGTTGTCGACCACCGTGACTCTCACACACTCCCCTTCCGCCGCCACCCGCACCCGCACCTCGTCGGCGCCGGCCGCATGGCGCAGGGTGTTGGTCAGGGCCTCCTGGACGATCCGGTACGCCGCCAGGTCCACTGCGGCCGGCAGCCCGTCGGTGGTGCCGTCGCGGTCCACGTGCACGGTCATCCCGGTCGCCCGCACGGTGTCGGCCAGTTCGTCCAGACGCGCCAGTGAGGGGCCGGGCTGCCGCAGCTCCCCGGTCCTCCCGTCACCCGGGTCGGGCCCGAACGCCCGGAGCAGCAGGCGCAGTTCGCCGAGCGCCGACCGGGCACCCGACTCGATGGCCCGCAGTGCCTGACGGGCCTGTTCGGGCTGCCGGGTGAACACGTCGTCGGCGGCGCCGGCCTGGATGACCATCACCGACAGGGTGTGTGCCACGACGTCGTGCACCTCGCGCGCGATCCGGGCCCGCTCCTCCACCACGGCCCGGCGCGTCTCCGACCTGGTCCGGGCCCGCTGCGCCCTGCGCCACTGCCCCGCGGTCCACGCAAGGACCACCGTCAGCAGATAGACCGCCAGCCCTGCGGGGCCGCCCGCCGCGAAGGACAGCGGCGCCGGCAGGCACATCGCGGCGAGCGCCCGCGCCGAGACCCGCCGCGGCCGGATCGCCGACAGCGCGCACAGGGCGACCTGTGCCGCGAGCAAGGCTCCGGTCAGGGTCACCGTGGGCAGCAGCGCCCACACCGCGAGCCCCGCCGCCGCGGTCGCGGCCAGTACGGCGGCCGGGGAGCGCGCCACCCACCTCAGGGCGCAGACCTGTACGAGGACGAGGGCCACGGCCGCGGGCAGTCGTCCGGCGTGTTCCGCGCCGGCGACGAGCACCGAGGTGCCGAGGACGGCGAGCACCAGGCCGGCCGACCCCCACCACAGGGCCCGGGCCGCCCGGGGCGACGGCTCCTCCTCCGCGTCACCGGCGACCACGTCGTCCGGCTGCCTGCTGCTGCGGTCCACGCCTCGACCCTATCCAGAGGCAGCGGCGGAGCCGCTCGGAAGACCGCCACCCGCACGAGGGCCGGCGGTCGGCGTTGTTCTCCCCGTCTCACTGCTCGGCGGCCGCCAGGGCCGCCTGGGCCTTCTTGCGGTAGGTGGCGAGTTTGTCCGCGGGGGCGATGACCTGGCGGCTGCGGGACTTGACCGACACGTCGTGTCCCTCGGCCGCCCTGCGCAGGGCGCCGACGGTGGCCTGGGCGCGCGGGACGTGGGCGAACGGGTCGAAGGAGTACCAGCGCATCGCGTTCCCGTGGGTCATCTTGTCTGTCTCGTCGTCCGTCACGGAGTTGGCGGTGAGCACCTCGTGCAGTTGCTCCGGCGCGTTCGGCCACATGGAGTCGCTGTGCGGGTAGTCGGCCTCCCAGCAGATGTTGTCGATGCCGATCTCGTTGCGCAGCCGTACCCCGACCGGGTCGCTGATGAAGCAGGTGAGGAAGTGCTCGCGGAAGACCTCCGAGGGCAGCTTGCCGCCGAAGTCCTGGAGGGTCCACGTGGCGTGCATCTCGTAGGTGCGGTCGAGCCGTTCCAGGAAGTACGGGATCCAGCCGGTGCCGCCCTCCGACAGGGCGATCTTGATGGTGGGGTACTCCTTGAGCACCCGGGACCACATCAGGTCGGCGGCGGCCTGGACGAGGTTGATCGGCTGGAGGGTGATCATCACGTCCGGCGGGGCGTCGGGGGCGGTGACGGCGAGGCGGCCGGAGGAGCCGATGTGCAGGTTCATCACGGTGCCGCAGTCGGTCAGGGCACGCCATACCGGGTCCCAGTACTCGGTGTGGAAGCTGGGGTAGCCGAGCGGGACCGGGTTCTCGGGGAAGGTGAGCGAGTGGCAGCCCTTGTCGGCGACCCGGCGGATCTCCTGGGCGCACAGTTCGGCGTCCCAGATGGCGGGCAGTGCCATCGGGATGAACCGGCCGGGATGGGCGGCGCACCACTCGTCGATGTGCCAGTCGTTGTAGGCGCGGACCAGGGCGAGCGAGAAGTCGGAGTCCTCGGTGGCGAACAGCCGGGCGGAGAAGCCGGGGAAGGAGGGGAAGTTCATCTGGGCGAGGACGCCGCCGGCGTTCATGTCGGCGACCCGCTCGTCGACGTCATAGCAGCCGGGCCTGATCTCGTCCAGGCCCTGCGGGTCCATGCCGTACTCCTCCTTGGGGCGGCCGGCGACCGCGTTGAGCGCGGCGTTGCCCACACTGTTGTCCCGGAACTGCCACACGTCGCTGCCGTCCTCGCGGTGGACCAGGCGCGGGGCGTCCTTCTTGTAGCGGTCCGGCAGGTGGTTCGCGAACAGGTCGGGCGGCTCGATGATGTGGTCGTCGACGCTGATGAGGATCATGTCGTCACGGTTCATGGGGGCTCCTTGGGGCTTGGGTCAGTCCGAGGCGGGCAGCGCCTTGGGCGCCTTGATCCGCAACGGCTGTCCGCCGTAGGTGAGGTCGCCTGCTCCGGAGGCGGTGCACAGGAGTTCGAGACTGTCGGTGGCGTCGACGTAGCGCTTGCCGATCAGCGTGCCGGACGGCTCGTCGTCGGTCGGTGCGGCGGGCGCGCCCTGGGCCTGGATCATCGGGACGCCGCCGCACTCGATCGGAGCCGCCGCATCTGCCGGGGCCCGGATGACGATGACCCGGGTGGTGGAGGTGGCGGAGGCGAGCTGGTCACCTGGGCGAGGGGGCAGCGCCATTGCGTGGTTCTCCTTCTGGTGCTGGTGAGTTGACCGTCTTCGCGGCGTCGGCGGGATCGCTGAGGCGCTCCCCCAGCCGGTCCAGGTCGTAGGACTGCCGGGCGAGCCAGAAGCGCAGGAAGTCGGTGAGTGAATAGCGGAGGAAGAGCGCGCCGCCCACCACGGCGGCCGTGACGCCGCCGAGGCCGAGGGCGAGCGCGTCGCCCTGCGCGAGCGAGCTGTCCGTGGCGTGGGCGAGAGGGAAGGCGAGGACACCGAGTACCAGGCCCGCGGTCATGAGCAGTCCGCCGAGCCGGCGCCAGAGGGCGGTGCGGGCCGCGGCGGGATCGGGGATCTTCAGTTCGGCGATTTCACGGATGAACCGGTCCGCCCGCGAGGCCGGTAGCGGGGTCGACGTCATGTGGGGCTCCCCAGGTAGTAGGAGGACAGTTCGGCCTGCAGGGAGCTGTCGGGGTGCCCCTGCCACTGGATCCGGCCACGGACGAGGACGGCGGCGTGGTCGGCGATCTTCAGTACGGCGGCGGCGAACTGCTCCACGACCAGCACGGCGACGCCCTGCCGGGCGATCTCGCCGACCAGTTCGTACAGCTCGGCGACGACCAACGGGGCGAGTCCCATGGAGAGTTCGTCGAGGAGGAGCACGGCGGGGTCGGTCACCAGGCCGCGGGCGAGGGCGAGCATCTGCTGCTCGCCGCCGGAGAGGGTGCCCGCCTGCTGGGTGCGGCGTGCCGCGAGGACGGGGAAGCGGTCGTACGCGGTGGCCTCGATCTCCTCCCGGCCGCGGCCGCAGAAGGTCATCATCAGCAGGTTGTCGCGGACGGAGAGGTTGGGGAAGACGCCGCGGCCCTCCGGGATCAGGCAGACCCCGGCGCGCGCCAGGCGGCCGGGACGGATCCCGGTGACGTCCCGGCCGCCCATCAGCAGCTGCCCGGCGCTGGGAGGGTGCAGTCCGGCGGCGGCCTTCAGGACGGTGGTCTTGCCGGCGCCGTTGGGTCCCAGGAGTGCCACCACCTGGCCCGCGGCGACGGTCAGGTCCACGCCGTGCAGCACGGTGATGCCGTGGTAGGCGGCGCGGACGCCGCGGAGTTCCAGCAGTGGGCTGTCGTTCACCGTCATGGTTCCCCCAGGTAGGCGGCGAGGACGGTCTCGTCCTGCTGGATCTCGGCCGGCGGGCCGCAGGCCACGACCTGACCGAGGTCGAGGACGTACACGTCGTCGCAGACGGCCATGACCAGGCTCATGTCGTGTTCGACCAGGACGACCGCCGTGCCCTCGGCCGCCAGGGAGCGCAGCAGGTCGGCGAAGCGCTCGGTCTCCTCGGCGTCCTGTCCGGCCGCGGGTTCGTCGAGGAGCAGGACGCGGGGGCTCTGGACGAGGGCGCGGCCGACCTCGACGAGGCGGGCGATGCCGGTGGGCAGGGCGTCCGCGGGGGCCTGGGCCGTGTCGGTCAGGCCGAGGCGGTCCAGGACCTCGTCCGCCGTACGGGCCGCGTGGCGGCGTCGGGGCCCGAGTTCCGCGGCGACCAGGAGGTTGTCGCGGACGGAGAGCCGGCCGAAGAGTTCGAGGTGCTGGAAGGTCCGGGACAGACCGCGCCGCGCCCGGCGGGCGGGGCCCTCGCGGGTGATGTCGCGGCCGTCGAGCCGTATCCGGCCGGTCTGCGGGCGGCGGAGCCCGGAGACGGTGTCGAACAGCGTGCTCTTCCCGGCCCCGTTGGGGCCGATCAGGCCGGTGACCCGGCCGGGCTCGGCGGCCAGCGACACCCGGTCCAGGGCCCGCCGCCCGCCGAACGCGACGGTGATCCCGTCAGCCTGCAGCAGCGGTGGCACGGCTCAGCACCTCCCCGTCCTCGGGCCGCCACGGGCGGCGTAGGCCCCACCACTCCGGCGGGACGTCCGCGGGTGCCGCCGCTCGTGCGGCGGCACGGTTGCGCAGGACCATGGCCACCACTGCGGCGGCGAGTGCCGGCCGGCCGGCGGCCGGGACGAGGACGGCGACGGCCCAGCACAGGGTGAGTACGCCGAGCAGTGCGGTCAGCAGCTGCCGGTCGCGGCCGAGCGGCGTCCACTGGGTGCGCAGCCGCGCGATCACGCCGGCGGGGCTGTGGGCGAAGCCCAGGCCGGCGAGGGCGACGAGGAGGGCGGGCAGGTTCTGCGCCCAGCCGCCGAGTCCGTCGAGCAGTTGGACGGGCACGACGTACGCGAGTCCGGTGAACAGGCCGGTACCGACCGAACCGAGGCCGCCGACCACCGCGATCAGGAAGACGGGCAGTCCGGCGACGAGGCTGAACTGGTCGGCGGTGACGGTCTGCAGCTGCATGCCGTAGAGCGCGCCGCCCAGTCCCGCGATGCCGGCGGAGAGGGCGAAGACCGCGACCTTCGCGGCCAGCAGGCGTCCGCCGAGGGTGGCGTAGGCGGCCTCGCTGTCGCGCAGGGCGACCAGGCGGCGCCCGAAGCGGCCGCGGCGCAGGGCGGCCACGCCGAGCGAGGTGACGGCCAGGCAGAAGGCGGAGAACAGCACCAGTTCGGTCGGGGACGTGAGGCGCAGGCCGAACAGGTCGGGGCCGGTCACGGAGACCGAGCCCTGATCGAACAGGCTGATGCGCACGCCCAGGACGTCGAAGGCCGGCAGGGTGAAGATCCACCGGTCGAGGACGGTGGCGAAGGCGACGGTGCCGAGCGCCAGGTAGATGCCGGACAGGCGCAGTGCGGGCAGGGCGACCAGGGCGCCGACGGCCGCCGCGACGAGGACGGCGACCGGCAGCGCCCACAGTGCGCCGTGTGCGCCGAGGTGCCCCCACACCACCGCGCCGATCCCGGCGATGGACAGCTGGCAGAGGGAGATCTGACCGGCGTATCCGGCGAGCGGCACATAGGACAGGGCGATCACGCCGAGCGGGAAGAGGGTGCCGTACGAGATGACCTCGTCCTCGGTCAGCACGCTGACCAGCACCAGTGCGACGGCCAGGACGCAGCCGGCCAGGACCAGGCCGCCGCGCCTGCCGGGAATCGGTACGCGGACCAGGGTGCGGTCGCGTCCGGGCAGCCGGCGGTGCGGGAAGGCGAGCAGGGCCAGGAGGAGGAGCAGGGCGGGGGCGGCCAGGCGCAGGCCTGGCAGGTAGTCGTTCTGCGGGAGGTAGCCGGCGAGGTAGGCCTCCAGGAGGCCTACGACGACCGCGCCGAGGAAGGTGAGGGGCAGGCTGCGCAACCGTCCGAAGACGGCGGCGGTGTAGGCGCTGACGATGAGCAGGGAGAGCTGCTGTGCGTCGAGCGCGACGGTGGGGGCGATGAGGATGCCTCCGACGGCGGCGAGCTGGATGCCGAGCACCCAGGCCAGCCGGCCGGCGCGCAGCGGGTCGGCGCCGGTCAGCCCGGCGAGGGCGCGGTCGTCCACCGAGGCGCGCATCTCCGTGCCGGCCCGGGTGCGATGGAGCAGGAACCACAGGCCGCCGGCGATGGCGAGCGCGGTCGCCATGGTGATGGCCTGGTGCCAGGTGACGACGGCCGGTCCGAGGCGCAGGGCGGGTTCGCCGGCGAGGAACGCGGCGAGCGGGCGGGGGGTGTTGGGATCCCAGACCCAGCGGGCGAGCGCGATGCATCCGGTGAGGAGCGCGACCGTCATGACGAGGCGTTCGGCCTCCCCGAGCGCCTGTACGGGACGCATCAGGACGCGCTCGGCCAGCAGGCCGAAGGCGGGAGCGAGGACGAGGAGCACGGCGGCCAGGGCCGCGGGCACCGGCCAGCCCCAGCCGACGGCCAGCTGCCAGTAGGCGAAGGCCGCGAGCATCCCGGCCGCGCCGTGGGCGAAGTTGAAGACTCCGGCCGTGGTGTGGGTGAGCACCAGGCCGCTACCGATCACGGCGTAGATGGCCGCAGTGCTCAGGCCCACCACCGTGAAGGCCAGGAACTGATCCATGGGTTGGAAACTAGCTTCTCATTAAAGGAGAATCAACCATTCGCAAGGGGGAGGTTCCTTAACAGAGGCGTCGACAACGACATCGGGGAGCGTGATACTCGCATGCGAGAATGTCGTTCTCACCTCAGTCACCATGGAGGCCACTTGAGTGCCACCGACGACCTGACGGAAATCCAGCAGCTCCTCGCCCGTTACGCGGTCGCCATGACCCGCGGGGACGTGGACAGGGTGCTCGGCGTCTTCACCCCGGACGGGAGCTACAGCGCGTTCGGCGACACCTACCCGCTGGACGAGTTCCCGGCGCTGATCGCCGCCGCCCCCAAGGGCCTCTTCCTCGTCGGCACACCGGTCGTCGAGCTGGACGGCGACACCGCCGCCGGCACCCAGCCGCTGTGCTTCGTCGAGCACACCGAGCACCGGATGCGCATCGGGTACTACAACGACTCCTACGTCCGCACCCCGGCGGGATGGCGGCTGCGCACCCGGGCCATGACGTTCATCCGCCGCAGCGGTGTCCATGACTCGGGCCGACCGCACGCCTTCGAACGCTCGCGTCCATGAGGGTCGACGAGTTCCGGCAGGG
Source organism: Streptomyces sp. NPDC001980 (assembly GCF_040296885.1). Classification (NCBI taxonomy): domain Bacteria; kingdom Bacillati; phylum Actinomycetota; class Actinomycetes; order Kitasatosporales; family Streptomycetaceae; genus Streptomyces; species Streptomyces sp. NPDC001980. Next base: position 280,473 of record NZ_JBEOYD010000002.1, on the reverse strand, counting down.
CCTGCGGAACTGGCTGGACCACCACGATCTGACGCCGCCGCCCGACGACTCCCTCGATGCCCAGGTCGCTCAACTGAACCGGGTGCGCGGTGCGTTGTGGGACGCCGGCTGGATGCGGTACGGATGGCCGCGGCAGGTCGGCGGACTCGGCGGGAGCGGTGCACTGCGCGCGGTGCTCGGCGAGGAGGTCGCCTCCCGGGCACTGGCGGAACCGGGCATCTGGTCCATGGTGGAGGTGCTGGTGCCCACCGTCGTGGACTACGCCCCGCCCGCGCTCGCCGCCGAGATGGTGCCGCGGCTGCTGTCGGGCCGGGAGCAGTGGTGCCAGGGCTTCTCGGAACCGGGCTCGGGCAGCGATCTGGCCTCGCTGTCCACCCGGGCGGTGCCCGACGGGGACGCCTGGGTGGTGTCCGGCCAGAAGGTGTGGACGAGCCTCGCGCAGTACGCGGCCCGCTGTGTCCTGCTGGCCCGCACCGGAGGACCGGGCCACGCCGGTATCAGCGCCTTCCTCGTCGACATGGATCACCCCGGCATCACCGTACGGCCGCTGCGCACGATGCACGGTGTCGACGAGTTCGCCGAGGTCTTCTTCGACGACGTGCGCGTTCCGGCGCATCGCATGCTGGGCGGGCCCGGCGACGGCTGGCAGCTGGCGATGGACCTGCTGCCGCACGAACGGTCCACCTGCTTCTGGCACCGAATCGCCCATCTCTACGCCACCCTGGACCGTCTTCTGGCCGCCGACTGCGAGGCGGACGCCGATGCTCTCGGCGCCGCCTGGCTGGACCTGCACACCGTGCGCTGCCGGTCGGCCTCGACCCAGCGGGCGCTGGCGGCGGGCGGGCGGCTCGGGCCGGAGACCTCCGTCGACAAGATCCTCCTGGCCACCGCCGAGCAACGGCTGTACGACACCGCGCGCGACCTCCTGCCAGGTGCCGTCGAACTGGCCGAGGACGCCGCGTGGCGCACCGGCTTCCTCTACTCCCGGGCCGCTTCCGTCTACGGCGGCACCGCCGAGATCCAGCGCAATATCGTCGCCCGTCGCCTCCTGGGCCTCGGAAAGGAGTGAGGCGAAGTGGACACCGCCGAACGCGACCTGCTGGAAGAAGCGCTGCGCAAGACCATGACGGCGGCCGCGACCGGCGCCGCACTCGACACCGCGCTCGCGGACCTGGGCTGGACGCAGATGCTCGCCGAGGCACCGGACGCCGCCGTTCCCCTGGTCTTCCGGCTCCTCGGGGAGACGGGGACGCAGGCGGTGGTCCTCAACGACGTCGTCCTGCGGGCGGCCGGGCGGCCCGTCGGGGGGACGCTGCCGCTGCCGTACGCGGGCGGAATGTGGGTGGTGTGGGCGCGGGACGGTGCCACCGAGGCAAGCGCGCTCGACCCCTGGCTGCCGCTGCGGCGGGTGGGCCCGGGCGAGGCCGTCCCGCTCGCCGCCGGGCGTCGGGCGCTGGGCTGGTGGCTGCTCGGCACCGGTCACGCCATGCTCGACCTGGCCCGGGAACACGTCCTGGAACGGCACCAGTTCGGGCGGCCCCTCGCCTCTTTCCAGGCCCTGCGGCACCGGCTCGCCGAGGCCCATGTGGCACTGGAGGGAGCCGAGGCGGCGCTCGGCGCGGCCGATGACGACACCGGCGCGCTGCTCGCCAAGGCCGCGGCCGGGCGGGCCGCACTCACCACGGCACGCCACTGCCAGCAGGCCCTGGGCGGCATCGGCTTCACCGCGGAACACCCGCTGCACCGGCATGTGAAACGGGCCCTCGTCCTCGACGGACTGCTCGGCTCGACCCGCGAACTGACCCGTGAGGCAGGCGCGTTGCTGCTGCGCGAACGACGGACGCGCCGACTCGTCGACCTGTGAGGAAGCACGTGACCACGGACCTGTGGCAGGACCTGCTCGGCTGCCTCGACCTCACCCCGCACGGCACCGACACCTATGCGGGCCGCTCGCAACAGCTCACCTATCGGCGGCTGTTCGGCGGTCAGTTCCTCGCCCAGTTCGCGCGGGCCGCCTGTCTCGCCGCGCCCGGCAAGAGCCTGAAGTCGCTGCACACGCAGTTCCTGCGCGAGGGCCGCACGGGTGAACCGGTGCGCTACGAGACCGATGTGCCGCAGCAGGGCCGCACCTTCGCGACCGTACGGCTCACCGCCCGCCAAGACCATGGAGTGGTGGCGACGGCGAGCGCGAGCCTGCACGTGTGGGAGGAGGGGCCGGACCGGCAGACGGTGGATCCGGCGCCGGCACTGCCCGCCCCGGAGCGCGCCCTCGAACTCGGGCTGCTGCCCTGGGAGTCGCGAGCGGCCACCGACCTCGACACCGTGAAGTCCGAGCCGCCGGGATACGAGCTGTGGACGCGCATCCCCACGGCCCCGCCGGCTCTCGGACCGGCCCTGCTCGCCTATGCCACCGACCTCACCCTGATCGGCACCGCACTGCGCCCCCTGGAGGACATCACCCAGGCGGACGCGGGCCGGGCGTTCGCCTCGGCCGTGACCGCGCACACCGTCTGGTTCCACCGCCCGTTCACCACCGGACGGTGGCTGCTTCTGCGCCAGCACAGCCCGCTCGCCGCACACGGGCGGTGCTTCGGGCGCGGCGACGTCCTCGACGAGGACGGAATGCTCCTCGCCTCGTTCGCCCAGGAGGCGCTGCTGCGGTTCGGCGGCTAGGCCGAAGACCGGAGACCACCTCCCAAGCGGATGGTCAGGATGCCGCATCGCCACGCCTCACGCCTCTGGCCGGAATCGATCTCACCTCACCATCAATCGTCGACAATTTCGTCGACGAATCTTGTGACCGCAATGGCCCCAGGGCTAAGTTCATCGCCGTACCGCCACTTGAGTTGCAGCCGACCAGGGCCGGGAGGCTGCGCCCAGCAGAGCCGTGGGCTGGGCCAGGCGTATCGACCGGGTCACCGCGCACCTCGGTCCGGCTGTCACTCGTGGTGACTCAGCAATCGAACGGAGATCGAGCATGCCCCTGCTCTCCACATGGAGCCGGAGGACGTCGGCTTCCTTCATGGCCACCCTGGCGGCCACGCTCGCACTCGTGACCGGGGCGGGCTTCGCTCTCGCCAACGCGCAGACCGGCAGCGCGCAGCCGCCCGCCTCGGCCGCCGCGCTCGCCGCGAGCGACACCGCCTCCGGGATCGCACCTGCCATGTCCTGCACCAGTGTGGCGGGACTGGACCTCGCCAGTGCCGTTCCCGGTGTGCCTTTCGAGATCTCCTCGGCCACCGAACTGGCCGCGAGCAGCAACACGCTGGGCAACTGGGCGGCCTGCGACGTGAAGGGCGTGATCGCCCCTCAGCTGCACTTCGAGATCAAGCTGCCCGAGACCGGCTGGCAGGCCGACTACCTCCAGCTAGGCTGCGGCGGCCTGTGCGGCGGCGCCACCGTCACCAACGCACCCGCCTCCGCCGGCTGCGTCCCGCTGACCAGCGGCGCCTTCGCCGTCGCCTCCAGCGACGAGGGCCACCAGGTGGGCGGCGGCCTCTTCTCCACCGACCCGACCCTGAGCGCCGACTTCGGCTACAAGTCCGACCACGAACTGGTCCAGGCGGCCAAGGCCGTCATCAAGCAGTACTACGGCCAGGCAGCCACCCACTCCTACTTCGACGGCTGCTCCCAGGGCGGCCACCAGGGCCTGACCGAGGCCCAGCGTTACCCGACCGACTTCGACGGCATCATCGCCGGCGCCCCGGCCAACAACTTCACCGCGCTCAACACCTTCTCGCACGCCTGGACCGCCCAGTCCGTCTACCTCAACGGCGGTCCGGCGACGATCACCAACGCCGACCTCGCCGACCTCCACAAGGCCGTCCTCAAGGGCTGCGGCGCCCCCGCCGACGGCATCATCGCCGACCCGCTGAGCTGCACCTGGGACCCCGGCACCATCCAGTGCAAGACCGGCCAGACCTCGACGTCCGACGCCTACTGCCTGACCGCCGACCAGGTCACCACCCTGCGCCGCATCTACGCCGGACCCACCGACGAGCACGGCCGACTCCTGTACCCGGGCTACCAGTTGCGCGGCTCCGAACTGAACTGGGCGGGCATCATCACCCCGGCCACCGCCACCGGCGCCAGCGGCGACATCAGCTTCGTCCGGGAGACCCTGCGCTACCAGGTCTTCGACAGCCCTCAGCCGGCCCTGACGTACAAGGACATCAATTTCACGGCCGCCTACTACAAGAAGGTCATGGGGCCCAACGAGGGCATGTACGACGCCACCGACCCCGACCTCACCGCGTTCAAGAAGGCCGGCGGCAAGCTGATCCTCTGGCACGGTCTTGGCGACCAGCACATCCCGGCCGTGGGAACGATGGCCTACTACAAGGCAGTTGAGAAGGTGATGGGCGGCGAGGCGGCCACCGAGACCTTTGCCCGGCTGTTCCTGCTGCCCGGCGTCGCGCACTGCGGCGGCGGCCAGGGCCCGAACACCTTCGATGCACTGACCGCGATCACCGACTGGGTCACCAAGGGCGACGCCCCCGACAGCCTGACGACCAAGTCGGTCGACAGCAGCGGGAACACCACCGCCTCCCGCCCGGTCTACCCCTTCCCGTACTACGCCAAGAACACCACGGGCGGCTCCGCCACCGACGCGAGCAGCTACACCCCGGTCAAGTCCGCCGCCGAGGCCGGCCTCAAGCTCAACTGGCTCGGCTCCTTCCGCTCCGGCTACGAGACGGTCGGCAGCTGGGTGGGCCGCAAGTGGGTCGTCAGCAAGGGCAAGAACTGACCCTGACAGACTGACCGAACCAGCTTCACGGGTTGATGGCCCGTCACACCAAGGCCGTGGTGCCGGGGAGCGTGTCTACTCCCGGGCCCGTTCCTTCTCGTGATCGGCGATGGCGTCCTCGATGCCCCTGTCCACGCTGGTGGCGTTGCCCCACCCGGTGTAGTAGGCCAGCTGGAGTACCCCCTCGCGCAGTTCTTCCGGGCTCAGTTCGCCGTTGCGCAGTGCGCCGAGGGCCTGGATGCGGATCAGGTCGCCGCGGCCGAGGGCCGCGGTCACTCCGATCACCAGGAGTCTGCGGTCGCGCACCGACAGGCCGGGACGCGACCAGATGTCGCCGAAGAGATGCTCCACGGTCTCCCGATGGTAGGGCATCTCTCGGGGCTGTGGGTAGTACGTCGCCGAGAATCCCTCTCCGTAGACGGCGTCTATCGCTTCGGTGCCGCGGTTCCACCGCTCGTCGCCGTTCGTCGTCATCTGCGCACTCCTCCATGTCGGCCCGTGCACGGTAGTTCTGGACGGCTTCAGCGCCCCAGCGGGTGTCCCGCTGAGAGGGACGGCGACCCCGGCGGCCCGCACACGCTGCCTACCGTTGGCCGACCAGGGACGAAGGGGCTTCAGTGATGGCACAAACGCGTGCGGTTTCCCGGCAGACGATCACGGCCGGTGTCATCGGCCTGGGCATGATCGGCTCAGGGGTGGCGAGGAACATCGCCCGGGCGGGACTGCCTCTGTCGGTCTTCGACGTCCGTCCGGATGCGGCCGATTCCCTGGACGGAGTGGGTCCGGTGCTCGCCTCGCCTGCCGACGTGGCGCGCGCCAGTGACGTGGTCCTGGTGGCCGTGGTGGATGCCGGACAGGTCCGTGAGGTCCTCGCGGGTGAGCGGGGGCTGCTGAGCGCGGCCAGAGCGGGGCTGGTCGTCGTCCTGCTGTCCACGGTGGCGCTGTCCGCGGTACGGGAGTTCACCGAACTGGCCGAGCAGCACGGTGTCACCCTGCTCGACGGCGGTGTGACCCAGGCGGGCGACGGACTGCTGGTGACGATGGTCGGCGGGCCCGAGGAGGTGGTCGACCAGGTGCGGCCGGTGCTGGAGTCCTTCTCCAGGACAGTGGTGCACTGCGGCCCGGTGGGTTCCGGCATGGTCACCAAGATCGCCCGCAATGTCGTGACCTATGCGAGCTGGGCGGTGGTGCGGGAGGCCGTACAGCTTGCCGTACGAGGCGGCGTCGACCCGCGGAAGCTGATCGAGGTGCTGGAGTCGGCGGTGGCCGGCGGCACCTCCCAGTTGTTCCTCCTGCACGACCACCTCGACGCCGCGGGCACCATCCGCGCGCAGGCCGACTACATCGAGGCGCTGGCCCGCAAAGACCTGGCAGCGGCACAGGAATTGGGTCGGGACACGGGCGTGCACACCCCGTTCGCCGATGCCGTGCTGCCGCGCATGGGCGCCGTGCTGGCGGGTGACTACGACAGCGGTCCAGGCCGTCACCGGGACTGACCGGGCCGGCTCGCGGACGGACGGCTCGTCGGTGAGGGCCCCGGCAGGATCAGGGCGCGGGCACCTCCAGTACCAGGGCGGAGCCCATGCCGCCGCCCGCGCACATCGCGGCCACGCCGACTCCCCCGCCCCGGCGGCGCAGTTCGTGGACCAGGGTGACGACCATGCGCGCACCGGTCGCGGCCACGGGGTGGCCCAGGGAACAGCCGCTGCCGCTGACGTTCACCGTGTCCGGGTCGAGGCCGAGGCGACGGATCACGGCGACCGGTACGACGGCGAACGCCTCGTTGATCTCGAAGAGGTCGACGTCCGGGAGGGACATCCCGGCCCGCTGAAGCGCCTTGGGGATGGCATGCACGGGGGTCAGTCCGGTCTCGGCCGGGTCCAGGGCCACGGAGGCCCAGGAGCGCACCCGGGCCAGCGCGGGAAGCCCCAGCCCCGCGTCGGCGACCGCCAGGGCGGCCGCCGCGTCGTTGGCTCCGCAGGCGTTCCCGGCCGTGATCGAGAATCCCTCGATCTCCGGGTGCAGCGGCTTCAGTGCGGCCAGGCGCTCCGCGCTGGTGTTCCGGCGCGGGTGCTCGTCGGCCTCGAAGGCGCCGTACGGCGTCTCGACGGGCACGAGCTCATCCTTGAAGCGGCCCTCGTCCTGGGCGCGTACGGCGTTGCGGTGCGAGCGCAGCGCCCACGCGTCCATCTCCGCGCGCCCGATGCCCTCCTGTACGGCCGTGTTCCAGCCCACTGTGATCGACATGTCGAGGTTGGGCGCGTCGGGGCGGTCCGGGTGGGTGGGCGGCACCCAGCGTCCGGTGTCCTGGAAGGACAACTTGGGTGCGGTGGAGGTGGAGTTGACTCCGCCGGCGACGACCAGGCGGTCCATGCCGGCCCTGATCGAGGCCGCGGCGGTCTGTACGGCGGCGAGTCCGGCGGCGCAGTGCCGGTTCAGGGCGAGGCCGGGGACCCGGGGCAGCCCGGCGGTGAGGGCCGCGTGCCGGGCGACGACCCCGCCGCCGTAGTGGGACTCGGCGAGCACCACGTCGTCGACGAGGTCGGGGTCCAGCCCCTCCGCGACCGCCGTGACGATACGGTCGGCCAGTTCGTAGGCGGTGGTGCTGCGCAGGGTGCCCTTGAACGCGGTGCCGATCGGCGTGCGCAGGGCGGCGACGAGAACGGCCTCAGGCATCGGCGGTCTCCTCCAGTTCGGCTACGAGGGTGCGGCGCAGGAGCTTCCCGGTGGGGGTACGGGGCAGTTCGGGGCGGAAGACGACGAGGTCGGGCGTCTTCGAGGAACGCAGGTGCCGACGGGCGAAGGCCCGGATGTCCTCGGGGTCTCCGGAGCCGACCAGGACGGCCACCAGCCGCTGCCCCCACTCCGGGTCGGCGACACCTAGCACGGCGGCCTCCCGCACCCCCGGGTACTGCAGGAGTACGTCCTCGATCTCGGCGGGAGCGATGTTCTCGCCACCGCGGATGATCGTGTCGTCGGCGCGCCCCTCGACGAACAGGTAGCCCGCGTCGTCGAGCCGGCCCCGGTCGCGGGTGGCGAACCAACCCCCGTCGTCCAGTGCCCGGGTCCCGGTGTACTCCCCCGAGATCTGCTCGCCGCGCACGAAGACGAGCCCTGTCGCTCCTCGTTCGAGCACCTTGCCGTCCTCGTCCCGGATCTCGACCTCGATCCCGGGCAGCGGGCGGCCGACCGAGCCGAGCCTGGCCCGTACCGCCGGATCCTCGGAGACCAGCGCCTGCCAGTGGTCGTCGGGACCGAGGACGCAGATGGAGGACGCGGTCTCCGTGAGACCGTACGCGTTGACGAAGCCGGTCTCCGGGAACTGCCGCAGCGCCCGCTCCACCACCGGGCGCGGGGTGCGTGCCCCGCCGTAGGCGAGGCTGCGCAGGGTGGGCGTCCCGGCCCGGTTCTCGCCGAGTTCGGCGGTGATGCGGGCGAGCATGGTCGGCACCAGCATGGCGTGGGTGACGCGCTCGCCGCGCACCGTGGCCAGCCAGTCCGCCGCATCGAAGGAGGTCTGGTAGACGATCCGGCGGCCCGCGTAGAGGTTCGTCAGCAGGTTCATCAACCCGGCCACGTGGTAGGGCGGGAGGGCCACCAGGGTCGCGTCGTCCGCGCCCGCCGAGCCGAAGTCCTGTGTGTTGAAGACGTAGGCGAGCAGGTGGCGGTGGCGCAGCAGTGCCGCCTTGGGCGCGGAGGTGGTGCCGCTGGTGTAGAGGATGACGGCGGTGGCGTCCCGGTCGCCGGGAGTCGGCTGCCACCCGGCTTCGCCGGACGCGGCGAGGAGGGCGTCGAGGTCCTCCGGGCGCAGTAACGCGGCGCCCGGGTGCCGCTCCAGCAGGGCCGCAAACTGCTCGTCTCCCAGACGGTAGTTGAGGGGGACGAAGGGGATTCCGGCCAGGGCCGCGCCGAACAGGGCGACGGGGTAGGCAAGGTGGTTCGCACCGAGGTAGAGGACTGCGGGTCGGTCGCGGAAGCGGGCGGCCGCATGACGCGCGAGGCGCTGGAGTTCGGCGGCGGAGAGCGAACGGCCGCCCTCGGTGACGGCCGGCCGGTCCCCCGCGGAGGCGGCCATTTCCAGGATCACGGCTATGTTCATGAGAATGCCATTCTCATACACTCAGAGGCTCACTAGCAAGAGAGGGGAATGACGATGCTCATCGAGGGTTCCTCGGCCCTGGTGGTCGGCGGCGCGGGCGGGCTCGGCGAGGCGACGGTACGGCGGCTGCACGCGGCGGGCATGCGGGTCGTGGTCGCCGACCTGGCCGACGATAGGGGCAAGGCCCTTCAGGAGGAGCTGGGGGTGCGGTACGTCCGCACGGACGCCACCGACGAGGACTCGGTGGCTTCGGCGGTCGAAGTGGCCGCCGAGGAGGGCGAGTTCCGTACGGCGGTGGACTGCCACGGCGGTCCGGCCGCCGGCGGGCGGCTGGTCGGCAGGGACGGGGCGCCGCTGGGCCTCGCCGCCTTCCGGACCACGGTCGACGTCTATCTGACGGGTGTGTTCAACGTGCTGCGCCTGGCCGCCGCGGCCATCGCCCACACCGCGCCGGCCGGGGAGGACGGCGAACGCGGGGTGATCGTGACGACGTCGTCGATCGCGGCGTACGAGGGCCAGATCGGCCAACTCCCGTACGCCGCCGCGAAGGGCGGGGTGAGCGCGATGACCCTGGTGGCCGCCCGCGATCTGTCGCCGCTCGGCATCCGGGTGGTGTCGATCGCGCCCGGCACCGTCCTCACACCCGCGTACGGCAAGGCCGCCGACCAACTGCAGGCGTACTGGGGACCGCAGGTGCCCCACCCGCGCCGGATGGGGCGACCGGAGGAGTTCGCCGCCCTCGTCCAGCACCTGTGCGAGAACGGCTACCTCAACGGCGAAGTGGTCCGCTTGGACGGGGCGTTGCGGTTCCCTCCGAAGTGACGTGCACTCCAGCGCCCCGTAAGGGGCGCGGGGCCCGTATCGATCTGCGGCTACCGCCGCGTGGGCGCGACCAGCCACGACGGCGCCGCGGACAACCGGCGACAATTGGCAGCTCTTCCAGCGGAGCGCTCACGCGGCCATCTCCTGGCGCGCCTTCTCCCACAGCCAGCCGGCGTAGGCGTGGAACGCCTCCCCCATCCTGTGGTTCAGCTTCCCCGCCAGCGCGCGGGCGTGGCTGCCCTCCAGGAGCGCGGCAAGCCGGAAACAGGCCAGCACCTGGTACCAGCGGAACGCGGACACGTCCCGGCCGGTCTGCTCGGCGTAGTTCGCGACGAGCTCGGCGCGGGAGGGCATGCCGTCCCAGGGCTGGAGTTGGGGGTCGCTGCCGGGCGGGTCGCCGGGCTCGCGCCAGGCGGTGAGGATCCAGGCCAGGTCGAGGAGCGGGTCGCCGAGGGAGGCCATCTCCCAGTCGACGATGGCGGCGAGGCGTGGCGCGTCGTGGGCGAACATGACGTTGGCGAACTGCAGGTCTCCGTGGACGATGCCGGTCGCGCCCTGTTTCGGGGCGTGCGCGACCAGCCAGTCGGCGACGATGTCGACGTGCGGGTTCTCGCTCTCCAGGTAGGCGGCGTCGCTCCGGTAACCGTGCAGCATCTTCAGGTACTTGGGGGTCTGCCGCTCCAGCCAGCCCTCCGGACGCCCGAGGTCCGCCAGGTCGTGCGCGCCGGGGTCCACAGCTGCCAGCCGTGCGGCGCCGTCGACGAACGCGAAGGCGACCGTGCGCCGCCACTCCGGGTCCTCGGCGTACCGGCCGGGAAGCTGCCCCCGGGGCATGAAGCCGTCGATCTTCTCCAGCACGGAGAAGGGCGCGCCGAGCACCGACTCGTCCTGGACGCTGGCGTGCAGGTGCGGATGCGGTACGTCGGTGGCGGCGAGGGCGCCCAGGACGCGGCCCTCGCGGCGGAAGGCGTCGGAGGCGCCGGCCCGCAGGTGCCGGCCGGGGCGGCGCAGCACGAGTTCGGTGCCGTCGGACCTGCGGAGGGTGAACAGAAGGTTCTGCGCCCCGCCGGTGAGAGGGTCGAGGGCGATGACGGGACCGTCGCCGGGGAGTTCGGTGAGGCCGGGCCAGGCGTTGAGGCGGTCGAGGTCGGACATGGTGCTGTCGGCGTCGTGCGCCTCCTGGGAGCTCACCAGGTCACCGCCGTCTCCTTCAGGCGGTCCGCGTATTTCTCGCGCGCCGCGGCCAGTCGGGTGGGCAGGTGCGAGGAGCCGAAGAGCGGGTCCTCGGCCGGGGTGGCGTCCTTCAGGAGTAGCCGGGCGATGACGTCCTGGTGGGCCTCGGTGGGGCCGTCGGCGATGCCGAGGGTGGGGCCGGAGTGCCACATCTTGGCCAGGGGCAGCTCGTTGGAGACGCCGAGTGCGCCGTGCAGGTGCAGGGCCCGGTAGGCGACGTCGACGAGGACCTTGGGGGTGGCGACCTTGACGCCGGAGACGTGCAGCCGGGCCCGGCGCGCGTCGGCCGGGTCGCCGGTGTCGGCCGCCCGGTCCGTGTGCCAGGCGGCGTGCAGGACCTGGAGGCGGAACTGCTCGATCTGCACCCAGGTGTCGGCCAGTTGGTGGCGCACGGCCTGCTGGCCGGAGAGCGGGCCGCCGCGGGTGCGCCGGGAGGCGATCCGCTCGGTCATCATCTCCAGGGCGCGCAGGCACTGGCCGACCGACCGCATCGCGTGGTGCAGACGGCCACCGCCGAGGCGGGTCTGCGCGATCAGGAAACCGGAGCCGGGCTCGCCCAGCAGGTTCGCGGCGGGGACGCGGCAGTCGGTGAACCGCAGATAGGCGTGGACGCCCTCGCCGAGCGGCTCGCCGGCCATGCCCGTGCCGCGCACCATCTCCATGCCGGGCGTGCCGGCCGGGACCAGGATCATGGAGGCGCCCTTGTGCACGGGCGCGTCGGGGTCGGTGACCACCATGGCGATGACGAACGCGGCGTGGGGGTAGTTGGAGGCGAACCACTTCTCGCCGTTGATCACCCATTCCCCGCCGTCGCGCACGGCACGGCAGGTGAAGCCGCCCGGGTCCGCGCCGCCGGTCGGCTCGGTCATCGCGAAGGTGGAGACGATCCGGCCGTCGAGCAGCGGCTCCAGGTACTCCTTGCGCTGCTCGTCGGTCGCGTAGTGGGCGAGGATCTCCGCGTTGCCGGAGTCAGGAGCCTGGGTGCCGAACACCATCGGCGCCCAACTGGAGCGCCCGAGTATCTCGTTGAGCAGGCCGAGGTTCACCTGGCCCATGCCCATGCCGCCGAGCGAGGGCGGCAGATGGGCGGCCCACAGCCCCTGCTCACGCACCTGCCGCTGCAACGGGCGGACCACTTCCCGGAAGACCTCGCTGTCACGGTCGTAGGGCTCGGCGTTGCCCGGGAACAGCACGTCGAGCGGCTCGATCTCCTCACGGACGAAGCGCGCGGCCCAGTCGAGTCTCTCCTGGAACGCGGCGTCGGTACTGAAGTCCCACATGACGCATCCACCTTCCGTCAGAATGCCGTTCTGAAATTAACAGAACGGCATTCTCGCGTCCAGCAAGAGGACTTACCCCCTGCGGGGATCCGGAGCGCACACTCCTGCGAGCAGGAAGCAGACCAGATGCTCGGTCTCGGCGCGCCCCGGCACCTCCTCGGTGAACAGCCAGTACTGCAGGGCCGCGACGACCGCGCCCGCCGCGGTCCGGGCGGAGCGCATCGGGTCGCCGGCCCCCAACTCGGCGGCGGGCTGGGCGAACAGCGCGGCCAGGGCGTCCACCAGCGCGACGGTGACGTGCGAGGCCCGGGGCGCGTGTCCGGTCGCGTTGGCCAGCACCGCCCGGGTCTGCCGGGCCAGGGTCGCGTCGGAGGCCTGCCGCACGACCGCTTCGAGCCCGGCCCGCAGCCGGGCCTCCGGCCCGCACCCGGCCGCCCGTGCGATCCGGTGCCGGACATACCTGACGAGGGTGCGCGCGCCGCGCTCCACGATGGCCTCCACCAGGGCGTCCTTGCTCGCGAAGGAGCGGTAGAAGGCGTCGTTCGACAGACCCGCGGCGGCCACGATGTCGGCCACGCGGGGCCGGCGCCCACCGCCCGTCACCATCAGGGCCAGTCCGGCGTCCAGCAACGCCTCGGCATCACTGTCCCGAATGCTATTCTGCACACCGGAGAACGATACTCTCATAATCGAGAACGCTCCAGGAGGCGGGCATGGGCTACGCGGACGAGCTGTTCGACCTCTCCGGCCGGGTGGTCCTCGTCACCGGCGGCAGCCGGGGCCTGGGGCGGGCGATGGCGTTCGGGGCGGCCCGCTGCGGCGCGGACGTCGTCGTCGCCAGCCGGAAGTACGACGCCTGCGCCGCCGTGAGCACCGAGATCGAGAAGGAGACGGGGCGCGCGGCGCTCCCGTACGCCGTTCACGTGGGCCGCTGGGACGAGCTGCCCGGCCTGGTCGACGCCGTCCACGCGCGCTTCGGCAGGCTCGACGTGCTGGTCAACAACGCCGGGATGTCCCCCGTCTACGACGACCTGACCGAGGTCACGGAGAAGATGTTCGACGCGGTGGTGGGCCTCAACCTCAAGGGCCCGTTCCGGCTGTCCGTGCTGGCCGGGGCCCGAATGGCCGAGGCCGGGGGCGGCACGATCGTCAACGTCAGCTCCACCGGCTCGGTCCGGCCGCGGCCGGCGATCGTGCCGTACGCGGCCGCCAAGGCGGGGCTGAACGCGGTGACCGAGGGACTGGCGCAGGCGCTCGGCCCGGCGGTGCGGGTCAATACGCTGATGTGCGGCCCGTTCGCCACGTGGGCCACCCGCGGCTGGCAGCAGGACCCGGAACAGCTCGCCGAGGGAGTCCGCGCGCACGCCCTGCAACGCATCGGGGACCCGCGCGAGGTCGTGGGCGCCGCGCTCTACCTGATGTCGGACGCGTCCTCGTACACCAGCGGGGCGACGCTACGGGTGGACGGCGGGATGCCGTGACGCTCAGGAGGTGCCGTGACGCTCAGGAAGTGTCATGACGTCTAGGGGGTGTCGGTATCGCCGTGTTCGCCCAGGCCCGGCGGAGGCCCGTACGACGGCTCGTAGCCGGTGACGCGGAACGGGCTGCCGACCAGCCGGTGGCCGCCTGCGTCCACCACCGCGTCCGGAGCCTGGGCGAGCGCCTCGGGAAGGGTGCGGACGGCCGCGGCGGGGACCCGGATCGGGCGCAGGCGGGCCTCCCAGCCGACGGCCGTGTCGGCGGCCAGTGCCTTGGTCACCGCGGCGATCACCTCGTCGCGGCGTGCCGCGCGTTCGGCCATCGTCGGGAAGCCCTCGATGCCGGCCTCGGCGGCGAAGGTTCGCCAGAAGCCGTCGTGGGTGACGAACAGGGCCAGATGGCCGTCGGCGGTCGGGAAGAGCTGGGCGGGGACGTAGTAGGAGTGCGCTCCGCCCAGGCGGCGGGGGGCGGCTCCGTCGTTGAGCCAGACCGAGGCGTGGTAGTTGAGTTGGGAGAGCATCACGTCCCGCAGGGAGACCTCGATCTGTCCGCCCCGCCCCGAGACCACCTGGGCCAGCAGGCCGAGCGCGGCGGCGAGTCCGGCCGAGTTGTCGGCGGAGGAGTAGCCGGGCAGCAGGGGCGGGCCGTCCGGGTCCCCGGTCAGCGCCGCGATGCCGGTGGCGGCCTGGACGACGTAGTCGAAGGCGGGTTCGTCGCCGGCGGCCATGCCCCAGCCGGTGAGGGCGACGCACACCAGGCGTGCGTTGTAGGGCTGCAGGGCTTCGTAGGTGAGACCGAAGCGGCGGATGGCGGACGGCTTGAGGTTGACGAGCAGCGCGTCCGACTCGCGTACCAGGTCGTGCAGCCGGTCCTGGCCGCCCGGCGTGGTCAGGTCCAGGCGGACCGAGCGCTTGCCCCGGTTGAGGCTGGCGAAGTAGGCGTCGGACACCTGCCGGGACAGGTCGCCGCCGGGCGGTTCCACCTTGGTGACCTGTGCCCCGAGGTCGGCGAGCAGCATGGTCGCGTAGGGGCCGGCGAGGATGTGGCCGACCTCCAGGACGCGCAGCGCTGCCAGCGGGCCCGGCCCGCCGGTCACCGGACGTCCGCGGCGAGGGCCGCGACCGCGTCCCGGGTGCGGAGCTTGGAGGCGACCAGTTCGTCCCGTCCGGTACCGATGGGCAGCAGGCGGACGGACAGGTCGGTCACGCCCGCGTCGGCGAAGCGCCGGAAGCGGGCCGCGATGGCCGCCTCGTCGCCGGCCGCGCACAGGTCGCCGACGTCGCGTGCGTCCCCGTACTCAAGGAGCCGTTGGTAGTTGGGCGATACCTCCGCCTCGCCGAGGATCCGGTTGGCGCGCTCCCGGGCCGCGTCCACCTCGTGCGGAGCGCAGAGGCAGACCGGGATGCCCGCCACAATGCGCGGGGCCGGACGACCCGCCGCCTCCGCCGCCTTGGTGAGCGTCGGCACGACGTGCTCGGTCACGGCCCGTTCGTCCGCCATCCAGAGGACGGTGCCGTCGGTGTACTCGCCCGCGATGCGCAGCATCACCGGGCCGAGGGCGGCGACCAGGACCGGCAGGGGGGCTACCGGGGCGAGGGTGAGCGGATTGTGCACCTGGAAGACGTCGTTCTCGACGTCCACCGAACTCGCGCCGCTGAAAGCCGTGTTGAGGACTTCGAGGTAGGCGCGGGTGTAGGCGGCCGGCTTCTCGTACGGGACGCCGAGCATGTCGCGGACGATCCAGTGGTGGGAGGCGCCCACGCCGAGGGCGAGTCGACCTCCGGCGGCGGCCTGGGCCGAGATCGCCTGCCGGGCCAGGGCCACCGGGTGCTGAGCGTGCACCGGGACCACCGCCGTGCCCAGTTCGATGCGCCAAGTGGCCTGTCCCATCAGGGAGACGGCGGTGAGGGCGTCGAAGTCGGTGGGCACCTGGGGCACCCACACGGTGTCGAAACCGGCGGCCTCGGCCCAGCGGGCGTCGTCGACCATGCGCGCCGCCTTGTGCGCCGCGTCGCCCCGCTCGGGACCGCTCATCACTCCGACTCGCATGTCAGCCCTCCTGGGCAGTCAGTGCGCGGATGTCCGCGACGATGGCGTGCAGCGGGGTACCGGTGGGAAACACGGCCGCCGCTCCGGCCTCCCGCAGCAGCGCCACGTCGGCGGCCGGGATCGTGCCGCCGACGACGACGGGGATGTCGTGCGCTCCCGCCGCGCGCAGCCCGCTGACGGTGCGGCGGGTCAGCGTGACATGGGCGCCGGAGAGGATCGACAGGCCGACCACGGCCACGTCCTCCTGGACGGCGGTGGCGACGATGTCCGCCACCCGCCACCGGATGCCCGTGAACACCACCTCGAACCCGGCGTCACGAAGCCCGCGCGCCACCAGCTTTGCCCCGCGGTCGTGCCCGTCGAGCCCGGGCTTTGCGACGAGCACCCGCACCGGCGCGGTCATCAGAACACCACCGGCTGCCGGAACTCGCCCCACACCTGGCGCAGGGCTCCGGCGATCTCGCCGACCGTGCAGTAGGCGTTGGCACACGCGATCAGGGGATCCATCAGGTTGGTGTCTCCTTCGGCGGCGCGTTTCAGCTCGGTGAGGCGGGCCCGTACCGCTGCGCCGCTGCGTTCGCCCTTGACCTGGGCGAGCCGCTTGAGCTGCCGTTCCCGTCCTTCGGGGTCGAGTTCGTAGGTGGCCAGGTCGGGCGGGGGCTCCTCGGCGGTGAAGCGGTTGACGCCGACGACGGGCCGTTGCCCGGAGTCGACCTCCTGGTGCAGCCGCCAGGCTTCGTCGGCGATGAGCCCCTGGAGGTAGCCGTCCTCGATGCAGCGGACCATTCCGCCGTGCGCCTCCAGATCGGCCATGATCGCGGTGATCCGCTCCTCCGTGGCGTCGGTGAGCGCCTCCACGAAGTACGAGCCGCCCAGCGGGTCGGCCACCCGTGCCACCCCCGTCTCGTGGGCGAGGATCTGCTGGGTGCGCAGGGCGAGTGTCGCGGACTCCTCGCTGGGCAGCGCGAACGGCTCGTCCCAGGCGGCGGTGAACATCGACTGCACGCCGCCGAGCACGGAGGCGAGGGCCTCGTAGGCGACGCGCACGGTGTTGTTGCGGGCCTGCGGCGCGTACAGCGAGGCCCCGCCGGCCACGCAGCCGAAGCGGAACATGCACGCCTTGTCGGTCCGCGCGCCGAACCGCTCGCGCACGATGGTCGCCCATCTCCGGCGTCCCGCACGGTACTTGGCGATCTCCTCGAAGAAGTCGCCGTGCGTGTAGAAGAAGAAGGAGATCTGCGGGGCGAACTCGTCGATGGTCATACGCCCGCGTTCCAGCACGGTTTCGCAGTACGTCACCCCGTCGGCGAGGGTGAACGCCATCTCCTGCA
This sequence comes from Streptomyces sp. NPDC001980, assembly GCF_040296885.1. Lineage (NCBI taxonomy): Bacteria > Bacillati > Actinomycetota > Actinomycetes > Kitasatosporales > Streptomycetaceae > Streptomyces > Streptomyces sp. NPDC001980. Next base: position 263,433 of record NZ_JBEOYD010000002.1, on the reverse strand, counting down.
CGGCGTTGGCGCCCGCGTCCCGGAAGTGCGCTCCCGCGACCGAGATCGCGTTGAAACGGGGTACCTCGGCGGCGCAGAACTCAATGGTGTCGGCGATGAGTCTGAGCGAGGGCGTGGGCGGCCAGATCCAGGTGCCGCGCGAGGCGTACTCCTTGAGGATGTCGTTCTGGATGGTCCCGGTCAGCTTCGCGCGCGGGATGCCGCGCTTCTCGGCGGCGGCGACGTAGAAGGCGAGCAGAATGGCCGCCGTGCCGTTGATGGTGAAGCTGGTGCTGATCCGGTCCAGCGGGATCGTGTCGAAGAGGACCTCGGCGTCGGCGAGGGTGTCGAGGGCGACTCCCACCCGCCCGACCTCGTCCGTGTACTCCGGGTCGTCGGAGTCGTAGCCGCACTGGGTGGGCAGGTCGAGCGCCACCGACAGGCCGGTGCCGCCCTGGTCAAGGAGGTAGCGGTAGCGGCGGTTGGACTCCTCGGGAGTGCCGAAGCCCGAGTACTGGCGCAGGGTCCAGGTGCGGCCGCGGTAGCCGGTGGGGTAGTTGCCGCGGGTGAAGGGGAAGGCGCCGGGGGAGGGGGGTTCGGCGTGCAGGTCGGCGGGGCCGTAGACCGGCTTGAGGGGGATACCGGACGCGGTGCGGGGGTCGTCGGTCATGACAGCTGGTCCTTCATCACCTTGCCGGTGGCGTTCAGCGGCAGCTCGGAGCGGAACTCGACCTGCCTGGGCACCTTGAAGCCGGCCATCCGCTCCCTTGCCCACGCGATCAGTTCGGCCTCCGTCACCGTGCCGCGGGGCACCACGAACGCCTTGCCGACCTGGCCCATCCGCGCGTCGGGCACACCGATCACGGCGGCCTGGGCGACGGCCGGGTGCCGGAGCAGGAAGCCCTCGATCTCGGCCGGGTAGGCGTTGAAGCCGCCGACGATGAACATGTCCTTCTTGCGTCCGACGATCCTCAGCCGCCCGTCGCCGTCGAGCTCGCCCAGGTCCCCGGTGTGCAGCCAGCCGTCGGCGTCGACGGCCTCGGCGGTCGCCTCGGGGTCGTCGAGGTAACCGAGCATGACGGAGTAGCCGCGCACGAGGACCTCCTGGTCCTCGGCGAGGCGCACCTCGAAGCCCTCGCAGGGTCTGCCCACGGTCGTGGCGACGGCCTCGTAGGGGTCGCCGGGCCGGGACGCGGTGACGGTGCCGGCCTCGGTGAGCCCGTAGCCGGTCATGAGGTGGGTGAAGGGCAGCTCGGTGGTGATACGGCGGACCAGCTCGACCGGGATGTCGGCGGAGCCGGTCACCGCGACCCGGAGCGAGGACAGGTCGTGCCCGGCACCCGTCTGGAGCAGCGAGTGGTACAGCGTCGGCGGGCCCGGCAGGATCGTCACCCGCTCCCGCTCCACCAGGTCCAGGACGCGGTCCACGTCGAAGACGGCGACCGGGAGGACGGTCGCGCCCCTGATCACGGAGGCGACCAGGCCCGCCTTGTAGCCGAAGATGTGGAAGAACGGGTTGACGATCAAGTAGCGGTCGCCCTGACGGAGTTGGGCCAGGTCGCACCACTCGGCGTACAGGCGGAGGGTCTGGCCGTGGGTGGTCATCACGCCCTTGGGACGGCCGGTCGTGCCGGAGGTGAAGATGATGTCGGCGACGTCGTCCGCGCCGACCTCGCGCTCCAGCGGCTCCCCGGAGCCCAGGAACCCGTCCGTCCGCACGTCGATGACGGGAACGCCGGGAGGGCCGGTGAACTCCCGGTCCAGGAAGCCGTTCTGGACGCACAGCACCTTGGCGCCGCTGCGGACGACGATGTCGTGGGCCTCCTCGTCCCGGAACCTGGTGTTCACCGGCACGAGCACGCCTCCCGCGGTGAGCGCGCCGAACGCGGCCACCGCCCACTCGGCCGAGTTCGGCGCCCACACCGCGACCCGGTCGCCGGGCCCGACGCCCACCGAGGCGAACGCCCCGGCGGTGCGCCGCACCCGATCGGCCAGATCGGTGAAGGTGAGCCGCAGATCGCCGTCGACCACGGCCTCCGCGTCCCCGAACCGGTCGGCGGCGCTGCGCACCAGTTCGGGGATGCTGCGCCACGGCATCGTCGCGGTCATGCGTCGATCAGCCGGGCGAGGTTGCCGCCCATGACCCTGGCCTTGTCGGCCTCGGTCAGCTTGGCCAGGTGGTCCACGTAGGTGACCGGGTCGGCCAGGCCCTCCGGGTGGGGGTAGTCGGAGCCGAACAGGACCCGCTCGATGCCGATGAGGTCGCCGAGCCGGGCCATGTCCTCCTCCCAGAACGGGCTGATGTGGATGTTCCGCCGGAAGACCTCGACCGGGTCCTCCTGGAACTCGTGGGGCATCTTCTTGTGCACGTCCGCCAGCCGACCGAGCAGCGGCTCCACCCAGGAGGCACCGTTCTCGATCACCGCGACCTTCAGCTCCGGGAACCGGGAGAGCGTGCCGTGGCAGATCAGCGACGAGACCGCGTCCTCGATCGGCCGCCACTCGTTGACCTGGCGGAACGCGTTCGGCTTGAAGGGCAGGAACTCGCGCGTGTTGCCCTCCCAGTCGTTGGCGTAGCGGGCGTAGCCGCTGTCGGAGGAGTGGAAGGCGACCAGCACGCCGGTCTCGACGACCCGCTTCCAGAACGGGTCGAACTCCGGCAGCGCGAAGGAGCGGGTGGCACCGAATCCGGGCACGGGCGCGGGGCGGACCAGGATGGCGCGGGCGCCCCGCTCCACCACCCAGTCGAGCTCGTCGATCGCCTTCTCCACGATGGGGAGGGTGATGACCGGCACGGTGAAGATGCGGTCCTTGTAGGTGAAGGACCAGGTGTCGTGCAGCCATTCGTTGAGGGCGTGGATGACCGCGTGGATCAGCTCCGGGTCGTCCTTCATGCGCTCCTCGATGAGGCTCGCGAGGGTGGGGAACATCAGGCTGCGCTGGATGCCCAGTTCGTCCATGAGCTCCAGGCGCGGGGCCGGTTCGCGGAAGGCCGGCACGGAGCGCATCGGCTCGCCGAAAATCTCCCGCCGGGTCTTGCCGGTCGGGTTGCCGACCTTGAAGTACTCCTCCATGGCGCCGGGGCGGGCGACTACGTCGAAGGTGGGATTGGGGATGTACTCGCTGATCTGCCCACGGATCGCGATCTTCGTGCGGCCCCGGACGGTCACGTACTCGATGGCCCCGTCGTACTCCTTGGGCAGGTACTTCGTGAGCGCTTCCTGCGTCTCGTAGAGGTGGTTGTCCGCGTCGAACAGCGGATACGCGAGTGCGCGAGAGGGCATGAGATCCTCCTTCACCAATCTTGAGAATCGTATTCTCACTGTGCGGTAGTGGCAATATTCCGCCGGAGCTCGAACTTCTTGACCTTGCCGCTCGGTGTCCGGGGGAAGTCGTCGACCGCGCGGATCTCCTCGGGCCACTTCTGCCGGGCCAGCCCCGAGCGCTGGAAGTGCGTGCGCACCTCGGCCAGGACCGGCGCGGACCAGCCGGGGCGCATCCGCAGCACGGCCGCGGCCCGCTCCCCCAGGCGTGGATCGGGTACGGCGACCACGGCCGCCTCGGCCACTCCGGGCAGGCCGAGCAGCACCTCCTCGACCTCCAGGGCGCTGATGTTCTCGCCACCGCGGATGATGACGTCCGCCTTGCGGTCGGTGATGGTCAGGTATCCGTCGGCGTCGAGCACGCCGATGTCGCCGGTGCGGTACCAGCCGTCCTGGTCGAAGGCGGCGGCGGTCAGGGCGGGGTCGGTGTAGCCGAGGCAGAGGTCGGGGCCGCGGGTGAGGATCTCGCCGTCCTCGGCCAGCCTCAGCTCGACGCCGGGCAGGGGGAGTCCGTCGGTGTGCAGCCGCTTGGCGGTGGGGCCGTCGTAGGGGGTGCAGGTCACGGACGGGTGCTCCGTGGAGCCGTAGGCCCGGAAGACGCCGATACCCAGGGACTCCAGCCGGGTCGTGACGGCGGAGGCGACGGAAGCGCCGCCCAGACCGGCGTACTTGAGGTGCGCGATGTGCTCCGGTGTGCAGTCGGGGTGGTCGAGCAGGCTCGTCATGTAGTACGTCGCTCCCCCGCCGACCGTGAGCCCCTCGGCCCGCATCAGCGCGAGCGCCTGGGCAGGGTTCCAGGTGTCGCCGAGGTTGACCGGGGTGCCGTCGAGGACGGGGATGAGAAAGGCGTTGATCATGCCGATGAAGTGGCCGACCGGCGCCACGGTGAACTGCCGCCCCCGGTCGGGCGGGTAGCTCGCGGCCAGTTGACGGGTCTCGTAGCCCAGGGTCCGGTGACTGTGGATCACACCTTTCGGGTCCCGGGTGGTGCCCGAGGTGAAGGCGATGAGCGCGGGGGCGTCCGGGTCGACGGGCAGGACGCGGGCCAGGGGTTCGTCGGCGAGCAGCGCGTCGAAGTCACGGCCCACGACGCCGACGACCGGCACGTCCGTGCACAGCTCCGGGCGGAACTCGGACCGGCCGAAGCGCCCGGCCGCGAAGAACACCTTGGGGCGCGTCGCGCCGAGGATGTAGCCGACTTCCTTGGGCCCGTAGAAGTGGACGACCGGCACGACCACCGCCCCCAGGAAGGCGGCGGCCCAGAACACGGCCGCGGCCTCGACCCAGTTGGGCAGCTGCATGGCGACCACGTCGCCGGGGCCCACCCCGCGCGCCCGTAGCCCGGCGGCGAGCCGCCGCGCCACCCGCTCGACGTCGGCGAAGGTCCCGGCCCACGGCCGTACCTCGGAGTGCACACGGAACTCCACGTCCCCCGCCGTGGCCAGCCCGGCGGTCAGCAGCTCGCCGAGGGTCTCGCGGGTCCACCAGCCCTCGGCCTCGTAACGCGCCGGCAGTCCGGGGGGCAGCGGTCGCAGGGCACCGAGGGAAGTTGTCGACATGACAGGGGATCTCCTCGTCGCAGTCACCATTGCACCTGTAGGAGAATTGCACTCTCCCATAGCGAGAAGGTAAGTTCCATACATGGCACGGGACCACGGCTTCCATCCGGTGCGGATCACCCGGATCGTCGACGAGACGCCGGACACGCGCACCTTCGCCCTCGACGCGCCGTTCCCCTACCGGGCCGGACAGTTCCTGACCTTCAAGGTGTGCGGCACGCTGCGCAGTTACTCGATGTCGTCCTCGCCCGACACCGACGGCGAGCTGTGCGTGACGGTGAAGCGGGTGCCGGGCGGCCTGGTCTCCGGCTGGATGCACACGGAGCTGCGGCCCGGCGACACCCTTGAGGTCACCAGGCCCGGCGGCTCCTTCTGCCTGCGCACGGAGGCGACGGACCGGCCGCTGGTCGGATACGCCGGCGGGAGCGGGATCACACCGGTGTTCTCCCTGGTCAAGAGCGCACTGGCGACAACACGCCGCGAGGTCCGGCTGCTGACGGCCCATCAGAGCGTCGGCTCGGCCATCTTCCGCGAGGCACTCGGCGCCCTGGCCGCTCGCCATCCCGGTCGGCTCCGCATCCACGATCACCTCGACGACCGGGACGGACTGGTCGAAGCCGACGCGATACGAGCCCTCGCCGACGGCGACGCGGACCACTATCTCTGCGGGCCGGAGCCGTTCATGGCACTGGTCGAGAGCACGCTGCTCGCGGCCGGGACGCCCGCCGGGCGGATCTTCGTCGAGCGGTTCACGCCGGTGGCGGCCGCCGGGTCGTCGGCCGAGCCCGTCCCGGGCACCGTCACCGTCGGCCTGCGCGGTCAGCGCCGTACCGTGCCGCAACGCGCGGGCGAGACCCTGCTGCAGAGCGCGCGCCGGGCCGGCTTCACCCCGCCCTTCTCCTGCGAGTCCGGGGACTGCGCCACCTGCATGGCACGGCTGACCGACGGCGAGGCCAAGATGCGCGTGAACAACGCCCTGGAACCGGACGAGATCGCCGAGGGCTATGTGCTCACCTGCCAGGCCGAACCCACGACCGCCGAGGTGACCGTCGTCTACGAGGACTGACGCCCGCCGAACCATCGGCACCCGCCCGTTCGACCGGAAGGCCACGCATGGTTGATCTGGAAATGGAGGACGGCCTGGCCGTCGTCACCATCGACCGCCCGCGCGCCCGCAACGCCATCGACCCCGCCACCATGGGCGAACTCGACAAGGCCCTGGACTCTGCCGAGGGGGCGAAAACGCTGGTGGTGACCGGCGCCGGCGACAAGGCGTTCGTGTCCGGCGGCGACCTCAAGGAGCTGGCGCGGCTGCGCACCGAGGACGAGGCGGCCGGGATGGCACTGCGGATGCGGGCGCTGTGCGACCGGATCGCCGCCTTCCCCGGCCCGGTGGTGGCCGCCCTCAACGGGCACGCCTTCGGCGGCGGCGCCGAGGTCGCGGTCGCCGCCGACATCCGTATCGCCGCCGACGACATCCGCATCGGCTTCAACCAGACGAAGCTCGCCATCGTGCCCGCGTGGGGCGGCGCCGAGCGGCTGGCCCGGCTGGTGGGGCCGGGCCGGGCGCTGCTGCTGGCGGGCACCGGACGTGTCCTGGAGGCCGCCGAGGCCGAGCGGCTGGGCCTGGTCGACCTGGTGCTGCCCCGCGCCGGATTCGCCGGCGGATGGCGGGAGACGGCTCGGGCACTCGCCACCGCGCAGGCCCGCGAGATCAAGAACCTCACCACCCGGGCCCGGCCGCCGCACGAGGCCGCGGCGGTCTTCGCCCGGCTCTGGGTGTCCGACGAACACTGGCAGGCGGCGGAGAAGGTGATGTCCCGTGGCAGGTGAGATCCACGTCGAGGAAGGGCCGTTCGGGCCGGAGGTACGGACCGAGGGCGCGGCCGTGGAGCAGACGGTGCTGTATCTGCACGGCGACCCGCGGCTCGCGGGCACCCCGCGGGACGCCCTGCCCACGGCACGCGCGCTGGCCCGGCACACCGGCTACGCGATCGTGTGCGCCCGCTACCGGCTCCGCTTCCCCGAGGCCCTGGAGGACGTGTACGCGGCCTGGGAGCACTGCCACGGCCGGGGGCCCGCGGCCGTGGCCGGCAAGCGGCTGGGCGGCGCCCTCGCCACCGGTCTGCTGCTGCGGCTGCGCGACGAGGGGGCCGCTCCGCCGTCCTGTGCGGTGCTGTCGTCGCCGGTACTGGACTTCACCCTGGACGCGTCGAGCCTGCTGCTCAACGCGGCCGCCGACCGCACGGTGGACGCGGAGGCCCTGACCGTCCGGGCGGCCGCGTACGCAGGCCCGACGCCGCGCACCCACCCACTGCTCAGCCCACTGCACGGCAACCTCCACGGCCTGCCACCGATCCAGCTGCACGCGGCGGGCACGGAAATGCTCCTGGACGACACGCTGTCCCTCGCGACCCGGGCGGCACACTCGGGGGTCGAGGTCGACATGCGGATCTACGAGGACTCTTCCGCCCAGGGACTCAGGCAGCTGGAAGCGACAGCGGCCTTTCTGCGCACCTGGTGCTCGACCGGCCTGGTCATTCCCCACCGGGGCTGAACGACACGGCGGTCCGGACGGTCGCGGTGGACGTCGTCTACACCGGGTCCCGGAAGACGACCTCGGGATGGGCGGCTGTGGGGCCGTCGAGGATCGGCTGTGGCATGTCCCGCAGGTGGAGGTCGAAGAAGGCGGTCACGTAGTCGCGGGTGATGAGCCACCCGCGTGCTCCCGAGAGCGGGACCGCCGGGTCCGACAGCCCCAACTGGTCGGCCAGGTAAGGCAGGTCGGTGAAGGAGAAGTGTTCGGCTCCGGTGACGGTCAGCCAGCGTCTCCAGCCTTTCAGGTGGCTCCACGCGTCAGGCCAGTCGGTGGCGTCGCTGTCGGGACTGTGCGTGGACTCGGCGCCGATCATCATGAACGGGCGTCGGCCGAGTCCTCCCCCGGCAGGATGGACGAAGAAGTCCCCGTCGAGATCGGCCCCGGCACGTACGCGATGGTCCGCGGACATGGTCGCTGCGGCAGCAGCTCCGCCGATCGAATGCCCGGCGATCCCGATACGGCGAGGGTCGATCATGCGGGACAGCACCCCGGTTCCCCGGTGGCCCGTCAGCTCGTCGATCACGAAGGACAGGTCCGCGGCCCGGCCGCGCACGACGCCCGCCTCCTCTGCACGGGTGTCGACCTGTTCGCATGCCGCACAGGTCAGGATCCGGCCTCCCGGAAATTCCGTACCGACAGATTCGTAGGCGTGATCCACCGATGCGACGACATAGCCGCGGCCGGCCAGATCGTCGGCAAGTGCGGTGAGTGTGCTGCGCGGCATCGAGAATCCGGGAGAAAGCAGCACCAAGGGGAAACGGCCCGGCGCCGGGGAAGCGGAGACATGCGCATGGGTATGCGTTCCGGCGACGGTCGCGGCCGGCACGATCCCGCTCAGTCCTCTCGCCTCCAGAAGGAGTCGTGCCTCGTCGACGGTCATGTACGCCGCCGGTGGGCCACCGGCCGAGCGTGCCGGGTAGGACACGGACACCATCAGTTCCCGGTTCCCCGCCGTCGGCACCCAGGGGTCGGGGCGATACCGGTCGACCAGGTGCAGGACCCGGCGGCCCACCGGGTACGGGCCGACGGGAAGGGGTAACGTCAGTTCACTGGCGTCCGCGCCCCGGGTCGGCATGCGCCGGCCGCGAGTCGAGGAGACAGTGGCGGCGCCCAGGAGTGGAGCGGACAGGCCGAGGGTGAGCAGAGCGGCCAGGGCCGCCCTGCGCGATCTTGTGGTCATGGAACCGAGGCTAGGCTCCGGCCCGTTCCCAAATCGTCCCTCCTCAGCGGTACTTGGGCATGCGACCGGAGACCGACCCCGAGCGGGCCGGATGTCACCACAGGATGAGAGCGGCACTCCGGACACAGCCCCGCCCCGGTCACCACTCCCCACCCGCACACGATCCCGGTCTCAGCACCACAGCGCCCCGGTCGGTTCGGCGGGCAGGCGCCGCACGCCCCGCTCGCCGGTCTGCTTCGGCACCGGTCGGGTGCCGCCGCCCGCCCGCGGGCTCCCACCCACCGCACGCTGCCCTCCCGCATCCCCTCAGCCTGGCCGACGACCGGCGTTCGTAGCCCCGTACGGCGGTCAGGATCCCTGCGTGTCGTCGCGGTACACCCGGCCGCCCTTCATCACGAAGCACACCTGCCCCGTGACGGACGGATCGGCGAGCGGGTCGCCGGGGACGGCGATGACGTCGGCGAGCAGGCCCGGCCGCAGCCGGCCCCGGTCGTCGGCGCCGATCAGCTCGGCGGCGACCGTCGTCGCGGACCGCAGGGCCTGGAGCGGCCGCATGCCCCGGTCCACGAGGGCGAGGAGCTCCAGGGACCCCTTGCCGTGCGGGATCGCGGGCGCGTCGGTGCCGAGGGCGACCTTGACGCCGCACCGGATCGCCCGGGCGGTGGACTCACGGGCGCGGGGAAAGACCTCGGCGGCCTTCGCCCGCAGTTCCGGGTCGGCGTGCTGGGTGTTCATGCCCTCGGTGAGATACGTGGTGGCGACCAGGAAGGTGCCGCGCTCCACCATCAGGTCGAGGGTGGCGTCGCTCGCGAGGAAGCCGTGCTCGATGCAGTCGATGCCGGCCTCGACGGCGGCCCGGATCGCCGAGTCCCCCATGCAGTGGGCGGCGACCCGCACGCCCGCCCGGTGTGCCTCGTCGACGATGGCGCGCAGTTCCTCGTCCGAGTACTGCTGCGCGCCCGCAGTGCCGGTATGTGACATCACACCGTTGGAGGCGCAGACCTTGATGACCTTCGCCCCGTACTTGATCTGGTACCGGACCGCCTTGCGCACCTCGGGCACGCCGTTGGCGATGCCCTCCTCCACGGTCAGCGGCAGCACGCCGGGCGCGAAGGCCTGGAACATGGTCGGGTCGAGGTGCCCGCCGGTCGGCGCGATCGCATGCCCGGCCGGCACCACGCGGGGCCCGTCCACCCACCCCAGGTCGATCGCCTTCTTCAGGGCGACGTCCAGGAGCACGCCGCCGGTCTGCACGAACAGACCGAGGTTCCGTACGGTCGTGTACCCCCGGTTCAGTGTGCGGCGGGCGTTGGCAACCGCGCGCAGGGTGCGCAGCGCGGGATCCTCCTGGACCGGGATCAGCGGGCTGCGGTGGTCGGGGCCGCCGAGGAAGAGGTTGACCTCCATGTCCATCAGGCCCGGCAGCAGGGTGACATCGCCGAGGTCCTGTACGAGGGTGCCCTCGGGGAGGCGGCCCGGCTCCACCTCGGCGATGTGCTCGCCGACCACCAACACCTCGCCCGGCTCGACCAGTTCGCCCTTGTCGACGTCGAGCAGCCGGGCCGCCCGCAGCAGTACGGGCGGCCGGGGTGCCGTCTCCCGCCCGGCCATCACACGGCGGGTTCGACGACGGCGTGGATGCCGGCGGGCCCGCTGTCCGGGACCCGCGGCTGGCCCCACGCCTCCACCGGGAAGGCGATGGTGACCAGCGAGCAGAACGCCCACAGCAGCCGCTTGTCCTGCTCGCCGATGTCCTCCATGCCGACCTGTTCCAGGTACGCGGTGCCCTTCTGCAGCAGCGGGAACGCCACGTCGTAGAAGGCCTGCAACTCCTCCATGGTGCTGGCGACGCGCTTGGCGTAGCGGGCGCGCTCGCCCTGGATCGCCCAGTCCGCGAACGGCTCCAGCTCGTGGAACCCGTCGGGAAAGACCGTGGTCATGTCTGCACTCTCCCTGTCTGCTCGATGGGGCGTCTCAGGACGCGGGGGCCGGTGCCACCGGCTGCTCGTAGGCGCGCACGAACTGCCGTGCGGTGGCGTGCAGATGGCGCAGCAGGACCTCCTGGTCGCACAGCGGGAACTCGTCCACGGTGCGCGTCTCCAGCATGGTCTGGGTGGCTTCCAGGGTGTTGCCGTCCTGCAGGCCGTACTCCTTGAACGACACCACGGCGAGCTCCTGCTGGAGCCGCTGGAAGGCGTTCCGGGGCGGGACGAAGTAGCAGGTGCCCTCGAAGATGTGGGTGTTGTAGGACGTCGGCCAGTAGTGGTAGGTCAGCACCCAGTTCGGCCGCCAGACCAGCAGCATGAAGTTGGGGAAGAACACGAACGAGTCCATGCCCCAGACCTTGCTGCGCGTGGGGTTGACGGCCGGTGGCAGCTGCTCGGTGGTCAGGCCGATGTCGGGAGCTTCCCAGGGACCGAACAGGCCGCTGCGCAGGGCCCGTTCGACGGGTTTGACCATCGCCCGCTCCTTCGGCGGTGCGATGCCTCCCCAGGAGGAGACCATGCTGTGCGGGCCGTCGATGTCGTACGACAGCGCCTCGTAGCCGTACTTCTTGATCTTGGCGGCCTCTTCGGCCACGTACTGGCCCGCGTGCAGGATCGGCGCGTGGTAGAACTCGGCGAACGCGTCGATGAACAGCTTCCAGTTGCTGCCGATCTCGGCGCGGTACTTGTGCACCTGGGTGAGCTTGTGGAACGGGTAGCCCTCGATGCCGTGGGCGAACCGGCCGAGGTAGTCCCGCAGCGGTGTGGTGTTGTCGGGGTCGAGGTTGACGAAGACGAACCCCTCCCAGACGTCGGTCTGCACGGGCAGCAGCCCGTACTGGGACTTGTCGACGTCGAAGAACTCCGACTCCTGCTGGACGAAGGCCAGCTTGCCCTCCAGGTCGTAGCGCCAGGCGTGGTACTTGCAGGTGAAGGCGCGGCAGGTGCCCTTGGTCTCCTCGCGGGGGTAGTCGTCCCAGACGAGCTTGTTGCCGCGGTGGCGGCAGACGTTGTGGAAGGCACGCACCTCGCCGTCGGTGCCGCGCACGACGACGACGGAGGCACGGGCGGCGTCCAGCTCCTTGGTGAAGTAGCTCCCCTTGCGTGGCAGTTGTTCGACCCGCCCGACGTTCAGCCAGGTCCGCCGGAAGATGGCGTCCCGCTCCAGTTCGTAGAACTCCGGTGAGATCGAGTCCGTGTAGGAGACCGGCTCCGTACTGATGTTGAAGTGCTCGGTCCAGCTGCCCTCGGCGGGCTTCGGGAAGTGCGCCATGAGTGGGAACCTCCGGTCGGTTGACAGCCCCACGATAACAATCGTCTCTGATTTGGAGAATAGCGTTTCCGTATTCTGCATATGGAACCTATGGTCGGGGCATCGGCCACGGAGGGGATGACGGATGTACGACGACGCAGGGCAGCGGGCCGCACGGGCGGTGCGCCGTGAGGTGATCGGCGACGACGGCACGGCGGCAGCGGACACCCTGCCGGCCGGGTACCAGGACTTCGTCACGGCGACGGCCTGGGGGGTCTGGGCCCGCGGCGGGCCGCTGACCCGGCGCGACCGCAGTCTGCTGGTGCTGGCGATGACGGCCGCGACGGGCCGTATGGGCGCCTTCCGGATCCATCTGGAGGCGGCCCCGCGCGCCGGTGTCACCGACGCCGAGATCGACGAACTCCTCTTCCAGCTGACCGCCTACTGCGGCGCCCCGGCCGGGACCGAGGCCTCGGCGGTCCTGCGCGAGGTGCGCGCCGCCCGGGAGGCGGTGTGAGCGGGCGCGGGGCGGTGGGCTTCATCGGGCTGGGCAACATGGGCGGGGCGCTGGCCACGAACCTGGTGCGCGACGGCTTCGAGGTGGTGGCGTACGACGCCGCCGGTCCGGCCCGCACTCCGGTGGGCGCCCGCTGGGCGCCGGACCCGGCGGAGGTGGCCCGGGGCGCCGGCACGGTGGTGCTCAGCCTGCCGGACGGAACGGTCTGCGGAAAGGTCGTGGCCGACCTCCTGGCCGCCCGGGACCGGCGGGTCACGCACGTCGTGGACACCTCTACGGTGGGGGTGGCGGCCGCCCGTCATCTGGCCGCCACCGGGATGTCGTACGTCGACGCGCCCGTGTCGGGCGGAGTGGCGGGGGCACGCAAGCGCACCCTGATGGTCATGTACGCGGGCTCCGACGAGGCCTGCGCGCACGTCGAGCCGGTGCTCGCGGGGCTGAGCGACCGCAGGCGCCGGGTCGGCGACCGTCCCGGGCAGGCGCAGGCGTTGAAGCTCGCCAACAACTTCCTGTCCGCGACCGCGCTGGCGGCGGCCAGCGAGGCCGTGGCCTTCGCGCGGGCCGCCGGACTGGACATGGGTGTGCTGCTGGAGGTGCTCAACGCGTCCAGCGGCCGCAGCGGGGCCACGATCGACAAGTTCCCGCAGGAGATGCTGACCGGCCGCTACGCCTCCGGGTTCAGCAACACGCTGATGGCGAAGGACGTACGGCTATTCCTGCGCGAGGTGGACGAGTCGGGCGGCGCGGCGGCACTCGCCGCCGTCACGGACGCGGTGTGGGAGGCGTTCTCCACGGCCGAGCCGGGCGTCGACTTCACCCGTATCTATCCGTTCGTCAGCGGCAGTTGAGGCTCCGGCAGATGGGGCTCCGGGGCGCTGTCGGTGCCGAGCAGCACGGACAGCGCCTCGCGCACGATCCGGGGGTAGCGCTCGGCGTCCCGGTCGACGAGCCAGAGCTGGTGGACGCCTTCGATGAGGGCTAAAACGGCAGCCGCGGCGGTCCGCGGGTCCAGTCCGCTGGGCAGCCGCTCCCCGTAGCGCTCGATCAGATGGGCGGTGAGGTGCTCCTGGAGGGACCGGTTGCGTTCGCGGACGTAGCCGCAGGCCGGTTCCTGGCCGGTGACGGCCTCGGCGAGGACCACGGTCTGCACGGTGGCGAGCGAGGGATGGTGCACCTCGAAGGCCACCGCCTCGGCGAAGTCGCCGGCCCAGTCCTCCCCGAGCCTGCGTCCTGCGAGGTGCTCCCGGGCGAGCTCTTCGCGGAAGGCGAGGAGGTCGAGGAGCAGCCGCTTCTTGCTGGGGAAGTAGTGCAGCACGCCCTGCCGGGTGAGGCCGGCGCGCTCGGCGACCGCGTCGATCGAGGTGCCCTTGAACCCGCGTTCGGCGAAGACCTCCAGGGCCGCTTCCAGGATCTGCTGACGCCTCGCCGACACCACGTTGGGCCCCTTCCGCCGTTGGAGAGGTGCCCGCCCACACTATGTAGGCGCGCCTCGGCAGGGCGAGAGGGCGTACGGGATTGGCCTCATTTCCCCATCGCGGCCAGGGCGGCGAGCGCGGCCGCCCGGAGCGTTCCCGCCGCACCCGCACCGGCCGTGTCCGCGATGTCGGCGAACAGGCGGACGTCCTTGGCGAGCAGTCCGCCCGCGTGGGCGGCGATGCGGTCGAGGGTGCCGCCCGCGTCGGCGACCCGCTCCAGCGCGAAGCTGGCCGCGCTGCCGCGGGGCAGCACCCGGGTGAGCGCGGCCCGGTCCAGACCGAGGGCGGCACCCACGCCGAGCGCGTCGGCGGCGAGCCCCAACTGGGCGGTGAACAGCACGTTGTTGAGGATCTTCGCAAGCTGTCCGGAGCCGGTCGGGCCGAGGTGGACGACGGGGTCGCCGTAGGTCTCGAACACCGGGCGGCAGTAGGCGAAGACCTGGGGGTCGCCGCCCGCCATGACGAGGAGGGTGCCCTGTTCGGCGGCCCGGCCGCCCCCGCTGACCGGCGCGTCGAGGAGGGAGACGCCGGAGGTCCGGGCCAGTGCCTCCAGGCGGCGGCAGGTGTCGGGATGCACGGTGGAGTGGACGGCGATCACCCCGCCCCGGCGCAGCCCGGCGAGGACCCCGTCCGGTCCGGTGACCACCTGCTCGACGTCGGCGTCGTCGACGACGCACAGGCACACCAAATCGCTCGCCGCGGCCAGTTCGGCGGGCGAGCCGGCCGTCTTCGCGCCGCTGTCCGCGAACGGGGCCAGCGTGGCGGGCCTGCGGGCCCACAGGGTCGTCTCGTGTCCCGCCCCGGCGATCCGCCGGGCCATGGGCGCACCCTGGCTGCCCAGTCCGATGAAGCCCACACGCACGGGGGCCCTCCTCACGTCAGGTCGTCTTCCGCGGACGCCAGAACACCGCCAGCAGACCGGCGGTGGCCACCACACCCACCGCGAGCACGACACCGGCGCCCGTCCATCCGGTCACCGTGATGTCCGCCGCCGTGTCGAGCGCGTACTTTCCCGGTCCCCAGGCGCCGAGCGCGACCGTGAGCGTGCCGAGGACGAGGACGTACTCGTAGCCCTCCTTGAACACGAAGAAGCCGTGCGGCCGGTGGGCGAGCAGTCCGGCGACCAGCATCACCGACAGCACGGCCGCGCAGGCGAGCGGGGTCAGCAGGCCCAGTGCGAGCAGGGCGCCCGCCCCGAGTTCGGTGAGGACGCTCAGCCAGGCCTGGAGCCGGGGCCGGGTGAGGCCGAGGCCGCCGAACCAGCGCGCGGTGCCGTCGATCCCGCCCGGGCCGCGCCAGTGGTTCCAGCCGTGTGCCGCCATGACCGCACCCAGCACGAGCCGTACGGCCAGCAGGGCGGTGTCCGAGGCCTCACCCATCCCGGTGCCGCCGCTCGGTGGGCAGCGCCTGGACGCCGAGCGCGCACTCCTCCACGAAGGCGAGGACGTGCAGGTGGTAGGCGAGTGCGGTGCGGCCGACGCTGGTGTTGTGGCCGGCGCCCGCCTGCTCGTGCAGGACGACCCGGGGCGACCCGGTGAACATCGAGGCGAGGTCGGCGAGTCCCTCGGGGCCGTTCGCCCACACCTGTTCGTGCTCGGCGAGGGTGATGTGGACGGGCACCGGCACCTGCGCCGAGAGCCGGGCGAACTCCTCCTGCCAGTTCTCCCGGAGTCCTTCGTAGGCGGGCGAGGCGGAGCCGATGTGCCGGCCGCCGTGCACGTCGGGCGGGTAGGCGTGCGGTGGATCCCACAGCGCGCGGCGGAGGTTGGGCCGGGTGCGGGTCGGGTCGCGCCGCCACTCCTCCATCGCCAGCACCGAACGGGGGTGGTGGACGCGGCCCATCCCGGCCAGCTCCACGCCGAGCAGGTCTGCGCCCCGCCGGTCGCTCGCCATGCGTACGGCGAGTTCGCAGCCCGCCGAGTGCGCCCACAGGAACACGCCGAGGCCGCGCTCGCGACCGTCCAGCAGTGCGGCCACGGCCTCGTAGGCGAAGTCGGTGCGCTGCTCGGGGGTGCCCATCCGGCCCTCGTGTCCGGCCGAACTGCCGTAGCCGGGGCGGTCCAGGGCCAGGACGGTGAAGCCCGCGGCGGCCGCGGTGCGCAGCAGGGAGAGCCGGGGGTGGCCGGGATGGTCGAAGTAGGCGGAGGTGGTGGCGCCGCCGTGCAGGGCCACGATCACGCCCTGCGGGCGAGGCGCCTCGGCGAGCAGCCCGGAGGCGGGCACTCCGTGCACGTCGGCCACCAGCCGCCGTACCGCGGAGGCGAGTTCGGGTTCGAGCGAGGTCATGCGACCGTCCTGGATGTCATCCGTCCGTCCTGAGCAGGAGTACGCCGCTGGGAGTGAGCCCGCCGCTGGAGACCACCGCGGTGCGCGCACCGGCGACCTGGCGGGCGTCGGCCTCGCCGCGCAGCTGGAGCACGGCCTCGTGCAGCAGGCCCATGCCGTGGGTGCGGCCGTGGGAGAGCTGGCCGCCGTGCGGGTTGAGGGGCAGTACCCCGTCGCGGGCGATGTTCTTGCCGCCGTCCAGGAAGTCCCGGGCCTCGCCGATGCCGCAGAAGCCGAGCGCCTCGATCCAGGACAGGCAGTTGAAGGTGAATCCGTCGTAGAGGAGGGCCACGTCCACGTCGGCGGGGCCTAGGTCGGTACGGGTCCAGAGGTGGGCGGCCTGGCCGAGCACCTGGGGTTCGTGGGTGAGGGTGGACTGGTCCCACTCGGGGCGTTCGAGGATCTGGGTGCCGACGGCCTCGAAGCGGACCGGGGGCTTGGGAAGGTCGGGGGCCGTCTCGGCGGCGGAGACGACGACGGCCGTCGCGGCGTCGCAGGGGACGTCGCAGTCGTACAGGCCGAAGGGGGTGGTGACGGTGCGTGCGGAGAGGTAGTCGTCCATGGTGAGCGGGTCGCGGTAGATCGCGTCCGGGTGGCGGGCGGCGTTCGCACGCTGGTTGAGGGCGATCCAGCCGAGGGTTTCGCGGGTGGTGCCGTAGCGGTGCATGTGCCGCTGGGCGTTCATCGCGAGCATCGTCGCCGGGGAGACGGCGCCGAAGGGCTTGAACCACCCTTCCGGGCCTGCCGGTTGGGCCGCACGGATCCTGCCCTGCTTCAGCAGTTCGGCGTACGTCGACTCCCAGACCGTACGGAAGCACAGCACGTGCCGGGCCAGGCCGCCCGCGACGGCCAGCATCGCGGCGATCAGCGAGCCGCCGGGGCCGAAGGTCTCCCCCGCGCCGTTGTGCCAGACCGGGCGGATGCCGAGCGCCGACTCCAGTGCGGTGATCCCGCCCTCGGCGAAGCCGCCGTAGGCACCGCCACCCGGGTAGGTGGAGAGGCCGTCGATGTCGTCGAAGGTGAGTCCGGCGTCGGCGACGGCCTTCTCGCAGGCGTCCACGGTGAGTTCGAGGGGCGGGGCCATGAGGCGGCGGCCGATCCGGGAGGCACCGGCGCCGCTGATGACCACGCGCTCCTCGAATCTGCGGGAGTCCGGTGCCCTACGGACGTGTTCCCGCACGCGTTCGGGTGCGGGTTCGTCGGTGGGCAGCGGTGCGGGCGGGGGTTGCTCGGCGCACGGCCGGAACAGCGGCAGCCAGACGTCGTCGACCTGGTCGAACACGACCTCCATGCGCATGCCGAGCCGCAGTTCCTCCGGTGTGCAGCCGACGACGTTGGTGGTCAGCCGGACCCTCGGGTCCTCCTCGATCGCCACCTGGGCGACGACGAACGGGGTAGGCAGGCCGGGGAACGGGAAACGGTGGTTGACCGTGAAGCCGATGAGCGTGGCGCGGCCCGACACCTCGCGGAGGTCGCCGGTGCGGCCCCGGCAGTACCGGCAGACCGGCTGCGGCGGGTGGATCAGGGACGAACAGGAGCCGCACGAGCGGAAACGGAGCCGTCCGTCGCGGCCGGACGTCCAGAAGAACTCGGTCTCCGGGACGGTCACGGGCCGGGGGCGGACGGCCCCGGACTCCTCGTCGGGCGTGCTCAACGGAGTTTCGCCTCCGCCTTGCGTACCGTCACCGGCTCCGCCAACCCCTGCTCGTCGCAGGCGCGTTGGAGGGTCTCCAGGGTCTCCGCGAGGCCGGGGCCGAGCCGCCGGCCGGGGGTGAAGGTCGCCGGGAGACGGCGCATGCCCTGGATGACGCCGATGGTCTCGTAGTGGACCGTGCCCTCGGGATCGCAGACGAAGTCCGGCACGCGGTCGAGGACATGGAGCAGCATCCGTTTGAAGACCGCACGGGCCACGTTGGAGCCGATGCAGCGGTGGATGCCGAGTCCGAAGGCGGTGTGCCGGTTGCCGCCGCGGGCCAGGTCGACGCTGTCGGGGTCGGCGAAGACCGCCGGGTCCCGGTTGGCCATCGCCCAGGACAGCCACAGCCGGTCGCCCTCTTTGAACTGCTTGCCCGAGATCTCGCAGTCCTCGGCGACCGTACGGCCGTCCCCGGGCGCCGGCGTGAAGTAGCGCAGGAACTCCTCGGTCGCCGTGTCGAGGAGGGTGTCGCGCTCACGGCTGAGGCGCTCCCGTTCCGCCGGGTGCTCGGAGAGCCACTCCAGGGCGTGCGCGGTCAGCGCGGTGGTGGTGTCGAAGCCGCCGCCGATGAGCAGGGCGAGGGCACCGACCAGGTCACTCTCCGCCGGGGCCTTGCCGTCGATCTCCATGCGGGCGAGGGCGTCGGCGAGGCCGGGGCGCGGGGTCGCCCGGACCTCCTGGAGCGTGGCGGCGATGTCCTTGATCATCGCCATGTGGGCCTGCACCACCCTGGCCATCTCCGGTGAGTTGGGCGGGGTGTAGACGCCGGCGTGGGCGGGTTCGTTGTACAGCTCCCACTTCTTCAGCGGGATGCCCATCATGGCGAGGGTGAAGACGGCGGGGACGATGTTGGCGAGGTCGTCGACGAAGTCGATACGGCCGCTCTCGATCCGTTCGTCGAGGCAGGCGCGGGTCACCTCGTCGATGAACGGGATCCAGCGTTTGATCGCCGCCGGGGAGAGATAGGGGTTGAGGGCGTTGCGGTAGGCGCGCTGCTCGGGCGGGTCCATCTCCAGGAAGCCGCCGCGCAGGCCCCTGCCGCGCGGTGGCGCCGGGATGCTGATGCCCTGGTAGCCGCGACGCTCGCCGTGCACGTCGTGGTCGTTGGAGAGCTTCTCGCCGGCCCGGGCGAAGGCGAGCAGCTCGCGGTTGCCGGCGGCCACCCAGTGGCCGCCGTAGGTGTCGGACCAGGCCAGCGGGCAGCCGGTGTGGAACTCCTGGGTCTTCTCCTCGAAGTGCCGCCGGTACTCGGGGGCGTGCCGGTCGAAGTGGACCCGGGGCTGTTTGCGGGCCTCGTCGCCCGTGTCGTCCGGTGCGGTCGTCATGGAGTCGGTTCCTCTCGGTCCGCCGGGTGCGGCTCAGAACACGCTGATGGCGCGTTCGGGGCAGGAGCGGACGGCCTCGACCACCGCGTCCTCCTGGTCGGCGGGGACGTCCTCGGTGACCGGTGAGGAATGCCCGTCGATCTCGCTCAGTTCGAAGACCTTCGGCGCCCGCATGGCGCACAAGGTGTGGCCCTGGCAGCGCTCGGGGTCGACGCGTACCTTCATGTGTCCCACCTCCGGTTTCATGTCAGGTCGGCCATCGACTTGCCGACGCTCGCGAGGGTGGCCGGCTTGCCGTAGTCGGCCTTGTACTTGTAGGTGGGGGCGTCGCAGCGGTAGGTACCGGTGGTGGGCTTGAAGTCCGCGAGCTGCCAGCCCTTCGCGGTGGCCTCGACGATCGTGTAGCACTTGGAGGGGAGGTCCGACCTGCTCAGGTCGGCCGGTGCCTGGAGTCCGCCGCCGGTCCAGGCGGTCTGCTTGACCGCGTTGTCGTACACGCAGGTGCGGGTCAGCTCGGCGCAGTCCCGGGCGGAGGCGGCGAACAGCAGCCAGGCGGAGAAGGCACGCAGCACCGGGTAGGTGACCTGCTTGCCCGGCGCGTACTTCTTGAAGAGGTCGAGAACCTGCTGGGTGGCCGGGTTGTCGGCGGCGCTCTCCAGCGGTGCGGTGGCGAAGAGTTCGGCGTAGTTGTGCTGCTTGGCCAGGGCGGGGCCGGCGAGTTGCAGGAAGGCGGGACCGTAGGCGTTGCTGTTGGCGTCGATCCAGTCGGGCGTGTAGCCGATGTCGGTGAGCGCCTGCTCCAGCTTGGCGAGGCTCGCGAAGTCCCCGAGGAAGACGAGGCCCTTGACGCCCTTGTTCTTGATGGACTGGGCGTACGGGGTCCAGTCGGAGACGCCGGCCGCCGGGTAGAGGTCGTTGTAGGAGACCTTCCCGCCGAGGCCGCCGACGGCCTCCTTGAACTGGGCGGACATCACCTTGGTGACGGGGGAGTCGCCGGAGATGATGCCGACCTGCTGCGCGGAGTCGGGGTACTTGTCCTTCAGCAGCCAGG
This sequence comes from Streptomyces sp. NPDC001980, assembly GCF_040296885.1. Classification (NCBI taxonomy): domain Bacteria; kingdom Bacillati; phylum Actinomycetota; class Actinomycetes; order Kitasatosporales; family Streptomycetaceae; genus Streptomyces; species Streptomyces sp. NPDC001980. The sequence continues at coordinate 243,167 of NZ_JBEOYD010000002.1, read as the reverse complement.
TGTAGTAGCCGGCGTACTGGAAGTAGCCGGGGGCGGCGCCGCCGGAGAGGACCTGGAGGTCGGAGCCGATGGCGCCGATCTGGCTGGACTGGGCGGGGAAGGCGGGCAGCAGGCACTTCAGGCGGTCCTGCACCCCGAGGGCGTCCAGCGCGGAGCCGCCGCCGACCAGCGCGAAATCGGACTTGCAGGCCGCCAGGACCGCTTGGCGGACCTGGGTGAGCCCGCTGTCCCGGGTGACGGCGACGATCTTGCGGCCGTTGATGCCGCCTGCGTCGTTGCACCAGGAGGTGAACACCTTGGCGGCGTCGGGGAACTCGGAGTTCTTGGTGTAGCCGATGTCGGACATGACGCCGACCTGGATGCTCGTGCCGGTGACGCCCTGGACGGACGAGGACTTGGCGGTGCCGGGGCCGCAGACGTTCTTCAAGGTGCCGAAGTCGGCCGATGCGGTGGACGCGCCCGCGGCGGGCGTCGCCGTCCGGGCGGCGGACTGCGTGCCGTCGTCGGATCTGGTCGAACAGCCGGCCAGCAGCACCGCGGTCACGGTGACCGCGCCGATCAGCAGCCTGCGCATGGTGCCTCCTCGAAGGGCTCGGACGCCGTCGTCCGAGGGAGGTGCGGGAGTAGTGAGGGGTCAGGTGACCGCGCCGCTCGCCTTCAGGGCGAGGATGCGGTCCCAGTCGTAGCCGAGCTCGGCGAGGATCTCCTCGGTCTGCGCGGCGAACTCCGGTGCGGGGCCGAGGCGCGTGTCCTCGACGTCGAACTGGATGGGGCTGGCGACGAGTTCGAGGTCACCGGCCCGCCCGAGGTAGCCGTTGGCGCGGGCCTGGGGGTCGGCCGCGGCCTGGAGGGTGTCCTGGACGGGGGCCCAGGGTCCGTCGAGGGCGGCGAACCGCTCGGACCACTCGGCGAGGGTGCCGCCCGCGATGATCTCCCGGAGGATCTTCACCGCCTCCTCGGTGTGCTCGGCGATGGCCTCGCCGGTCGCGAACCGGGGGTCCTCGGCGAGGTCCGGCCGGCCCAGGCACTGGCAGACGCCCGGCCAGAACCTGGCGGGCTGGAGCATGACGAAGGAGATGTAGCGGTCGTCGGCCGTCCGGTAGAGCCCGGAGAGCGGGTTGCGGGGCGAGCCGTGGGCGCTGGGCCGTACGCCTTCCCAGGCCCGCTCCAGGTGCAGGGAGAGCCCGATGGCGTGGCCCAGCGCCCACAGGCCGCTGCCGAGCAGGGAGACGTCCACCACCGCCGCTTCCCCGGTGCGCTCGCGGCGCAGCAGGGCGGCGGCGATGCCGCCGGCCAGGTTGGTGCCCGAGATGGTGTCGCCGTAGGCCGGTCCGGGCGGGCTGATCAGGCCCTCGGTGCCGGGCGGGGTGATGCTGGCGGCGGTGCCGGCGCGGGCCCAGAAGGCGGTCATGTCGTAGCCGCCCCTGTCCGCCTCGGGGCCGCGCGGCCCGAGGGCGCTCCCCCGGGCGTACACGACACGGGGGTTGACGGCACGGATGTCGTCGACGTCGATGCCGAGCCGGGCCCGGGAGGCGGGCATGAAGCTGGTGAGGAACACGTCGGCGTCCCTGGCCAGTTCGTACAGCACCTCGCGGCCCTCGGGCCGGGCGATGTCGAGGCCGATGGACCGCTTGCCGCGGTTGGCGTGCGCGACGTTGGGGTTGGGGTCGCCGTCGACCCGGAAGGTGCCGGTCTGGCGCAGTCCGCGCTGCGGGTCGCCGTTCACGGCGTGCTCGACCTTGACGACGTCCGCGCCCCAGTCGGCGAGCACGGCCCCGGCCGAGGGCACGAAGCCGTACATCGCGACCTCCAGGACCCGGATGCCCTCCAGCGGCTTCATGCCTGCTCCACGGGTACGACGACCCGTGCGAAGGACTTCTCCTCCAGGAACTCCTCGAATCCCGAACGCCCGCTCTCCCGGCCGACGCCGGACTGCTTGTAGCCGCCGAAGGGCACGTCGGGGGCGAAGTAGTTGCCGCCGTTGATGGAGAAGGTGCCGGTGCGGATGCGCCGGGCGACGCGGATGGCGCGCTCGTCGTCGGCGCTGTGCACGGCGCCGGACAGGCCGTAGCGGGAGTTGTTGGCGATCCGGACCGCGTCCTCCTCGTCGTCGAAGGGGATCACGGCGAGGACGGGGCCGAAGACCTCCTCCTGGGCGATCTCGCTGTCCGGGTCGACGTTCGCCAGGAGGGTGGGTTCGTAGAAGTAGCCCGGCTCGATCCGGTTGCCGCCCCGGACGAGGGTCGCGCCCGCCTCGACGGCCCGCCGTACCATGCCGTCGACCTTGTCGCGCTGCTGCTCGCTGATCAGCGGGCCCATGGTGGTCTTGGGGTCGGTCGGGTCGCCGACGGTGACGCGTGCCATGCCGGCGGCGACCAACTGCACGATCCGGTCGTGGTGTTCGCGCGGGACGAGCAGGCGCGAGGTGAGGGCGCAGCCCTGGCCGGAGTGGGAGCAGATGGTGAACGCGGCGAACATGCCCGCCTTCACGAAGTCGGCGTCCTCCAGGATGATCATGGCTGACTTGCCGCCGAGTTCGAGGAAGACCCGCTTCACGGAGTCCGCGGCAGCGGCCATGATCCGACGGCCGGTGGTAGTGGCGCCGGTGAAGGTGACCACGTCGACGTCGGGATGGGTGGTGAGCAGTTCGCCGACCTCGGGGCGGGCGGAGCTGAGCACGTTGATGACGCCGGGGGGTATGTCGGTGTGCTCGGCGATGAGTTCACCGAGCGCGAGGGTGGTGAGCGGGGTCTGCGGGGCGCCCTTGAGGACGACGGTGCAGCCCGCGGCGAGGGCGGGGGAGATCTTGGCGAGGGCGAGCTGGTTGGGGTAGTTGTACGGCAGGATCGCGGCGACGACGCCGGCCGCCTCCTTCTCCACCCAGCGGTGGTGGCGCTGGCCGCGTGACTCGATCTCGCCGAGGTCCGCGGTGAACTCGTAGGTCTCCAGCAGGTCGGCGTAGAAGTTCACGATGCCGATGGGCTCGTCGAGCTGGGGTCCATGGGTGAGCTGGCGCGGGGCGCCGACCTCGGCGATGGTCAGTTCGCGCAGTTCCTCGCGGTGCTCGTCGAGCGCCTGGTGGAGCTGGCGCAGGCAGCTCAGCCGCAGGTCCCGGTCCGTGGACCAGTCGGTGGTGTCGAACGCGCGGCGGGCGGCGGCGACGGCCGCCTCGGCGTTGGCGGTCGTGGCGTCGGGGGCGTGGCCGAGGAGCTCACCGGTGGCGGGGTTGTAGGTGGGGAACGTGGTGTCGGCGGAGAGGAGTTTGCCGTCGATCAGCTGGGACCTGCCGGCGGGCGCGCTCACAGCCGCACCAGCGATCCGCCGTCCACGGCGAGCACCTGGCCGGTGACCCAGGCCGCGTCGTCGGAGAGCAGGAACACCAGCGCGCCCGCCTGGTCCGCAGGGGTCCCCAGGCGCTTGAGGGGGAAGGACTGCACCATGGCCGTGCGGTGCGCCTCTGGGATGATGCTGCGGGTGGCCTCGGTGTCCGTCGGCCCGGGCGCGATGGCGTTGACGCGGATGCCGCGCGGGCCGAGTTCGGAGGCCAGCGAGACGGTGAGGTGGTTGATGCCGGCCTTGGCGAGCCCGTAGAAGCCGGTGGCCTGCCAGGCGGCGGTGGACGACTGGTTGACGATCGCCGCGCCCTCCGTCAGGTGCGGCAGCACGGCGCGGGTGACGTGCAGCGCGCCGAGCAGGTTCACCTTGAGGAACCGGTCCAGGTAGTCGTAGTCGACGGTGACGACGCCCTCGCGGCGCATCCCGTGGAAGATCGCCGCGTTGTTGACGAGGTGGTCGATCCTGCCGTACTCGGCCATCACGGTGGCGGCGAGCTGTTCGGCGGAGGCGGGGTCGGCGACGTCGACCGCGACGAAGAGCGCGTCGCCGATGTCCTTGGCGACGCGCTTGCCCTGCTCCTCGTTGAGGTCCGCCACCACGACCCGTGCGCCCTCGGCGGCCAGCGCCCGGGCGTATCCCTCACCGATGCCCTGGCCGGCCCCGGTGACGATCACCACCTTGTTCTTCAACCGCATCGCAGCCTCCATGCTCGGTTGGTGTGGAAACTACATTCTCATTTTCGGCGAATCAAGGATTCGAACACGAGAATATGATGCTCTGCACTTCACGCCGCAACCGCCAGGAGAATAAGGTTCTCACCAACGAAAGGGGAGTTTTCATGATCGACTCGAAGGCCGTGAGCCCGTCGCTCGGCGTGGAGTTCACGGGCGTCACGGACCCGCTCGACGACACCTTCGTTCATCGCTGCGTCGAGGCGCTCAAGTGGCGGGGCGTGCTCGTCGTGCGCGGGCTGCACCTCGACGACGAGCAGCAGCTGGCGTTCAGCCGCAGGCTCGGCGAGGTGGTCGCGCTGCGCGGCCAGGAGATCTTCCCCATCTCGATCAATCCGGCGAAGAGCGCGAGCGCCAAGTACCTCAAGGGCGCCTTCTTCTGGCACCTCGACGGCACCAGCGACGACGTGCCCGTCAAGGCGACCACGCTCACCGCCCGGCACGTGGCCACGGTCGGCGGCGGCACGGACTTCGCCAGCACCTATGCCGCGTACGAGAACCTGCCGGTCAAGGACCGCGAACGCTACGAGAGTCTGCGGGTGGTGCACACCTTCGAGGCGGCGCAGCGGCTGGTGACCCCGGACCCCACGCCGGAGGAGCTGGCCGGCTGGCGCACCCAGCCTGCTCACGAGATGTCCCTGGTGTGGCGGCGCCGGGACGGCCGCCGCTCCCTCGTCGCCGGCGCCACCGCCGACCACGTCGTCGGCATGGACCCCGAGGAGAGCCGCGCCCTCCTGGACGACCTGCTCGACTGGACCACCCAGGACCGGTTCCGCTACACCCACGACTGGGAGGTCGGCGACCTGGTCGTGTGGGACAACACCGGGATCCTGCACCGGGCGCTGCCCTACGACGAGAGCTCCGAGCGGCTGCTGCACCGGACCACGGTCGTCGGCGACGAGGCGTTCGCATGAGCGGGGCGGTGGAAGCGGCCCGCACGGCGGTCGTCACCGGCGGCGCCTCCGGCATCGGTCAGGCCATCGTCCGCCGACTGACCGCCGACGGACTGAAGGTCGCCGTCCTCGACCTCACCCCCGGCACCGACGACTGCGCGTTCACCGTCGACGTCACCGACCGGGCCCAGGTCGACAAGGCGATGGACGCGGTGCGCGAGCGTCTCGGCCCGGTCTCCGTGCTGGTCAACGCGGCCGGCCGGGACGGCTTCACCCGCTTCGCCCAGCTCTCCTTCGCCGACTGGCAGCGCGTCGTGGACGTCAACCTCAACGGGGTGTTCCACTGCGTGCAGTCGGCGCTGCCGGACATGTGGGAAGGCCGCTGGGGCCGGATCGTGAACATCTCCTCGTCCAGCGCGCACTCCGGGCAGCCGTTCATGGCGCACTACGTCGCCGCCAAATCCGCGGTGAACGGACTGACCAAGTCCCTCGCACTGGAACTGGGGCCGCGCGGCATCACCGTCAACGCGATCCCGCCCGGTTTCATCGACACCCCGATGCTGCGCACGGCCGAGCGCAACCAGCGCCTCGGCGGCACCATCGAGGAACACATCGCACGCACCCCCGTACGCCGGGTCGGCCGGCCCGAGGACATCGCCGCGACCTGCTCCTTCCTGGTGAGCGAGGAGGCCGGTTACATCACCGGCCAGATCATCGGCGTGAACGGGGGCCGCAACACGTGACGAGGGTGTCGCCGATACCGTACGAGGAGTGGGACGCCGAGGCCCTGCGGCCGCTCACGGGTGGCCGCACCGTCCCGCCGTCCAACGCCCTCGGCCTGCTGCTGAACCATCCGCGCCTGGCCAGGGCGTTCCTGACGTTCAGCACCCAACTGGTCTACCGCGGCACGCTTCCGGACAGGATGCGCGAGTTGACGGTCCTCCGGGTCGCCTGGCGCAGCCGCTGCCGGTACGAATGGGCGCATCACGTCCTGCTGGCCCGGGAGGCCGGCGTCACGGACGAGGAGGTGGAAGAGGTACGCCAGGGCGCGAACACCCTGGTGAACAGGGCGGTGGACGAGCTCGACACGACCTCGTCGCTCTCCGACGGGCTGTACGCGGAACTGGCGAAGGAACTGGACGAGCGGCAGCTGATGGAGTTCGTGTTCGTCGTCGGCGCGTACCGCCTGCAGGCCATGGCGTACAACACCTTCGGTGTGGAGCCCGATGCGGGCATGGACGACGCGGGCATGGCCGGGGAAGGGTGAGCACGCAGCGTCCCCCGCACCCGGACCGGCCCCTCCGGGTCGTCCAGTGGGCCACCGGAAACATCGGTACGCGCTCGCTGCGTGCCGTTCTGGACCATCCGCGCATGACGCTGGCCGGAGTGTTCGTCAGCGGTCCGGCCAAGGCCGGGCGCGACGCCGGCGAACTCTGCGGGACCGGCCCGACGGGAGTCGTCACCACCGCCGACCCCGACGACATACTCCGGCTGCGTGCCGACTGCGTGCTGTACATGCCCCGGGCGACCGACCACGACGAACTGTGCGCCCTGCTGGCGTCCGGCGCGAACGTGGTGACCACGGCGGGCGGATTCCACCACCCCGCCGGCCTGGATCCCGCCCTGAGGAGCACAGTCGAGGCGGCCTGTGAGCGGGGCGGCACGTCACTGCACGCCACCGGCAGCAGCCCGGGCTTCATCACCGAGGCGGTACCGCTCGTCCTGGCCTCCGTGCAGCGACATCTTGAGAAGCTGACCATCCACGAGTACGCCGATCTGTCCCGGCGGAACTCACCGGGGCTGCTCTTCGACGTGATGGGCTTCGGCGGGCCGCCGGACGGTACGTTCGACGAAGGCCGTCTGGCCCACATCCGGTCGGGTTTCGGGCCGTCCCTACGGCTGGTCGCCGACGCCCTGGGCCTGCCCCTCGACTCCGTCGAGACCCGGGGCCGGGTCGCCACCGCCGTGCGCACGACCGCCATCGCCGCCGGAGTCCTGCGGGCGGGGACGGTGGCCGCGCAGCGCATCACGCTCTCCGGTCGCCACGCCGGACGTACGCTGCTGGAGTTCAACGCGACCTGGTACTGCACCACAGACCTCGACGAGGCCTGGGACCTCCGTCCCACCGGCTGGCACCTGAAGGTCGACGGCGACACACCCCTGGACGTCGACATGCGGTTCCCGGTACCGCTGGAGCGGCTGGCCGCCGTGTCCCCCGGTTACACCGCACACCGGGCGGTCAACGCCGTGCCAGCCGTGTGCGCCGCCGCCCCCGGCATCCGTACGACGGTGGACCTCCCTCTGTTCACCGCCGACCTCGGCTGAGGTCCGGGACCGGGAGGGTGCCGGGACCCCCTCCCCCTCAGCTCTGCTTCAAGCGGTCCTTCATCTCGTCCAGCCGGGTCAGGATCGGATGGCCGCCCACGCTGAGGGCGTTGCCGTGCCCGGTCTGGTGGATGTCGAAGACGGACTGGAGGGCGGCGTAGAAGCCCTGTACGTCGAGGGTCTGGTTCACCGCGCGCTTGGCCTGGCGGAGGCCGAAGGGCGGCATCCGGGCGATCTGTCGCGCCAACTCGTCCGTCGCGGTGCCGAGTCCGGCCAGGGGGACGACCCTGTTGACCATGCCGACCTGTTCGGCCTCGTGCGCGGTCAGGGCGCGACCGGTGAAGAGGATCTCCTTGGCCTTGCGGGGCCCCAGCTCCCAGGTGTGGCCGTGGTACTCGACCCCGCCGATGCCCATGTGGACGACCGGGTCGGAGAACTCCGCGTTCTCGGCGGCCACGATCAGGTCGCACGGCCAGCACAGCATCAGCCCGGCCGCGATGCACTTGCCCTGGACTGCCGCGATGGTGGGCTTGGGGATGTTGCGCCATTTCAGCGAGTATTCGAGATAGCGGCGAGTCTCGGCTTCGTAGATCCACTCCAAGGTGATCTCACCGGGTCCGGGCCAGCGGTCCTTGAGGTCGTGACCGGCGGAGAAGTGCCGTCCGTTCGCCCTGAGCACGACCACCCGCACCGCCTCGTCCCTGGCCGCGCGCGTCCAGGCGGCGTCGAGGTCGTCGAGGAGGGCCATGGTCTGGGCGTTGGCGGCCTCGGGGCGGTTGAGGGTGATCGTCGCGATGCCGTCCTCGGCGTCGTACAGGATCTGGTCCATGGCGGGTGTCCTCTATCGCGGCAGGCCGAGGATGCGCTCGGCGACGATGTTGCGCTGGATCTCGCTGGTGCCGCCCGCGATGGTGCCGGCGAAACTGCGCGCGTACCGCTCGAACCAGCTGGAGATGAACGCCTCGTTGTTCATGTGGTGGTAGGGCCCAGTGCGGGCGGGATGCGACAGGGCGTCGGCGCCGTGGGCCTCCAGGGCGTGCAGGGAGGCGGACTGGACGGCCTCGGAGCCGAGCAGCTTGAGCACGGAGAGCTCGGCGGGGTCCCGGTCCGGGCCGAGTTGCCGGTAGCCGAGCAGCCGCAGCGCCTGGAGGTCCATGAGGAGGGTGGCGTACCACTCCTGGCCGGCGCCGACGTCGGCGGCGTCCTGCACCAGGTCCTCCAGGCGTTCGGCGAACGACAGCCACAGCAGGGTGCGTTCGTGCCCCAGGGAGCCGTTGGCCACCCGCCAGCCCTCGTTCAGCGGCCCGACGAGGTTCTCCCGTTCCACCCGGACGTCCGTGAAGAACACCTCGTTGAAGTCGAGGTCGTCCTCGGCGGCGATCGACCCGAAGGGACGCCGTACGACGCCCTCGGTGGCCGTGGGGATCAACAGGGCGCTGATGCCCTTGTGCTTGGGCGCGTCGGGGTCCGTGCGGACGAAGGTGAGCAGGACGTCGGCGTCGTGGGCGCCGGAGGTCCAGATCTTATGGCCGTTGACGGTGAAGGTGTCGCCGTCCAGCACCGCTCGGGTGCGCAGGGAGGCCAGGTCGGAGCCGGCCTCGGGCTCGCTCATCCCGAGCGCGGCGGTGATCTCGGCGCGCAGGATCGGCACGGCCCAGCGGCGCCTCTGCTCCTCGGTGCCGAAGGTGATCAGGGATGCGGCGATGATGCCGAGGCCCTGGGGGTTGAAGCTGTGGTAGATCCGGCGGCGGGCCAACTCCTCCAGATGCGCCAGCTGTTGCGGCAGGGTGGCACCGCGCCCGCCGTACTCCGGTGGCTGGCCGGGCAGCAGCCACCCCGCGTCGAACAGGGTGCGCTGCCAGCGGCGCGCCCAGTCGGGGACGTGGGCGCTGGAGCGGGAGCGGTCCCGCGCCTCGCCCTCGGCGGGGAGGTTGGCGTCCAGGAAGGCGGAGAACTCGGCGCGGAAGTCCGCCACTTCGGGATCGTCGGCGAGTCTCATGACGCCAGCAGAGCCTTCCTGTGCGCGGACGCGGTGCCGAAGAGCAGGTCGCAGGCCTGGGCCCGCTTCAGGTGGTACTGGAGTTCGTTCTCCCAGGTGAAGCCCATGGCCCCGAAGAGCTGCAGCCCGTGCCGGAAGACCAGGCGCTGGCACTCCCCGGCCGCGGCCTTGGCCATGTGGGCGGCCCGGGTGCGCCGGGGGTCGTCCTCGGCGATGGTCAGCGCGGAGAAGTGGGTGAGGGCTCGGGCGCGCTCGATCGCCACGTGCATGTCGGCGGCCTTGTGCTTGACCGCCTGGAAGGAGCCGAGCGGGCGGCCGAACTGCACCCGCTGCTTCACGTGGTCCAGGGTCAGGTCGAGGATCCGGCGGCAGGCGCCGACCGCGGTCGCGGCGAGGCCGGTCAACGCCAGGTCGGGCACGCCCTCGGCGAGGGCACCGACCTCGACGGCCTCGACATGGGCCAGGTGCAGGTTCGGGTCGAGCACGGGGACCCGCCGCACCGCCAGTTCGGCTCCTGGTACGACGACCACCCCGTCCGGCGTGAGCAGGGCGACCTCGTCGGCGCGGTCGGCGTCCAGGACGTACCGCCCGGTGCCGTCGAAGACCGCCGTACCGCTGCCTTCGGGGAGACGGCCGGTCAGTGGGGCGAACCAGGTGGCCGTGGCCAGGAACGGGGTCGGGTCGGCGGCGTAGCCCAACTCCTCCAGGATGAGGGCGAGTTCGAACGGGGGTGCCTCCAGCCAGCCTAGCCGCCGGTAGGTGCTCCACTGCTGTTCCTCGGGCCGGCCGCGGACCTTGGCGACCGTCTCGCGCACCGTGCGCCGCAGCAGCTGTTGGTCCTCGTCGAGTTCGAACTCCACGCCCGCCTCCGCCCTGTCCGTACCGGTGGCCGCACGCCGGGCGCGAGCCCGCATCGGGCGAGAATAGCATTCTCGCCATACGAAAGTAATGCTCTTGTTTCTTACAGAGGCCGATTCGGTAGGGGGAGTGCCCCTGCTTTTCACATGCGTGGAGTACCGTTCTACTCATGAGTGCCGTCCCCGCAGAACCGGTCGAGACCCCCGAGCCCGCCTGGCGGCAGCGCGCCGTCGAGCGCTCCACCCGGGCCGCGAAGCTGCGCGCCGAGCAGCGCGTCCAGCGGTTCCTCGACGCCGCCCAGGAGCTGATCGCCGACAAGGGCACCACCGACTTCACCGTGCAGGAGGTCGTGGAGCGCTCCCGGCAGTCGTTGCGCAGCTTCTACCAGCACTTCGACGGCAAGCACGAGCTGCTCCTCGCCCTCTTCGAGGACGCGCTCTCCACCTCGGCCGCCGAGATCCGGGAGAAGGCCGCCGCGGGGCGGGACCCGCTGGAGCGGCTGAAGATCGCGGTCGACCTCCTGTACGGCTCCTCCACGCCCCGCAAGGGCCAGCAGTCCCCGCTCTTCACCGACTTCGCGATCCAGCTGCTGGTCACCCACCCGGACCAGGTGGCCACCGCCCACCTTCCGCTGCTCGCCTACTTCACGGAGCTGGTGGAGGAGGCCGTCGCGGCCGGTCAGGCCGTGACCGCGAAGCCGCGGCGCACCGCGTCCCTGATCATGCAGACGGCGATGTTCACGGCCCAGGCCCCCGCGGCACCGGTCGGGGCCCACCCCTCCCCCATCACCGCCGAGGAGGTGTGGGCGTTCTGCCTGGGCGGACTCAGGGGTCCCGGCACGGCACAGGGCCCGGCCGCGACCGCACCGACCACGACGGCACCGGCCACGACAGCACCGGCCGAGGACGCCCCCGCGACGAAGACGACTGCAACGAAGGCGACCGCGGCGACGGCACGCAAGGCCGCCCCGGCGAAGAAGACCACGGCCACACCGCAGAAGCGGGCCGCCGCCGCAAAGAAGGCCGCTCCCGCGAAGAAGGCGACCACCGCCACGAAGGCCGCCCGCTCCCAGGCGTGACCTGGTCGGTCCAGGGCCTCCGCGGGATCACCCGCGGGGGCCTTTGCCGTCCCACGGGACCCACCGCCATACCGTGAGCGACATCTTTTCGCCCCCGGATCTCTCCGTCGCCCTCCCCCAACTTCCCCGGCAGAGCCGGACCTTGAAGCCTCGCCCCCTTGACGGAACCTTTTGGTCTGACCTTTGATATGTTTCGCATATCAGCCGCCGGCAGAGGGGTTCCCCGCCGTGGACTTTGAGCTGACCGAGGACCAGGAGACGATCCGCAAGGCCGTGTCCGGTCTCCTGCGCGACTTCGACGACCGGTACTGGATGGAGAAGGACCGCGACCACGCCTTCCCCGAGGAGTTCTACGACGCCGTCGCGGGCGGCGGCTGGCTGGGCATCACCATCCCGGAGGCGTACGGCGGCCACGGCCTCGGCATCACCGAGGCGACGCTGCTGCTCGAACAGGTCGCCCGCTGCGGCGGCATGAACGCGGCCAGCGCCATCCACATGTCGATCTTCGGCATGCACCCGGTCGTCGTGCACGGCTCCGAGGAGCTCAAGCGGCGCACGCTGCCCCGGATCGCGGACGGCGACCTGCACGTCTGTTTCGGCGTGACAGAACCGGGCGCGGGCCTGGACACGACGCGCATCACAACGTACGCGCGCCGGGACGGCGACCACTACGTCGTCAGCGGCCGCAAGGTGTGGATCTCCAAGGCGATGGAGTCCGAGAAGATCCTGCTGCTGACGCGCACGTCGAAGGCCGACGAGGTCGAGAAGCGGACCGACGGCATGACGCTGTTCCTCACCGACCTCGACCGCGAGCGGGTCGACATCCGCCCGATCCCGAAGATGGGCCGCAACGCCGTCACGTCGAACGAGCTGTTCATCGACGAGCTGCGCATCCCGGTCGAGGACCGGGTAGGCGAGGAGGGCCAGGGCTTCCGCTACCTCCTCGACGGCCTGAACCCCGAGCGGATGCTGATCGCCGCCGAGGCGCTCGGCATCGGCCGGGTGGCCCTGGACCAGGCGGTGCGGTACGGCAAGGAGCGGGAGGTGTTCGGCAGGCCGATCGGCATGAACCAGGGCATCCAGTTCCCGCTCGCCGACTCCCTCGCCCGGCTCGACGCGGCCGAGCTGGTGCTGCGCAAGGCGACCTGGCTCTATGACCAGGGCCGGCCGTGCGCACGCGAGGCGAACACCGCCAAGTACCTGTGCGCGGACGCCGGGTTCACCGCCGCCGACCGGGCGCTCCAGACCCACGGCGGCATGGGCTACTCCGAGGAGTACCCGGTCGCCCGCTACTTCCGTGAGGCACGGCTGATGCGGATCGCGCCCGTCAGCCAGGAGATGGTCCTGAACTATCTGGGGTCGCACACGCTGGGACTGCCCAGGAGCTACTGAGGAGTTGGGGATGACCGACCGAACGGATCTGTTCGACCTCACGGGGCGCTCGGCGCTGGTGACCGGTGCCGCGGGCGGTATCGGCTCGGCGGTCGCCGAGGCGCTCGCCCGGGCCGGGGCCGCGGTGCTCGTGACCGACGTCGACGAGGCGGCCGCGGCGGCCGTCGCCGGGAAGATCTCCGCCGCCGGACTGACCGCGGACAGTGCCGCCCTCGACGTGACCGACCGCGCGAGCGCCGACGCGGCGGTGTCCCGGGCGGCCGCGCTCACCGACGGCACCCTGCACATCCTCGTCAACAACGCGGGGATCACCGCGCCCGCCATGTTCGGGAACCTGGAGGAGGAGGCCTTCCGGCGGGTCCTCGACATCCACGTCCTCGGCAGCTTCCACTGTGCGCAGGCCGCGCTGCCCTACCTCCCGGACGACGGACGCGGCCGCATCATCAACGTCACCTCGTCGGCCGGGATCGTCGGCACCCTCGGACAGGTCAACTACTCCGCCGCCAAGGCCGGCATCATCGGCCTCACCAAGTCCCTGGCCCGCGAACTGGCCCGCAGGCGCATCCTGGTGAACGCCCTCGCGCCCCTGGCCGCGACCCCGATGACGGAGACCATCCGGACGAACGAGAAGTTCGCCGCCCAGATGCTCGCCCGGATCCCGCTCGGACGCTGGGCGGAGCCCGAGGAGGTCGCGGGGGCGTTCGTCTTCCTCGCCTCCGACGCGGCCTCCTTCATCACCGGTCAGGTACTGCCGGTCGACGGAGGCATGGTCATATGACAGCCCCGGACGTCCCTGTGTTGAATGGTTCAGCCGAAACAGATGTACGACGAGAGGCCTGAACCCGTGCCCAGCGCCGAGCCCTCCCCCCGCACCCCGCGCTTCGACACGCTGACCGTGCCGAAGGCGTCGGACGTGCTGGCCGCGGAGGTACGGGAGCGGATCCTGTCCGGGGAGATCAGGGAGGGCACGGCACTGCCCCCGGAGCGCCAGCTGGTCGAGCAGACCGGGCTGAGCCGTGCCACCGTACGCGAGGCGCTGCGGATCCTGGAGGTCGAGCGGCTGGTTGAGATCAGGCCGGGGCGCGGTGGCGGGGCCTTCGTGCACCGGCCGGGGCGCGAGTCCCTGGCGAACACCGTGCGGTTGGTGATCCGCGGCCAGCAGATCCGGCTGGAGGCGCTGCACGAGACCCGGGAGGCGATCGAGCCGACGTGCGCCGCGCTGGCCGCGCGGCGGCACACCGAGCAGGACCTGGCCGAACTGGACGCCGCGAACGCGGAGTTGAAGGAGGCCGGTGACGACGCCCAGCGGTTCCTGCGGGCGAACGTGCGCTGGCACAACGCGGTGGCGCGGGCGGGCTACAACGAACTGCTCATCGGGTTCATGAGCGCGCTCTCCCAGTCGATCCACGCGGCGACGAACCTGGAGCAGTTCACGGGAGCCGACATCCGCGAGGTCACCGCGCGGGCGCACGCCCGGATCACCGACGCGATCCGGGCCGGCGACGAGGCGGCCGCGATGCGGCGGATGGCCCGGCATGTCTGCGGGTTCGCGCGCGCGGCGGCGGAGGTGGACGTGCGCGAGCGCGTGGAGCTGACCAACCCCGAAAGCTGACCGACCCCGATAGCTGACGCACACCGCACCGGTCAGGGGTGTGACCACAGCATGCGAGAATTGCATTCTCATTTTCGCGCAACACCATTGACAGTTACGGCCTGACCTTTAATAGCATCGCTGGCATGAGCGAGGTGAGTCCCGTACTGACCGTGACCGCCGACGGCGACGTCCGCATCGTCACCCTGAACCGTCCGGAACGCCTCAACGGTGTGTCCGAGGAACTCCACCGCAGGCTGTCCGAGGTGTGGCGCGAGCTCGCCGACGACACCAAGGCGCGGGCCGTCGTCCTCACCGGCGCGGGCCGGGCGTTCAGCGCGGGCGGCGACTTCGACCATCTGCGCCGCCACCATGACGATCCCGAGCTGCGCGAGCGGTCGATCCGGCTCGACCGGACCATCCAGACGGAAATGATCCGCTTCCCGCTGCCCGTCATCGCGGCCGTCAACGGCCCGGCGGTGGGGCTGGGTTGCTCACTGGCCCTCGGCTGCGACCTCGTCCTGATGGCCGAGGACGCCTACCTCGCCGACCCGCACGTCTCGGTCGGTCTGGTGGCGGGCGACGGCGGGGTCACCCTGTGGCCGCTGCTGACGAGCCTGCTCCGGGTGAAGGAGTACCTGTTCACCGGGGACCGCATCCCGGCCGCCACGGCGGTCGGACTCGGTCTCGCCAACCGGGTCGTGCCGGCCGCCGACCTGATGCCCGAGGCCCTCGCGCTGGCGCACCGGCTCGCCGCGCAGCCCGCGGAGGCGCTGCGCGCGACGAAGGCGGCGCTGGCCGCGGTGGTGGAGCAGGTCTCGCGCGGCGGCATGGAGGCGGCGCTCCTCGCGGAGCGGTCCACGATGACCAGCCCGGACCACATCCGCATCATCGACGACCTCGCCTCCCGGGCCCGCCGCCGCCCGGCCGGACGCGAGGAGGACTGAACGTGGAGTCCGAGGAGTTCACGCTGGTCCGCGACATGGTCCGCGCCTTCGCGACCCGGCACGCCGTCGCATCGGCCGACGACATCACGCCCAAGTCCCGTGCGGCGGCGCAGCAGGCGCTGGACGGACTGGGACTCGCCGAACTCCGCCGCACCACCCCGCCCGTCGCCACCGCCCAGGAGTGCGCCCTGCTCGCCGAGGAGCACGGCCGCCTGCCCCTGACCACCTCGCTGCTCGGCACCGTTCTGCTGGCCCCGGAGCTGCTTCGGCTCCTCGGTGCGGACGAGGACGGCCCGCGGCTCACCATCGCCCTCGCCCCCGACCTTCGTCTCCCCGGACCGCAACCGGCCGATCTCCGCGCCTGGGACTGCGACGGAGCCGAAGCAGCGCTGTGTGCCGACGCCGAAGGGACCGCGACCCGCGCCGAACTCGGTTCGCCGGCACCGACCGCCGACCTGCTGCGCAGTACGCGGCAGGCCTCCGCCGTGGGCAAGCCCCTCGGCCGGCTCGCAGCGCAGGACCGGCAGCGCTGGCAGGGGTACGCGCTGGTGGTGGTCGCGAGCGAACTCGTCGGCGCGGCACGCTCGTTCGTCGAGTCGAGCGTGGACTACGCGCGCGAACGCCGGCAGTACGGCCACCGCATCGGCTCCTTCCAGGCCGTCCAGCATCTGCTCGCCGACGCGACCGTTCTGGTCGAGGCCTGCACCAGCGCCACGCGGTACGCCGCCTGGTGCCTGGACCACGAGCCGCCGGACCGGGCGCTCGCGGCGGCCCGCGCGGCCAAGGCGGAGGTCAACGCCTCGGCCGTCGAGGCGGTGTACGCCGGGATGCAGGTGTTCGGCGGCATCGCCCAGACCTGGGAGCACCCGGCGCATCTGTACCTCCGCAGGGTTCTCGTGGGCGCCACCGTGCTGGCGACCACCGCCGACCTGCTGCCCGCCCTGGCCGCACCGGAGACGACCCGATGACCGACGGCCCCCTCGACTTCGGCGACCCGGCGGACCTGGAGCGGCTGCGGCGGGACTTCCGCGCCTGGCTGGCCGACCACCCGTTGCCCGAGCGACGGCCGGACGAGCCGCTCCCCGCGTTCCTGCACCGCTGGCACCGCATCCTCCACTCCGGCGGCTGGGTCGGCCTCGACGTGCCGGAGGAGTACGGCGGTCGTGGCCTGACTCCGCTGCACCAGGTCGCCGTCAGCGACGAGTTGGGGGCACGCGGCGCCCCCGGGGTGCCCCGGATCGGCTATCTCGCCCACGCCCTCCTGGAGTTCGGCGACGCGGAGCAGCGCAGCCTGCTGCTGCCGCGTATGCTCTCCGGCGACGACGTCTGGTGCCAGGGCTTCAGCGAGCCGGGCGCGGGCTCGGACCTGGCCGGTATGAGCACCTATGCGCAGCGACAGCCCGACGGCGGGTACCTCGTCAACGGGCAGAAACTGTGGACGAGTTACGCCCAGTACTCCGACCTCTGCCTGCTCCTGGCCCGCACCGACCGCACCGCGCCCGCGCACACCTCGATCTCGGCGTTCGTCCTGCCCCTGGACCGGCCCGGCGTGACCGTACGTCCGCTGCGCGCGGCCAATGGCGACGAGGAGTTCTGCGAACTGTTCCTGGACGACGTACGCCTGGAGGAGTGCGAGCGGGTCGGCGCGGAGGGCGACGGCTGGCCGTTGGCGATGACGACGGTGTCGTACGAACGCAACGCGCTCGACACCGGGCATCTGTCGAAGTACGGGCTGCTCGTCGACCGCCTGCGCCGCACCGCGCACGAGCGGAGCGAGAGCCTTCCCGACGGGCTCCTCGCACAGATCGGCCGGTGCGTCGTCGACTACCAGGTCCTGGTCGCCCATGCCCGGCGCCGGACCGCGCAGCGGCTCGCCGGTCAGGTCGCCGGGCCGGAGTCGTCCGTCGACAAGCTGCTCATGACCCGCGCCGAGCAACGGCTGTACGAGGCAGCCCTGTTGGTGTTCCCGGACGAACTGCACACGCAGGACGGCGAGGTCTTCGCCGACTACCTCTACTCCCGGGCCGCGTCCGTCTACGGCGGGACGTCCCAGATCCAGCGCAACATCATCGCCAAGCGGCTGTTGCGCCTGCCGGCCGACGACCGCGCCTGAACGGAGCCCGCCGATGCGTCACGACCAGGAGTTCCGCAGCATCCCGAACGTGATCAGGGTCGCCGCACGGCGGTTCGGTGACGCCCCGGCCCTCGTCGACGGCGCGGTACGCCTGACCTTCCGGGAGCTGGAGAAGCGGATGGTCCAGGCGGTGCGCGCGGCGCTCGCGCTCGGCATCGGACCCGGGGACCGGGTGGGCCTGTGCGCACCGAACTGCGCGGAGTGGATCGTCGCGGCCGTCGGCATCCAGGGCGCGGGAGGTGTGGTCGTCCCCCTGAACACCCGTTTCAAGGCTCAGGAGATCTCGTACATCCTGCGCAAGTCCGGTGCCAGGGCGCTCTTCGCGGCCGCCTCCTTCCTCGGCACCGACTACATCGCCGACCTGCGGCGGGCCGATCCCGAGCTCCCCGCCCTGGCCACCGCCGTATCGCTCCTCGGGCCGCCGGCGGACGCCACCCTGGGCTGGCAGGACTTCCTCGACGCGGGAGCCGCGACCGCGCCCTCGGCCGCGCACGCCGCCATCGACCGGATCGCCCCGGACGACCTGTCCGACGTGATGTTCACCTCCGGCACCACCGGCCACCCCAAGGGCGTGACGCTCACCCACGGGCAGTCCCTGCGGGCGTACGGCTGGATGTCCACGGAGTACACCTTCGACGCGTCCGACACCTTCCTGGTCATCCCGCCGTTCTTCCACTGCTTCGGCTACAAGGCGGGCTGGCTCGCCTCCCTGATGCACGGAGTGACGGTGATCCCGATGGCCGTCTTCGACGCGGGACGGGCCCTGCGGATCATCGCCGACGAACGGGTCAGCATCCTCCTCGGCCCGCCCACCATCTTCCACGACCTCCTCGACCACCCCGACCGGCCGTCGTACGACCTGTCGTCGCTGCGGGTGTCCATGACGGGCGGCACGACGATCCCCGAGGCCCTGATCCGCGCCATGAAGAAGGAACTGACCTTCGACATCGTGCTGAGCGCCTACGGGTTGACCGAGTCGAGCGCACTGGTGACCAGCACACGCGTCGGTGACCCGGAGGAGACGGTGGCCCGCACCACCGGCCGGCCCGTACCGGACGTCGAGGTCCGTATCGCCGACGACACCGGACAGGACGTCGGGGCGGGCAGGGACGGGGAGATCCTGGTGCGCGGTTACAACGTCACCCGCGGCTACTGGGAGGACCCGGAGGCCACCGCCGCGACGATCGACCCCGGGGGCTGGCTGCACACCGGTGACATCGGCCGCCTCGACGCGGACGGCAACCTGGCCGTGGTCGACCGCAAGAAGGAGATGTTCATCGTCGGCGGCTTCAACGCCTACCCCGCCGAGATCGAGAAGCTGCTGCTCGGCTGCGAGGCGATCGCGCAGGTCGCGGTGGTCGGTGTCCCGGACGAACGGCTCGGCGAGGTCGGCTGCGCGTTCGTCGTGCCGAGGCCCGGGGCGGACCCGACCGAGCGCGAAGTCATCGCCTGGGCCAGGGAGCACATGGCCAACTTCAAGGTCCCCCGCCGGGTCCGCTTCGTGGCCGGACTCCCGCGCAACGCGAGCCAGAAGGTCCTCAAGGACGAGCTGCGCGCCCTTCTCGGAGAGCACTGAGATGGGCGGACCGCTGACCGGCGTCACGGTCGTGACCCTGGAGCAGGCCGTCTCGGCCCCCATGTGCACGCGCACGCTCGGCGACTTCGGCGCCCGTGTCGTCAAGGTGGAGAACCCGAAGGGCGGTGACTTCGCCCGGCACTACGACGACGTGGTCGGCGGGCTGGCGGCGCACTTCGTGTGGGCCAACCGGGGCAAGGAGTCGGTGGCCCTGAACCTGAAGTCGGAGGCCGGTCTGGCGGTCCTGCACCGGCTGCTGGAACGCGCCGACGTGCTCGTCTCCAACCTCACCCCCGGCACCACGGCGAAGCTCGGCCTGTCCCCCGCCGACCTGGAGGTACGGCACCCCGCGCTGATCGCCGTCGAGATCGACGGGTACGGCCCCGGCGGCCCGCTCTCCCACAAGCGCGCCTACGACATGCTGGTCCAGGCGGAGGCGGGAGCCTGTTCAGTGACGGGTCGCCCCGGCGAACCGGCGAAGCCGGGCCCGCCCGTGGCGGACGTGTGCAGCGGGCTGTACGCGGCGCTGTCGGTACTGGCGCTCCTGTACGGCAGAGGCCGGGGCGGTCCGGCGCCGTCCGTGGCGGTCAGCATGTTCGACACCATGGCCGAGCTGATGGGGTATCCGCTGACGTACACCCTGCACTCGGGCATCGAGCAGCAGCCGCTCGGCATGAGCTCGCCCGCCGTCGCGCCCTACGGCGCCTACCTCACCGCCGACCGGCAGACCGTCGTCCTGGGTACCACCAACGACGCCGAATGGCAGCGCCTGGCAAGGGAGTTGCTCGGCCGCCCGGACCTGGCGGCCGACGAGCGGTTCCGCACGAACGCCGGCCGGGTCGAGCACCGTGTGCCGCTCGACGCCGCGATCGGTGCCTGGTGCGCACGGCACGATCTGGCGTACGTCCAGGACCGCGCGGACGCCGCCGGGATCGGCAACGCCCGCTACAACACGCCGAAGGACGTCCTGGCCCACGAGCAGCTGACCGCCCGCGACCGCTGGCGGGAGATCGGCACGCCATCGGGTCCGGTGCCCGCGCTGCTGCCACCGCCCGTCATCGCCGGGTACGACCCGCCGATGGGCGCCGTGCCCGCGCTGGGCGAGCACACGGACGCCGTACTGGCCGAACTGGGCTTCGCGGAGCGGGAGATCGACGTGCTGCGCGCGCAGGGAGCGGTGCGGTGAGCGTGCTGCTGACCAGCGACGCCGGCGGAGTGCGCACGCTGACCCTCAACCGGCCCCACCGCAGGAACGCCATCGACGCCGAGCTGTGGGAGGCGCTGGCGACGGCCCTGAGGGAAGCCGGCGACGACACCACCGTACGGGCGCTCGTCCTCACCGGAGCGGGCGGCGCGTTCTGCTCCGGAGCCGACATCGCCCGGCCGGTGACCGACCGGCATCCGCTGCACAGGATGCGAACGCTCACCGAAGTGACCCTGCTACTCCATGCGTTGCCCTTCCCCACGATTGCCAAGGTGACGGGTGTGGCGGTCGGCGCGGGCTGGAACCTGGCGCTCGGCTGCGACCTGGTGGTGGCCACGCCCGAGGCACGTTTCTCGCAGATCTTCGCGCGCCGCGGCCTGTCGCTCGACTGCGGCGGCTCATGGCTGCTGCCGAAGCTCGTCGGACTCCAGCAGGCCAAGCGGCTCGCCCTGCTGGCGGAGACGATCGACGCCGAGGAAGCACGGGCGCTGAACCTGGTGACCTGGGTCGTGGCCGCCGACAAGGTGGACGCCTTCGTCGACGACCTGACGGCACGTCTGGCGGCCGGTGCGCCGGTCGCGCTCGCGCAGACCAAGGCGCTGCTCGACGAGGGCGCCGACCGCACCCTGCGGGACGCACTGGCGAACGAGGCGCGGGCGCAGGCGGTCAACTTCGCCACCGCGGACGTCCGGGAGGCGTTCACCGCGTTCGCCGACAAGCGCGAACCGCTGTTCACCGGCCGCTGGGCGGTACCGAGACGAACGGAGAACGACACATGACGCGGGAAGCGGTGATCGCGGCGGCGGTCCGTACGGCCGTCGGCAGACGGAACGGCGGCCTGGCCGGCGTCCACCCGGCCGACCTGTCGGGGGCGGTGCTGAACGCGCTGGCCGAACGGGCCGGTGTCGATCCGGCGGTCGTCGACGACGTGATCTGGGGCTGTGTGTCCCAGGTCGGCGACCAGTCGAGCAACATCGGCCGCTATGCGGTGCTGGCCGCCGGCTGGCCCGAGAGCATCCCCGGGACGACGGTCAACCGGGCCTGCGGATCGAGCCAGCAGGCCCTGGACTTCGCCGTCCAGGCGGTCATGTCGGGGCAGCAGGACGTGGTGGTGGCGGGTGGCGTCGAGGTCATGAGCCGGGTGCCGCTGGGTTCGGCGAGGGCGTCGGGAATGCCGTACGGCCCCCAAGTCCTCGCCCGATACGAGGACTTCTCCTTCAACCAGGGCATCTCCGCGGAGCGGATCGCGCAGAAGTGGGGCTTCACGCGGGAGCGGCTCGACGGGTACGCCGCGCTGTCGCACGAGCGGGCGGCGGCCGCGCAGGACAGCGGGGCCTTCGACGAGCAGATCGTGTCCGTGAGCGGGGTCGCGGCGGACGAGGGCATCCGGCGGGGCACCAGCGTGGCGACGCTGGCGAGGCTCAAGCCCTCCTTCCAGGAGGACGGCGTGATCCACGCCGGGAACGCCTCGCAGATCTCCGACGGCGCGGCAGCGCTGCTGATCACCACGCCAGAGCGGGCCCGTGAGCTGGGCCTGAGCCCTCTCGTGCGGTACCGGGCGGGCGCGGTCGTCGGCTCCGACCCGGTGCTGATGCTGACCGGGCCCATCCCGGCGACCGAGAAGGTGCTGCGGAAGGCCGGGGTGGCACTGTCGGAGGTCGGGGTGTTCGAGGTGAACGAGGCCTTCGCGCCCGTCCCGCTGGCCTGGCTCGCCGAGACCGGCGCGGACCCGGAGCTCCTCAACCCGCTCGGCGGCGCGATCGCCCTCGGCCATCCGCTGGGCGCTTCGGGTGCGGTCCTGATGACCCGCATGATCCACCACATGCGCGCCCACGGGATCCGCTACGGCCTGCAGACCATGTGCGAGGGCGGCGGCACGGCCAACGCCACCCTCGTCGAACTCGCGGAATGACGGGGGCGGTCGGCATGCGACGGAATGTCTTCACCGACGACCACGAAGCGTTTCGGGCGCTGGTACGGGAGGTTGTCGCGAAGGAGGTGGTGCCGCACTACGGCGAGTGGGAGAAGGCGGGGCGGATCCCGCGCGACTTCTTCACGACGCTCGGCTCGCTGGGCCTGCTGGGCATGGCGGTCCCGGAGCGGTACGGCGGGGGTGGGCAGCCCGACTACCGCTACAACGTCGTCCTCCAGGAGGAGGCGGCCGCCGCCCTGGTCACCCTGGGCACCGTCCGCACCCAACTGGACGTCGTACTCCCCTACTTCCTCGCCTACGCGAACGCGGAACAGTGCGAGCGCTGGTTCCCCGGTCTGGCGTCCGGGCGACTGCTCACCGCGATCGCGATGACCGAACCGGGCACGGGCTCCGACCTCGCAGGCATCCGCACGACCGCCGTGCGCGACGGCGACGCCTATGTCCTCAACGGTGCCAAGACCTTCATCACCGGCGGACTGCTGGCCGACCTGGTGATCGTGGTGGCGCGTACGGCGACCGATCCGGACGACCGCCGGGCGGGGCTCACGCTGCTCGTCGTGGAGGAGGGGATGGCCGGGTTCGGGCGCGGCCGAGTCCTCGACAAGATGGGCATCAAGGTGCAGGACACGGTCGAGCTGGCCTTCGCGGACGCACGGGTGCCGGTCGCCAACCGGCTCGGCGAGGAGGGCGCGGCCTTCGGCTACCTGGGCCACAACCTCCCGCAGGAGCGGATGACGGTCGCGGTCGGCTCAGTGGCACAGGCACGGGCCGCGCTCGATACGACCGTCGCCTACGTCAAGGAACGCAGGGTGTTCGGGTCGCCGCTCGCCGCCTTCCAGAACACCAAGTTCGAACTGGCCGCCGTCTCGGCCGAGATCGAGGCGGCGCAGGCCCTCCTGGACCGGGCCGTCCTGGACCTGGTCGACGGCCGGCTCTCCGGGGCGGACGCGGCGAAGGTCAAGCTGTTCTGCACCGAGATGCAGGCACGTGCCGTGGACCGATGTCTTCAACTCTTCGGCGGATACGGCTACATGCTGGAGTATCCGATCGCCCGGCTGTACGCGGACGCCCGCATCACGCGGATCTACGCGGGGACGAGCGAGGTCATGAAGGTCATCATCGCCAAGTCACTGGGGTTGTGAGCCATGTCCGTGGAGGACTTCGCTGGCCGGCCCGGCACCGCGTTCGTCGCGGGCGGCACCGGCGGCATCGGCGCGGCGGTCGTACGGACGCTGGCGGAACACGGCAGCGATGTCACGTTCACCTACCGGGGCAATCATGAGGCCGCGGCGGCCCTTGTGGACGACGCGACGACGCATGACCGGCAAGTCCGGTACGTGCAGCTCGACTTGACCGACGAGGCGGCGACGGCCCGAGCCGTCACCGAGGCCGCCGAGACGTCCGGTGGCCTGCACACAGTCGTATACGCCGCCGGGCCGCACGTACCCATGACTCATCTGAGTCGGGTCACGCCCGCCCGCTACCGTGCCCAGCTGGAGGCCGACGCGGTGGCATTCTTCAACCTCGTCCATCCGGCGCTGCCGTTGCTGAGGGCGAGCAGGGGCAGCGTCGTCGCCGTCACGACCGTCGCCACCCGCCGCTTCCCGGTCCGCGACGGGCTGTCCTCGGGGGCCAAGGGCGCGGTCGAGGCCGTCGCCCGCGCCCTGGCCGCCGAGGAGGGCCGGTACGGGGTCCGGGTCAACTGCGTGGCTCCCGGCATGCTCGACGACGGCATCGCCGCCCGGCTGATCGACACCGGCGAACTCGACGCGGAAGCCCTCGCGATCACCCGGCGCAACATTCCCCTGCGCCGGTTCG
Organism: Streptomyces sp. NPDC001980; assembly: GCF_040296885.1. Taxonomy (NCBI): domain Bacteria; kingdom Bacillati; phylum Actinomycetota; class Actinomycetes; order Kitasatosporales; family Streptomycetaceae; genus Streptomyces; species Streptomyces sp. NPDC001980. The sequence goes on along the minus strand of NZ_JBEOYD010000002.1, from coordinate 219,352 downwards.
GGCACGGTCAGGACATCGCGGAAGCGGTCTGTTTCCTCGCCTCGGAACGGGCCGCGTTCATCACCGGGCAGGCCCTGGCCGTGGACGGCGGCTACAGCGTCTGAGTCGACGTGCGTCAAGGAGTGATCGCCCGGCCGCCGACGTAGGCGGCCCGGACGAGATCGGCGGACAGCGCGGACAGCGCCTCGTGCAGCGGCACGTGGAGCAGGCACAGGTCGGCCGGGCTTCCGACCGCCAACCGCCGTGGCCGGGCGGGCTGTTCGGGAGTACCGAGAAAGAGCCGCAGGGCCGCGCGGGCCGTGACGGCCTCCCCGTCCTCCCGTGCGACGGCCGCCCGCATCACCGCCCACGGGTCGGGGGTGCCGTACGGTGCGTCGGTTCCGGCGGCCGGCGGGATGCCGGCCTCGGCCAGGCTGCGGCAGCGGTAGAGGTGGGGCCGGTCGTCCGGGGAGACATCGGTGGCGTACTCACGGCCTCGCTCGACGGGGAAGTGCGGCTGCGTCACCACGGTCACGGCGAGCCGCCGCAGCCACGGCAGGACCTCGTCCGGGATCACCGCCCCGTGCTCGATGCGGTCGCCCTCGACCGGTCCGGCCTGCTCCAGGGCGAGCAAGGTCACCAGCAACTGCACCCGGGTGACGCAGTGCACGGCGACCGGGCGGGGCCGCACTCCGGCGACGGTGGCCGCGAGGCCGGTGGGGGTGGGCAGGCTCCGGTCGTCGAGCATGATCTTGACCGATGCCGTGGCGTCCACTCCCATGACGACCACCCGCTGCGGCAGTACCGCAAGGGTCCGCGCGAGGCCGGGCGCCGGGCGCGGATCGGCGTTGGTGAATCCCGTGACGCCGCGCCGTGCCGCACGGAGTCCCAGCCCGGCCAGGTCCAGCCGGACCGGCGGAACCAGGCGGCGCAGCCGCTCGTCCGACCGCCACAGCCGACCGTCACGGTCCGCGCCGTCGTCCAGGCCGGCCGACCGCAGTGCGGCGCTGTTCAGGAACCACATGGCGCCGCTGCGGTGCTGCACCCGTACCGGCCGGTCGGACACGATCGCGTCCAGGGTCCACCGGTCGAGTTCTCCGGCCACCCTCTCGTGGTAGCCGACGGCCCGCACCCAAGCGCCTGGTGGACCCCGGCGCAGCGCCTCGGCGAGTCCGGCGGGTCCGCGTACGTCGCGGGGTCCGACCCGTACGGAGGCGGTCGCCGCCGCCAGCGCGGTGAGGTGGACGTGATGGTCGTGCAGTCCGGGCAGCAGCGCCCCGCCGCGCCCGTGCACGTCCGCCGGCCCTGCGAGACGGGGGCTGATCTCCGCGATCCGGCCGTCGTCCCCGATCCGTACGTCCACCAGGCCGCGTCCCTCGACCTCCACCGCCCTGATCAGCACCGCGCCGCCCGGCTCGCCGCGAGGGCGCCGGCGCAGGCGGCCATGGACACGCATACCAGCTCGCCGCCGCCGCGCTCCAGGGAACGCACGGCCGCGTGGGCGGCGTACAGTCCGGTGACCGGATCGGCGAGCGCGTCACCGAGGAACACCGGCGCTCCGTGCTCGTCGAGGCCGGTCAGGCCGCCGGCCACGGCCGCGTCGTCGCCGAAGGCGACACGGTCGTCGTCGCGCCCGTACCCGGTGATGCCGACCCACACCCTGCCCGGGCGGGCGGCCAGGAACTCCTCGGCGTATACGCCCAGTCGCCGCAGGGCGCGCGGCCGGGAGGCCTCGATGACCACGTCGGCCTCGGCGACCGCGGCGGCCAGGGCACCGGACGCGAAGTCCAGCACCAGGGTCTCGTGACCGTCGTGCAGCCAGGCGTAGAAGGCGGGGTGCCCGAAGCGCGCCCCGTCCGGGCGTTCGGTGCTCTCCACGTTCACGACCCGTGCTCCGGCCAGCCCCAGCTGCCGAGCGCAGAGCGGCCCGGCCCACAGCGCGGACAGGTCGACGACTCGCAGCCCGTCGAGGTCACGCGACTCGCGTGCGCCGAGGCGTTCCACGCGTACCGGCCCACGACCGCCCAGGGCCTCCGCGTGCACCGAGGCCGGGATGCCGAGCGACTGGGCGGCGCGGGCCGCTCGGGTGGCCGACCACCGCAGCACGGCGGAGCGCAGATCGGTGCCGGGCACGGCGTCGAGGAGCGCGAGCAGCGCTGGGAGGGAGGCTTCGTCGTCCGGCCGGGCCAGGTTGATCGCCACCCAGCCGTCCGCGGCGGCCATGAGGTGGCAGGAGCCCCCCGCCGACACTTTCCCGGGCCGTTCGAACGAGGCCGACCTGGCGCGGCGGAACAGGACGTCGGGCAGCTCGACCGGAACGCCCGTGAGCCGGGTGAAGTCGTCAACGACCTCGAACAGCGGTCCGAGACAGGGCTCGACGTCGGCCGCCCATTGATCGAGAACTTTGTTCTCCATGAAGTAAACGCCCTTCTCCTTCAGGAGACGCCAGATTACACTTCCCGACCGTGGAGTCGCCTTTCACCTGCGTCGACCTGGACCGCGCCCTGCCGTCACCGGCCGGGGCGGACCACGTGCGGGTCGCCGTCGCGACCCGACCAAGGGAGACGAGCGAGGAGTTCGACGTCCTGCTCACGGCCGCCCCCGATCCCCCGCGCCCGTGGGTGAGTTGTGCCGATCCGTACGCCACCGCACGGCTCCTGCACACCACCGTGACCCGCCATCCGGCGGCCAGCCTGAGCCTCGTGCAGGTACTCCGGATGGGCCGCGCGCTCTCCGGGTCCGACCGTCTCGTTCTCGAGTCCCTCGCCTACTCCACGCTCCAGGCGGGCCGGGACTTCCGCACCTGGCTGGCCTCGGCCCGCCCCCGCGCCTCGCGCCCCGCCGCCGAGCCCGTCCGGGTGCGCCGCGACGGTGCCCGCATGACCATCACCCTGGACCGCCCATGGGTCCGCAACGCCTTCGACGCGGCCACCCGGGACGCCCTGTGCGAGGCGCTGGAGGTCGCCGTGCTGGACCCGACGGTCACCCGCGTCGACCTGTACGGCAACGGGCCCGCCTTCTGCAGCGGCGGTGACCTCTCGGAGTTCGGCACGTCGCGCGACCCGGCCGAAGCGCACCGCGTACGCGTTCACCGCAGCCCCGCCGCACTGCTCCAGCGGTGCGGCCCCAAGGTGACAGCCCATGTTCACGGCCCCTGCGTCGGCGCGGGCATCGAACTGGCCGCCTTCGCGGGATCGGTCACGGCCGCCGCCGATACGACCTTTCAGCTTCCCGAGATCCGGATGGGACTGATCCCCGGCGCCGGCGGCACTGTCAGCCTTCCGGCCCGCATCGGCCGCGAACGAGCCGCGTACCTGGCCCTGTCGGGTGCCGCGACCGACGTGGAGACTGCACTGAGGTGGGGACTGGTCGACGTGAACCTCGCCACCGAGTCCGTCCATCCCCCGAAGGACCGGTGACGAGGTTCGTGCCGACTGTCCTTTCGCGTGTCCTCTCGCGTCGGCGGCGGCTACCGGCTACCGGACGAGTTCCCAGTCCTGGGAGCCGTCCGTGGTGGCCGTCTGCAGGGTGAGCTGCCCTCCTGCGGTTGCTCCGGTCAGGTACAGGCTCGTGTTCTTGACCGCCTGGAGCTTGTAGAGGCCGTCGCTGGTCTTGACGAGGTTCCAGCTGCCGGTGGAGCTGTTGTCGACCCACTGGCCGATCTTCTGCCCGGCCGTCGCGTTGCCGGTCCAGATCGCCGCCGCGCGGCCGCCCGACTTGTTGAGCAGTGTGGTTCCGCCGCCCGGCTCGGTCACCACGTGCCAGAACTGGGTGTCGGTGTTGGCCGCCGAGCCCGCGTCCTCCAGCCGGACGTCGGGCACGTCACCGTTGCCGAGGTTGGCGTCGTTGGTCTTGTTCCCGGTGCCTATGACCTGGTCGGTCTTGCGGTTGAACAGCTGGTAGTAGGTGCTGGCCGAGTTGCCGAGGTCCGTCTCGGCGTACGCGATCGTCGAGGTCCCCTGGTTGTTGAGGATCACGAGGCGGCCCGTGTCGTCGACGTACTGGAGGTTGCGGCTGTAGCCGGCCTTCGAGGTGGTCTGGTACTCCTTCCAGGTGCCGTCGCTGCGTCCGGTCTGGTTGACCCAGACGCTTGCGCTGCCTGCCGCGTTGTAGACCAGGCGGCCGCCGGGCAGCCGGATGAGCACCGGGCTGCCGCCGGTCGCCAGGGTGCGGGAACCGGTGTCGACCGGCAGGGAGTTGACGCCGGTTCCGGTGGCCGACCCCTTGAAGAACTCCAGCGGGTTGCTCGCGATCTGGTAGCGGGTGTTGGCGCCGCCGCCCCAGTACTCGTAGGTGATCATCCACTTGCCGTCGGTGGTGCGGGCCACGTTCGTCATGCCGGGCCGGCCGCCGCCGATCTCCGACTTGCCGCTTCCCATGTCCTGGGTCAGCCCGGCGATGTCGACGACCGGGTCGCTCCACTGCGCCGCCTGGCCGTCCCATGTCCTGTGCGCGAGGATCTGGCCCTGTGAGTCCGTGGCGGTGTCGTTGGCGGGGTCGAGGGTGGCGACGCCGGTGGTCGCGTCGAAGCCGGTGTAGTCGTTCTCGTCGGAGTAGTAGCAGACGAGCTTGCCCTTGTAGACCATCAGGTACGGCTCCCAGACCGGGTCCACCTGGTGGTTGGTGTTCGCCGAGGAGACGTTCTGGCCGACCGCGCCCGCGCTGCCGCCCTGCCAGCCGCCGGTGGCGACGACGTTCTCGATCTTCCAGGTGGCCCCGTTGTCCGTGCTGGAGTAGAGCGCGATCGCCACGTCCTTGCGGTCGCCGTCGTTGGTGGGCGTCCAGGTCGGGTCGGCCGCCTTGTGCTCCTTGTAGTAGTAGTCGTCGCCCGACACGACGCTCGCCAGCAGCAGGGTGCCCTGCTTCAGGTTGCCCACGTCCTGGGGCAGGACGTACAGGTACGGGTTGGTCCAGTTGCTGGTGTACTTGGCGTACTTGGCGTCGCTGGACAGATAGGCCGGTGCCTTCACCTCGGACAGCGACTGCCAGGTCGTACCGTCGTCGTCGCTCTTGTAGACGGGAAGCGTCTGCCCGTCGGCGCTGCCCGAGGCCGGGACCGTGGACTTCTCGAACGACGCGACCAGCCGGCCGTTCGGCAGTTCCGCCGACTTCGGGTAGACCGCGCAGTTCCCCCGGCCCTTGAGGCACGCCTCACTGCCGAGCTGGTAGATGGTCCCGCCCGTCGGGGCGTACGCCTGGGCGCCGCCGGACGCCGGGATCGCCAGCAGTGCGGCGGCCGCGACGGCGGCTCCCAGCAGTTTTCTCAGTCTCTTTCTCTGCACAGCCTCTCCTTTGAGGTGGGTGGTCCTCGGGGTGACACCGACGGGCCTTCGTCCTAGACCCTCGCTCCGTCGGAACTCGCGGCGACGAGCACCTTCACGTCCCAGGCGCCCAGTTCAAGCGCTGTGCCCGCGGGGACGGGAGTGCCGTCGAGAACATCGGTCAGCTCGACGGGAGCCGTAACCCGCGCGGGCTGCCAGCTCCAGTTGTGGATCACGTGCACCCTGCGGCCGTCCGAGGCCGTGCCCGTGGTGGCGGTGACGGACGCCGGAAGGTCCTGCCAACTGCTGCGCGCGGCGGGCGCCAGCCAGCCGGCGAGGGCCCGGGCGAGACCGCGCCCCGGAGCGGTGCCGACGCAGGTGATGTGCCCCTCGCCGTGGCGGCGGGTGGTGATCGCCGGCCACCTGCCGAAGTGGGGGTGGTCGTAATGGGCGAGTACCTCGGCGTCGTGCACGGTCAGGCCGTCCGCCCAGTGCGTGGCCGTCGCGTCCGGAGGGAGGTCGAGCGGGCCGCCGGGGGTGCCGGTGACGGTGATCCCGGCGGTCAGGTTGCTGAACTCGTCGTACGTCACGCCCGCCGCGTCGGCGAGACCGCCGGGGGCCGGCTCCAGCCGGGCCCGTGCCTCGTGGTCGGCGTAGGCCGTCCGCGGGCCGAGGACGAGATGGCCGCCGGCGTGGGCGTAGGCGGCCAGCCAGTCCACGGTGGTGTCGTGGACGAGGTACAGGGCGGGCACGACCAGGACCGGGTGGCGCCGGGCCGCTTCGGCGGGGGCCAGGCCCTCCCGGTCGCCGTCCGGGTCGTGGAGCTGCCGGGCGTGGACGATGCGGACCTGACGGCCGGCGTCGAAGGCACCTCGGTAGAACGGGTCGAAGATACGGTGGTAGGAGGCCGGGTCCGGGTCGCCGTCGGCGGTCGCCAGGGGCGGGTACTTCTGCATCAGCCACTTGCTCGGCGTCGAGTAGACCATCGTGATGTCGGCGTCCGGCTCCAGCCCCGCGACGAGCGGTCCTGCCTTCTCGAACTCCGCGCCCAGCCTGGCGATCTCGGCGTACGTCCGGCCCGGGCGGCCGCTGTGCGGGAGGACGCCGCCCCAGTAGGTCTCGGCGCCGAAGCGCAGGGTCTGCCACTGCCAGTACTCGATCATCCGGGCGCCGCGCGCCACATGGGCCCAGGCGGCCTGGCGCCACTGGCCGTCGAATCCGGGGCGGTTGTCCCAGGGGAAGCCGATGGAGTTCGCGTTGGTCTCGGTGACCAGGAACGGCTCCTGGCGTGAGGAGAACATCCAGTCCGCGGTCTGGTACATCGACCAGACTCCGGTGGTCTTCCAGATCTGCTGGTGCTCGTCGGGCGTGGGGTCGGGGAGCAGCAGGCCGTCCTGCATGTCGTAGTACGGGTTGCCGGACGCGATGTCGAGGCGGTCGGACAACTGGTCGTCCTCCACGCCGCCTCGCGTGTAGGAGATGCAGGTGGTGACGAACTGCTCCGGCCGGGCGTACTCGCGCACGATGTCGGCCTGCCAGCCGATGAACTCGGTGACCTGGCGGGCCTGGAACTCCCGCCAGGCGACATCGTATTGGGGCTGCTCGTTCCCGTCCGGGGTCCACAGGTCGGCCCAGGTGGACAGGCGGTGCGACCAGTAGACCAGGCCCCACTCGCGGTTGAGGGTCTCGACGTCCCGGTACTTCTGGCGCAGATGGTCGACGAACCGCTCGAACACGCCCCGGTTGTGCAGCAGGTGCAGCCCCGGCTCGTTGTCCACCTGCCATCCGATGACCGCGGGGTGGTCGTAGTACCGTTCGGCGATCTTCCGGATCACCCGCTCGGCGTGGAACCGGAACGCCGGGTGGGTGATGTCCACCTCCTGGCGGGCGCCCCACCCGATCCGCTCGCCCGTGCGCCGCTCGCCGGTGATCTCCGGGTACTGCCGGGCCAGCCACGGCGGCACGGCGTAGGTCGGCGTGCCGAGGATGACGGAGATGCCGCGTTCATGGGCGCCGTCGAGCACGGGTTGCAGCCAGTCGAGGTCGAACCGTCCGTTCTCCGGCTCCCAGGTCGACCAGACCGACTCTCCGACGCGGATCACGGTGAAGTGCGCGTCGGCCATCAGGTCGAGGTCGGTCTTGAGCTGGTCGTCGGGCTGCGTGCCGCCGTAGGCCGGCGTGTACTCGTGGTAGTAGGCAGCACCGAACAGGACACGGGCGGGCAGGACCGCCATGAAGGGACCTCCAAGAGGGGGGATGGGAGAAGGAGCAGGGGTGTGGTCGCCGGCGCTTACTGCTTGACTCCGCCGGCGGCCAGGCCGCTCTGCCAGTACCGCTGGAGCATCAGGAAGGCCACGACGAGGGGGATGACCGAGATCAGCGAACCGGTCACGACGAGCGCGAGCATGTCGCTGCTGGCGCCGGCCCCGCCGTTCTGGGCCTGGGCCGCCCAGGAGGAGAGCCCGACAGTGACGGGGTACAGCTTCGGGTCGTTGAGCATGATCAGCGGCAGGAAGTAGTTGTTCCAGGTCGCCACGAGCGTGAACAGGACGACCGTCACGAGACCCGGTGCCAGCAGCCGCAGGGCGATCCGGACGAAGATCCGCAGTTCTCCGGCGCCGTCGATCCGGGCGGCTTCCAGAAGGCTGTCGGGTACGGCGTCCTGGGCGTAGATGCGCATCAGGTAGAGGCCGAACGGGCTGACGAGCGAGGGCAGGACGATCGCCCAGGGGGTGTTGACCAGTCCCACCTTGGCGAAGAGCAGGTAGGTCGGGATCGCCAGTGCGGTGGTCGGGATCATGATGGCGCCCAGGACCAGGTTGAAGGCGGAACTGTTCCCCCGGAACCGGTACTTGGCGAAGCCGTATCCGGCCGCGGTGGCCAGCAGTGCGGCGCCGAGGGCGCTGCCGACCGAGTAGAGGACCGTGTTGAGCAGCCAGTGCAGGAAGACGCCGTCGTCGTAGGTCAGGGTCTGCCTGATGTTCGCCAGCAGTCGCGGGCTGTGCGAGAACCACAGGCCGAAGCTGTTGAACAGGTCCTGGGTGCTCTTGGTCGAGGCGACGGCGAGCCAGAACAGCGGCAGGAGGAAGTAGGCGAGTACGGCCAGCATGACGATCGTCAGCGGGGTGCTGCGGCGCCGGACCGGGGAGCGGCGCCCGCGCGGGACCCTGGCCGCCCGACGGGACGCGGTGGCCCCGGAGGCGGTCGTGGCCGGGGTCGCGGGGGCCCGGGTCGAGGACTGGGAGACGACCGTCACGGGGTCCTCCTGTGGTTCGCGGTGATCAGCACGGCGTAGGAGAAGACCACGATGACCAGGCCAAGGAGGAAGGAGACCGCGGCCGCGTAGTTCACCTGCTGTCCGGTGAAGGCGAGGGTGTAGGCGTAGAGGTTCGCGGTGTACGAGCTGTCGATCACGTCGGGGGCGATGGTCTGCAGCAGTTTCGGTTCGTTGAACAGCTGGAAGCTGCCGATCACCGAGAAGAGCAGGGTCAGCAGGAGCGCCGGGCGGAGCGCGGGCAGCTTGACCGACCATGCGATGCGCCAGGCGCCGGCGCCGTCCACGGCGGCTGCCTCGTACAGCTCACCCGGGATGGTCCGCAGCGCGGCATAGAGAATGATCATGTTGTAGCCGACGAACTCCCAGGTCACCACGTTCGCCAGGCTGCCCAGCATCCAGGTGTCGCTGAGGAAGTGCGGGACCGGCACGTCGAGTTCGCGGCCCAGTTGTGCGAAGGGGCCGAAGTCGGGGCCGTAGAGGTAGCCCCACATGAGGGTCGCGACGACGCTCGGTACCGCGTACGGGACGAAGATGCCGAGCCGGATGACCTTGGCGAGCCGCAGCAGGCCGCTGTCGAGCGCGAGCGCGAAGAGCAGCGCCAGCAGCAGCATCACGGGGACCTGGATCGCGAAGAACTCCGCGACCCGCAGCAGACCGTCCCTCAGGAGCGGGTCCTTCAGGGCGGTCACGTAGTTGTCCAGCCCGACGAACGTCGTCCCGCCGATGAGCCGTTCCTGGAACAGGCTGAGATAGGCGGCGTAGCCGAGCGGGGTCAGGAACAGCAGCACGAACAGCACCATGAACGGTGCGATGAACAACGGGCCTGCCGCACCGTGGCGCAGGCCACCGAGCCGGCGGCGCTTCGGCCCTGCTCGGCGCGGGTCCTCGGTGGAGGCCGCGGTCATGGCGGTCATCAACGGGCCTTTCTGGATGTGGGGAGGGCCGGCCGCGGGTCCCGGAGCGCGGGCGACGGGCGCCCTTCGGTCCGGAACCCGTCGGCGGTCAGGCGGACTTGACGGTGAAGCCCTGGCCCTTGGCGTAGGTGGTGAGCCGCTGCTGCCAGGCGTCGAGGGCGGCACCGCTGTCGGTCTTGTCGGCGAGGGACTTGCCGACGGTCTCGGTCCAGTCGGTGGCGGCCTGGTCGAGGAACGGCGGCCACTGGAAGTCGTCGCTGACCGTCTCGCTGATGTCGGCGAAGACCTGGTTCACCTTCTGGCCGCCGTAGAAGGTCGGCGTGGCGCCCGTGAAGGACGGGTCGGCGAGCAGGGCCTTGGTCGCGGGGAAGAACGACTGCTCGGTGGCGAACATCTTCGCGCTCGCGGGGTCGCTGTTGAGGAACTGGGCGAACTGCGCGGCGGCGACGGGATTCTTGGTCGAGCGGATGACCGCGCTGGTCGAGCCGCCCCAGTTCCCGGACACGGGGCTCGACGCGTCCCACTGCGGCAGCGGAGCGGCCCGCCACTTGCCCGCCGTGGCCTTGGCGGAACCGGAGAGGAACGCCGGGCCCCACGCGGCGGTGATCCAGGTGGCGTACTTGCCCTTGTTGAGCCCGGCGTACCAGCCGTCGGTGAAGTCCGGGTCGGTGCTGATGACGCCTTCCTTCGCGAGACCGCCCCAGTAGGTGCCGAGCTTCTTGGAGATCGCGTCGTTCACGTCGATGGTGATGTCGCTCTTGCCGGACAGGGCGTAGGGGTGGGCGCCCGCCTGCCACAGCAGGCCGTGCCAGGCGGCGGCCTCGTTCGCCGCGAGGTTGGTCAGGTAGACGTCCGGGTCGGCCTTGTGCAGCTTGCGCGCGGCGGCGGCGAACTCGTCCCAGGTCGTCGGCGGCTTGATGCCGTGCTTGTGGAAGATGTCCTGCCGGTACAGCATGCCGAGCGGGCCGGTGTCCTGCGGGATCGCCCAGATCTCGCCGCCGGAACCGCTGACCTGCGCCCAGGTCCAGTCCACGAACTTGGTCTTCAGGCCGGCGGCGCCGTAGGGGCTCAGGTCCAGCAGGCTGTCCGTGATGGTGAACGTGGGGATCGCCTGGTACTCCACCTGCGCCAGGTCCGGGGCGCCCTTGCCGGCCTTGATCGCCGTACGCAGCTTGGTGTAGTGGGCCACGCCCTGACCGGCGTTGACGACCTTGACCTTGATGGCCGGGTACTTCTGCTCGAAGAGGGCGACCTCCTTGTCGATGTTCGGGACCCAGGTCCAGAAGGTGAGCTCGGTCGGCGTCTTCATCGCCTTGTCGATGTCGGCCTGGGAGAGCGGCTTGGCGGAGCTGCCGCCGCTGCCGCCACTGCCGTTGCCGCCGCTGCAGGCGGACAGCGCGACGCTGAAGGTGGCCGCCCCCACGGCGGCGAGGAATCCGCGGCGGCTCGGGGAGGAGGACGTGACGAAGGATCTGGGCATGGTGAACTCCCGCCGGTAGGGCGAAGGTGAGGGCATGCCTGCGGCGGCATACCGGGCAAGGGAACGCGAGGAGGTGACGACCGGGACTTCGGGTGCGGTGCGTGGAAGGGCACGTCGTCATCGGCTGCTCCCGGCTCGCGGCGCGGATGGCGGACCACGAGGGGAGGGCGGTCGGAGCAGGCGCCGGTGCAGCGGCCCGCTCGGTGAGAAGGAGATGGTGCGGTGCCCGAGTCCCTGCGGGCGGCTGAGCCGGCATGGCGGGGAGGGGCAGACCGGGCAGCGGGCCGTGCGGCGGCTGCGTGTGCGTTACAGGTCCGGCCCGGAATCCGTGGTCGGGGCCGACCGGGGCTGAAGTCGATCAGGAACGGTCGGATGGACCTCCATTCGGCGGCGCGGCCTTCGCGCCACGACGGGGAGCCGTGGTCGAGCGCCGTGCTCCGCCCGGATTCGTACGGGACGGAGCAGGCGCGGACGACGCGCGAAGGACGAGCTCGACGGGCGGATCGTTTGCCGGGGGCAGGTCCTCGCCGGGCTTCTCGATGGCGTGGACGAGAAGTCTCAGCCCTTCCTGGGCCACGGCGTCGAACGGCTGACGCACGGTGGTCAGCGGCGGGGTCACGAACGCGGCCACCGGGATGTCGTCGAATCCGACGACGCTGACGTCGTCCGGCACGGTGCGGCCGGCCTCCGTCAGTGCACGCATGAGGCCGATGGCCATGTCGTCGTTGGCGGCGAACACCGCGGTCACGGCGGGGTCGGCGGCCAGTTCCCGGCCAGCCGCGTAGCCCGATGCCGCCGACCAGTCGCCCTCGACGACCGCCGGCTCGTCGCGGCCTCGTGCCTCCAGAGCCTCACGCCATCCCCGCAGGCGGTCACGGGCGGCATACCAGCGCTGCGGACCCGCGAGGTGGTGGACGGTCTCGTGTCCGAGGTCGAGGAGATGCTCGGTGGCCGCCCGTGCCAGCAGGTCGGCGCCGACGCCGGCGGCCACGGTGCCGGGGCCCGTCGTGGCCACGGGCGCGCCCAGGACCAGCACCGGTACGCGCACGTCGGTGGGGACCGCTCCCCCGTCGCCCTCCTCGTCGATCGGCTCGGAGATGACGATGCCGTCCACGCCCTGTTTGAGGAGCGAGTCGATGGCTCCGCCGACGCCCCCCGGATCGCCTTCCAGGGTGTTCACCACGCGGAGCGCGTAGCCGGTGTCCCGGGCGGCCCGCTCGACGCCGATGAGCAGTGACGCGGGTCCGTACAGTGCCGTCCCGAGCGTCACCACGCCGATGGAGCGGGTCCGGCCGGAGGCCAGCGCCCGGGCCGCGTGGTTCAGCCGGTAGCCGAGTTCGTCGGCCGCGTCGAGAACGCGCTTGCGCACCTCTGCGGAGACGTATGCCTCGTCGTTGAAGACCCGCGACACCGTCTTCTGCGACACGCCGGCCAGCCGGGCCACATCCACGCTCCGGGGCGCGCCGGAAACGCCGGCCCGTCCTGCTGATGGCGTCATGATGTCTCCCGATGGCCGCGTTCCGCGCCGGTTGCTCCGACGACCTGACTGCGCAGCCATGTCTACGCAGTCAGAAGATGTCCGTCAAGAGTGCGGAACATATTCGTAATATGACGTCCCCGGGTCCGGCACCAGTAACGGAAGCGCCCGGGGGCGCCGGATCGGCGAGACGAGAAACGTGCGCGAAACCCCTTGACGGCCGAAATATGACTGCGTAGACATGACTGCGCAGTCGGAGATGACTGCGCAGTCAGTCACCCTTGGTGCCGTACTGACCCTCAGCCCATTGCCCGGTGACGCGTCCCGGGGTTCCTCCCGCCGGCCAGTGACCGGCCCATCGAATGAAAGGGCGCCATCGTGGTGACCGTCGAACACAAGGACCGCCGACCCGCCGATCAGTTCGTCGTGGGTGTGGACTTCGGGACGCTCTCCGGGCGAGCTGTGGTGGTCCGGGTGAGCGACGGCGCGGAGCTGGCGGTCGCCGAGTACGCCTACCCGCACGCGGTCCTCGACCGGGAGCTGCCCGACGGCACCCCGCTGCCTCCCGACTGGGCTCTGCAAGTGCCGGGCGACTACGTCGACGTCCTGCGCCATGCGGTCCCCGAAGCTCTGGCCCGTTCCGGGGCGCGGCCCGAGCAGGTGATCGGCATCGGGACGGACTTCACCGCCTGCACGGTGCTGCCGGTACGCGCCGACGGCACCCCCCTGTGTGACCTGCCCGGGCTCGCCGGCCGCCCGCACGCCTACGTCAAGCTCTGGCGCCACCACGCCGCGCAGGGCCAGGCCGACCGCATCAACGCCCTGGCCGCGGAGCGCGCGGAACCCTGGCTGGAGCGGTACGGCGGCCGGATCTCCGCGGAGTGGGAGTTCGCCAAGGCCCTCCAGCTGCTGGAGGAGGACCCGGAGATCTACGACCTCACCGACCGCTGGATCGAAGCGGCGGACTGGATCGTGTGGCGGCTGTGCGGGACGTACGTCCGCAACGCCTGCACCGCCGGGTACAAGGGCCAGTTCCAGGACGGCGCCTACCCCTCGGCCGACTACCTCGCCGCCCTCAACCCCGCGTTCACCGACTTCGTGACCGACAAGCTGGACCAGCCGATCGCCCAGCTCGGCGCCCTGGCCGGACGGCTCACGGCGGAAGCGGCCGCATGGACCGGGCTGCCCGAGGGCATCGCGGTCTGTGTCGGCAACGTGGACGCCCATGTGACGGCGCCGGCCGCCACCGCGGTCGAGTCCGGCCGGATGGTGGCCATCATGGGCACGTCCACCTGCCATGTGATGAGCTCCGACCGGCAGGGCACGGTGCCGGGCATGTGCGGGGTCGTCGACGGCGGCATCCTGCCCGGTCTGTGGGGTTACGAGGCCGGTCAGAGCGGGGTCGGTGACATCTTCGCGTGGTTCCTGCGCACGGGGTTCCCCGTCGAGTACGCCGAGCGGGCCGAGCGCATGGGGCGCACCCCGCACGAGTACCTGACCGAACTCGCGGCGAAGCAGAAGGTGGGCGAGCACGGCCTGATCGCCCTGGACTGGCACAGCGGCAACCGGTCTGTTCTGGTCGACCACGACCTCAGCGGCGTCGTACTGGGTCTCACTCTGTCCACGCGCCCGGAGGACGTCTACCGCGCCCTGCTGGAGGCGACCGCCTTCGGCACCCGCACCATCGTCGAGGCCTTCGAATCGTCCGGGGTCCCGGTGCAGGAGCTGATCATCGCCGGCGGACTGACCAGGAACGCGCTGCTCATGCAGATCTACGCCGACGTCACCCGCCGCCCGCTCGGCGTCATCGACTCCGCGCAGGGTCCCGCCCTCGGCGCGGCCATGCACGCCGCGGTCGCGGCCGGCGCGTATCCCGACATCCGGGCCGCGGCACACGCGATGGGCAGCGCCCGTCCCGGCGTGTACCTGCCCGACCCGGACCGGGCCGCGGCCTACGACCGCCTCTACGCCGAATACCGGCTGCTGCACGACCACTTCGGCCGTGGCGCCAACGACGTCATGCACCGGCTGCGCCGCATCCGCACCGAAGCCTCCGCCTGAACGCGCGGCTCACTGCGGTTCGCGGCCCCCAGCACTCCCCTCTGAAAGGACACCTCATGGAGAGCGACCCCACATACCGGCTCCCTGGCGAGATCTGGTTCCTGACCGGCAGCCAGGGCCTGTACGGCGAAGAGACCCTGAACCAGGTCGCCCACCAGTCCCAGCGCATAGCGGAGCGGCTGGACACAAGCGCCGAGATCCCCCTGCGGATCGTGTGGAAGCCGGTCCTCACCGACTCCGACTCCATCCGCCGGCTCTGCCAGGAGGCTTCCACCACCGACACCTGCGTCGGTGTGATCCTCTGGATGCACACCTTCTCGCCGGCCAAGATGTGGATCGCCGGTCTCAGTGCCCTGGACCGGCCCGTGCTCCACCTGCACACCCAGTACAACCTGTCGCTCCCCTGGTCGAGCATCGACATGGAGTTCATGAACCTCAACCAGGCCGCCCACGGAGACCGCGAGTTCGCGCACATCGGGTCCCGCCTCGGGGTGAACCGCAAGATCGTGGCCGGCCACGCCAGCGACGCCCGCGTCCAGCGCCGCGTGGCCACCTGGTGCCGGGCCGCCGCCGGCCGCCACGCGTCGCGCACCCTCAGGCTGGCCCGCTTCGGCGACAACATGCGCGATGTCGCCGTGACCGAGGGCGACAAGGTCGAGGCCCAGCTGCGGTTCGGGTTCTCCGTGAACACCTACAGCGTGAACGATCTGGTCAAGGTCGTCGACGCCGTCGAGGAGAAGGCGGCCGCCGAGCTCGCCGCGAGCTACGTCGAGGAGTACGACGTCCGCCCCATACTGAGACCGGACGGCGTCCGCCACGAAGCGCTGCGGTACGCCGCGCGCCTGGAGCTCGGTCTGCGCACGTTCCTGGACGAGGGCGGGTTCACCGCCTTCACCACCAACTTCGAGGACCTCGGCGGCCTGCGCCAGCTGCCCGGCCTCGCCGTCCAGCGGCTGATGGCCGACGGCTACGGCTTCGGCGGCGAAGGCGACTGGAAGACCTCCGCCCTGCTGCGCACGATGAAGGTCATGGGCTCCGGACAGCCAGGCGGCACCAGCTTCATGGAGGACTACACCTACCACCTCGGGCCTGGCGAGCCGCGCATCCTCGGCGCCCACATGCTGGAGGTCTGCCCGTCCATCGCGGCCGACCGCCCCAGCTGCGAGATCCACCCGCTGTCGATCGGCGACCGCGAGGACCCCGTCCGCCTGGTCTTCGACGCCGCCCCCGGCCCCGCCGTGGTCGTCGGCCTCTCCGACGTGGGCGATCGCTTCCGGCTCACCGCGAACACCGTGGACGTGGTCGCCCCCGGCCAGCCGCTGCCCCAGCTCCCGGTGGCCAGGGCCGTGTGGAAGCCACGCCCGTCACTCGCCGAATCCGCCGAGAGCTGGCTGCTCGCCGGTGCCCCGCACCACACCGTGCTCAGCTCGGCCGTCGACATCGAGACACTCACCGACTTCGCCGCCATGACCGGCGTCGAGCTGCTCGTCATCGACGAGAACACGACCACCGGGCAGTTCGCCAAGGAGATCCGGTGGAACGCCGCCTACCACCGGCTCGACCAGCCGCTGTGAACACCCCGCCTCGGGCCGAACCGTCCCGTCACCACGGCAAGAACAAGGAGCACCGATGACCCTCACCGTACGGGACGGCCTGCGCCAGGAGGTGCTGGCGGCGAATCTGGCCATACCCCAGGCCGGTCTCGCCACCCTGACCTGGGGCAACGTCAGCGGAGTCGACCGCGAGGCGGGGGTGTTCGTCATCAAGCCCTCGGGGGTTCCCTACGACGACCTCTCCCTCGACAGCCTGGTCACCGTACGACTGGCCGACGGCGCGGTCGTCGACGGCGACCTGCGCCCCTCCACCGACACCGAGACCCACCGCTGCCTGTACCTCGCGTTCCCCTCCGTCGGCGGAGTCACCCACACCCACTCCACCCACGCGGTCGCCTTCGCCCAGGCGCGCCGGGACATCCCCGTCCTGGGCACCACCCACGCCGACACCTTCAACGGCCCCATACCGTGTACTCCGGACCTCACCGCGGAGCAGTGCGCCACGGACTACGAGTACAACACCGGCCGCGTCATCGTGGACCTGCTGAAGTCGGACGATCGGACGGCCGCCGAGGTGCCCGCCGCGCTGGTCGCCAACCACGGCCCGTTCACCTGGGGTGCGAACGCGCGCAAGTCCCTGGAACACGCGATCATCTGCGAAGCCGTCGCCGGCATCGCCCTGCACACCCTTGCCCTGATCCCCACCGCCCCGCCGCCCCGGCATCTCCTGGAACGGCACTACACCCGCAAACACGGCCCCGACGCGTACTACGGCAACCCGGAGGTGACTGCCCCGGCCCCGTCCCGCTCCTGGTGACGACCGCCACCGGCGCGGGGGCCCAGGCCAGGGACACCCGTAACTCCCCTCTCAGTTCAGGGACTTGACGAGGCGTTCGATCCGCGCGGCGACCTTCTCGGCGGTGCCCTCGACGTAGAAGCCGTCACGCGCCTCGTAGGTGAAGTTGTCGTAGTTCCAGCGGTCGGGCATGTTCTTGGCGCCGCCCTCGAACATCGACATGACGAAGGTGCTGGCGAACGGGGACGCCTTGCGGATGGCGTCCGCCGTGCTGGTGGACAGTTCCGGCTCCACGCCGGCGAACACTCCCTTGCCGACCTGGAAGACCCAGACCGGCACCTCGACGGTGTCGGTGGGGGTGTAGGTGGCGGTCTTCACCGGGCCCGTGGGGTGGTCGGTCTCCATCTGGGTGGTGGTGACGTCGTCGGTGAGCAGCCGGACCGTGACGTTCTTGCCGCTCTCGTACCGGGTGATGGCCTGGGACACCCGCACGATCTCGTTGCCCAGGCGCTCGCCCTGCGCGGTCAGCAGGGCGAAGCCGGCGTCGTGCAGGTCGACTCCGTAGGTCCACGCCCCGTTCTTGTCGATCGTGTACCGCTTCGAGCGGTAGGCCGGAAACTGGTCGCCGCAGGCGCCGACGAGCCAGAAGCCGACGGCGCCGGGGTACTGGCTCTCCACGTGCGCGGTGGCGGCGCCGGCCAGGTCGGCGGTGATCGGCAGGCTGCCGTCGCTCATGACGGAGTCCTGCATCACACAGGACTGCACGTTGTAGTTGGTCAGGACGGCGATCGGGGTGCCGTCGAGATCGTTGAACCGGGCGACGTGGACGCCGGGGTCCGAGGTGCCCTGCTCGTTGACGCCCAGCCAGTAGCCGTCCGCGGTGGGCACGTTGCGGTTGACGTTGACGTCGGCCGCACCACGGCCGTAGCCGACCTGGGCGTCCTGAAGGTTCTTGACCGCGTCGGCGACCGCGCTCTTGGTGGCGGTGACGATGTTCTGCACGTACGCCGCGGCACCCGTCGACGAGCTGCTGTCCGCGACGTGCGGTGCGGAGAAGCAGTGCGTGACGGTGACCATGATGTTCGCCGCCGCGATACCGGTGGCCGCGGTGATGGCCGCGCGCATCAGCCCGATCGCCTCGGCACTGATCGAGGTGAGGTCCAGCACGGCCAGGGCGACACGGCGGGAGCCGGACTCGACCAGCAGGACCCGCGCGTACAGGTCGTCGTGCACCGAGGTGAAGTTGTCCAGGGGCAGGATCGAGGCACTGGGCGTGAACGCTGCCTTTCCGGCGCCCACCTTCAGCCCGGCCGCCGCGTTCGTGGCGGCCCCGGCCGCCGTCGCGCTGCCCAGGACGGCCGTGGCCGCCACCGCGAGGGTCGTCGCCGCGACGAACGAGCGGCGGCTCACGTCCCCGGAAAAGCCGGCTTCGTCCATCTCGTTCTCGTTGCGCTCAGACATTGCAGTCCTCCACAGGAAAAAGACAGGTCCCTGACCGACTGCCGGCGCTTTCGATCGATTGACTCGGCGTGCGTCGACAGCGGCGCCATAACACCGAGGAAGCATCACAGCGCTTCCAGGAAACAGCAATTCGCGGGACGCAAGCTCAGCTTTCACATCGAGTATCAACGGCTCGATTTCGCAGGGAGACTTCTGGCCAAGCCCGGTCGACAACGCCGGTCGGACGCACACCGTAGGCCCACCGGATCACATCACACGGAATGCAGTGGAAACTCACAGATTGAATTCACAGTTTCTGACAGCGTCGGACGCCTTGACGACCCGAGCCTTCAGGAGCGGCACCCCGGCGATCCGTGTCACCGGCGCCGACCGTCCGTTCCCGGCGGGAGTTCGGGCTCGGATCCGGCGCGCAGTGGGCTGTTCGGTCAGCAGCCCGATACCGCGCCGATACGTCACGGACACGCGGTCGCAGCCCGCCAGAACACTCGCCGACGCTCCCCTGTCGAGTCCGTCGGTTCGCCGCGTCAAGCCCCGGTCGCCACCCGTACGCGAAACACTTTCGGAAACCTGCTCGTGACACGCCGCTGCCGCATCCCAATACTGTCCTCACATTTCCGTTCCGCCCATTCCCGCCAGAGGAACCGCTCAAAGGAACCGAGTTGAGACGTCATCTGATGCAAAAGGTGCTCGGGGCAGCAGCAGCCGCGGGCATCGGTGTTGCATTCACCATCGCCGCGGCGACGGGTGCGTCGGCATACCAGCCGAGCCCCGCGAACCTCTATACGGCGACGAATTCCGCTGCCTGCAACAAGAGTCCCTGCGTGCTCTACCCGAAGTCGGCACAGTTGCCCAGCGGGCGCATCGTGGCGACCTTCGAGGACAGCGAGACCGCTCCGGTGGGGCAGACGATGCCCATCTACAAGAGCGACGACGACGGCACGACCTGGGCGAAGCTCGCCGATGTGAAAGCGCCCGCCTATCTGTCCACCGACTCCGCGTACGCGAAGTACACGAGCAACTGGACGAACCCGTATCTCTATGTTCTTCCACAGAGCGTCGGGAATCTGAGCGCGGGCACGCTCCTTCTCGCGAGCATCGTCTCGGGGGACGACTACTACTACGAGGAGCAGAAGGCGGCGAATTCCAGCTGGACGCCGACCAGCGACGGCGACCGCAAGAACGTGGCGCTGGCCCTGTACTCCAGTACCGATGACGGAGCGAGCTGGAGTTTCCAGAACATCATCGCCGCCGGCGGCTGGCAGGGCGGTAGCGCGGGCAGTCTCGGCCGCACCTCGACCGCCAATACGTACAAGCAGGTCGACCCGGTGTGGGAGCCGCATCTGCTGGCCCACAACGGGCAGTTGATCGCCTACTACTCCGACGAGAACGACTACACGGGCTACAACACGAGCACCGGAGCCCCGACCCTCGACACCGCCAACGACACGGCGACGGACTCCGGCGGCCAGGTCCTGATGCACCGGACGTGGGACGGCACCAGCACGTCGGCCTGGAGCAGCCCGGTGGTCGACGTGCCCGGCTCGACCGTGGACATGGGCAGCGGCAAGACGGAGATCGGCGGCGGACGCCCCGGCATGACGACCGTCGCGCCCACCACCGACGGCAAGTGGATCATGACGTACGAGTACTGGGGCGGCGGGACGAACGTCCGGTACCGGATCGCGGACGACCCGACCAAGTTCTACGCGGGCACGGACGCGGCGATCACCTCGCTGCCGGTGCCCTCAGGGGGCAGCACCCTGTCGACGGGCGGCAGTCCTGTACTCCTCCCGATGCCCGACGGACGGATCGTCTACAACGCGGCCGGCAGCGGGAGCGTGTGGGTGAACGAGTCGGGGCTGAGCACCGGCACCTGGAAGCAATACCAGACGCCGATCGCCGCCGGGTACAGCCGCAACCTCCAGTACGTCGACGGAACCGGACGCGTACTGGTCCTCCAGGCGTCCTGGAGCGGCACGAGCGTCGGCCCGGTCAAGTACGCCGAGGTCGATCTGGGCCGGACCGACGGCGCCTACTACACCCTCGTCAACCGGCTGACCGGCCAGGCGCTCGCCCCCGCCTCCGGCAAGACTCAGGACGCCAACCTCACCGGCAACGTCCCCGACCTGGTCACGAGCGCCGTGAGCACCTCGGACGACACCCAGCGCTGGCACACCACGGCCAAGGGCTCCAACATCACCCTGCTCAACAAGGCCGGCGGCCGCGCGGTCGCCATCTGGACCGGCAGCGCGACGGCCGGCCAGAAGCTGGCCCAGTGGGTCGACGACGGCGCCACCGACAAGCAGTGGACCCTGGTCTCCTCCTCTACCAGCGGCTACTACAAGCTCCGCTCGGTGCTCAACACGAGCCTCTACATGACGGGCGCGACCGCGGGCGGCTCCGTCACCGTCGCCGCGTCGACCGACGACGGCTCACAGGACTGGCAGCTGGTCCAGGATCCGCTCCCCACGGACTCGACGTTCACGCTGAAGGGCACGAACTCCGGTCGCTGCCTCGACGTCCCGAACGGCGCGACCGGTGTCCAGGTGCAGATCTACGACTGCTCGGGCAACGCCAACCAGACCATCACCCAGACCACCGCGGGCGAGCTGCGGATCTCCGGGAAGTGCCTGGCCGCGAACGGCGACGGCACCACGGCGGGCACCCAGCTGATCCTGTGGGCCTGCAACGGCAAGAGCAGCCAGAAGTGGTCGTTCCGCCTGGACAAGACCATCGTCAACCGGTCCAACGGCCTGGTCATCGACGTCACCAACTGGGGCACGGCGAACGGCTCGAAGGTCGAGCTGTGGACCGGCCTCGGGACCGCCACCCAGCAGTGGAGCAGGAGCTAGTAGTCACAGCAGCGGGTGCCGGAGGGTTGTATGCCGGCACCCGCTGCTGTTGGCTTGCGCAGGAGTGCCAGGTCAGGGGCCAGTGGGAGAACGAGGGCAGTGACCGTTCAGGACAAGGGACAGCTGGACGCGCAGTACGGCGTGCTGACGAGCATCGCCCAGGAGGCGGGCGTGTCGCTCAGCACGGTGTCCAAGGTGGTGCACCGGCGCCGCGACGTGGGCGCGAAGACCCGGACCCGGGTCGAGGAACTGCTGGACCGGTACGGGTACGTCCGCCCGTGGGACCAGGAGACCACGGCGTCACAGCAGATCATCGCCGTCTTCCGGGACCTGTCGGGCCCGTACACGCTGGAGGTGGTGCGCGGGATCGTGGACGCCGCCGGCGAGCTGGGCGTCAACGTGGTGACCGGGACGACGAACCGGCGGTCCATCGCGCAGTGGCTGGAGGAGTGCGTGGCGCTCGGCGCCGCCGGACTCGTCATCGTGATCTCGATGCTCTCCGAGGAGGACCAGCGGCGGATCGTCGAGCAGCATCTCCCGGTGGTGCTGGTGGACCCGCTGAGTGCGCCGTCGGCGGACATCCCGAGCATCGGTGTCACCAACTGGAGCGGCGCCCGGGAGGCCGTGCAGCATCTCCTCGGCCTCGGCCACACCCGTATCGGCATGGTCGCGGGCCGCTCCCACTCACTGGCCGGCTCGGCGCGGCTGCACGGCTACCGGGCCGCGCTGGAGGAGGCCGGGATCGACTACGACCCGGCGATCGTGCGCTCCACCGACTTCGACTACGACGAGGCGCTCAGCGCGAGCCGGCACATCCTGCGCGGCGAGCGCCCCCCGACGGCGATCTTCGCGGCCAGCGACGCACAGGCGCTGGGCGTGCTGGAGGCCGCCCGGCAGCACGGACTGCGTGTGCCGGACGGCCTCGCGGTGATGTCCTTCGACGACACCCTGGTGGCGGCGATGGCATCCCCGCCGCTCAGTGCGGTGCGCCAGCCGTTCGAGGAGCTGGGGCGGGAGGCGACCCGGGTGCTGCTGGCGGTGGCCGAGGGCCGCCCGCCCGCCTCCCCGCGCATCGAACTCGCCACGGAGCTGGTCCTGCGGACCTCTACGTCAGCGCCACCGGCACTCCGTGATGCCGAATGACCGTGGCGTCACGCTGCTCACCGACCAGTTGAACGCTCAGTTCGTTCGGTGTGGCACGGCTGGAGGAGCCCGCGTACAGCAGGATCTCGCCCGGCTCGACGATCCGGTGACCGTCCAGGCCGGTGAAGGCCAGGCGGTCGGTGTGGACGTCGAAGCCGACGGTCGTCTCCTCCCCCGGTGCCAGCGGCACCTTGGCGTATGCCAGCAGTGCCCGCACCGGCCGCGTGACCTGGGCGACCGGGTCGGTGAAGTACAGCTGGACCGTCTCGGCACCGGGCACGGCACCGGTGTTGCGCACCCGCACCGAGACCGTGAACCGGCCGTCGGTGGGCACCACATCACGATCGGCCGCCAGCCCGTCGATCTCGAACGTCGTGTACGACAGCCCGTGGCCGAAGGGGAACGCGGGCGTCGGATCCAGGTTGGACAGCCAGCTCTGCCGGTCGCCCAGGGGCGGGTGGAGGTAGGTGTACGGCTGCCCGGCGGGCGAGTTGGGGATCTGGACCGGCAGCCTGCCGCTGAAGTTCGCGGCGCCGGAGAGGAGTCCGGCGACCGCGCGACCGCCCTCCTCCCCCGGCAGGAAGACCTGCACCATGGCCGCCGCGTCGGCCGCGAACCGCCCCACGGCGTACGGTCGCCCGCTGCTGACCACCAGCACGACGGGCCGGCCCGTCGCAAGCACCGCCTCGACCAGCTCCTCCTGCACCCCCGGCAGTCGCAGATCCTCCACGTCACAGCCCTCGCCGGACGTACCGATACCGAACATGCCGGCCTTGTCGCCGACGACCAGGACGGTCAGGTCGGCCGCGCGGCTCGCCGCCACCGCCGCCGGAACGCCGGACCGGTCCTCCTCGCGGATCGGGCAGCCCTGCTCGAACACCCAGTCCACGTCGGGCAGTTCGGCGGCGAGCGCAGTGCGCAGCGACAGCGCCTCCACCCCGTTGCCGAGGTCGTCGCGGTCGGCGAGGACGTGGTTGGGGAAGCTGTAGCAGCCGAACATCGTGCGGACGTCGTCGGCGCACGGACCGATCAGGGCGATCCGGCCGGCTGAGGGGAGGGGCAGGCCGCCGGAGTTGGACAGCAGGACCGCGCTCGACTGGGCGACGGCGTGGGCGAGTTGCCGGTTCACCGGCTTGTCCAGGTCCAGTTCGCCGGCGCGCAGGGCGGGCGGCTCGGGGCTCCAGTCGGGGTCGAGGAGCCCGAGCGCGACCTTCTGCCGCAGCACCCGGCGTACGGCCCGGTCGACGTCGGCCTCGGTGACCTCGGAGCGTCGTACCGCCTCGACGAGGGCCGGGCCGAAGCCGCGCTGGTCCGGGAGTTCGACGTCCAGTCCCGCCGCCAGGCTCAGCGCTCCGGCGGCCGACAGGTCGGCGGCCACCCGGTGTGCGTTCACCAGGAACGGCAGCGACCAGTAGTCGGAGACGACGGTGCCCTCGAAGCCCCACTGGTCGCGCAGCACGCCGGTCAGTAGCCGGCGGCTCGCCGCCGGGGCCTCGCCGTCGATCTCGGCGTAGGAGTTCATCACCGAGCCCACGCCGGCGGCGACGGCCCTCTCGAAGGGCGGCAGGATGACATCGGTGAGCTCGCGCCTGCCCATGCCCACGGGGGCGTGGTTACGGCCGCCCATGGAGGCCGAGTAGCCGGCGAAGTGCTTGAGGGTGGCGTACACGCCGGCGCTCTGCAGGCCCAGGACGTACGCCTCGCCCATCTCGCCGGCCAGGTACGGGTCTTCGCCGTACGTCTCCTCGCAGCGGCCCCAGCGGTAGTCGCGGATGACGTCGACGACCGGGGCGAGGCCCTGGTGGACCCCGGCCGCGGCCATGTCGGCGCCGATCGCGGCGCCGACTCGGCGGATCAGGGCGGGGTCGAAGGTGGCCGCCATGCCGAGCGAGGTGGGGTAGATGGTGGCGCCGTAGGCGGTGAAGCCGGTGAGGCACTCGTCGTGGGCCATCGCCGGGATGGCGAAGCGGCTCTGCGCGACGATCTGCCGCTGGCGTTCGGCCAGCAGTCGGGCGTGTTCCAGGGCGGGGCGGGGCAGCGTCCCGTAGGGGCGGGTGAGCTGGCCGAGGCCGTGCCGGGCGGTCTCGTCGAGGTCGCCGACGCGGCCGAACAGGTTGGTGCCGGGGGCGACCTCGGGGCCGGCCGGTTCGACGTCCTCCCAGGCGCTGCCGAGCTGGGCGACCTTCTCCTCCAGGGTGAGCCTCGCCAGCAGTGCCTCGACGCGTTCCTCGACCGGGCGGGCGGGGTCGGACCAGGGACGGTCGTCGTCCGCCGGGGAGAGATCGGCGTGGTCCGGCGTGGTGGTCGTCATTCACGACTCCTCGTGGGGGTTGTTCAGGGCATGCCGAGGGCGGCCGGCGGCTCCGTCGCCCCGGCCGATTCCCTCCAGGCGTCTGCTACTTGGAGAATCCGGCGGTGAGTCCGGCGACCAGCTGGCGCCTGGCGAGGACGAACACGACCAGCATGGGAAGGGTGGAGAGGACGACGGCGGCCATGGTCGCGGGCACGTTGATGCCGAACTGGCCGCGGTAGAGCGTGAGGGCCAGGGGCAGGACGGCCTTGTCGCCGCTCTGGGTGAGGATCAGCGGGAAGAGGAAGCCGTTCCAGACCTGGAGGCCGTCGTAGACCGCGACCGTCACCAGGGCGGGGCGGGCCATCGGTGCCGCGAGGGAGAACAGCATGCGCCAGTCGCCCGCGCCGTCGACGACCATCGCCTCGAACAGCGAACGCGGCACGTCGCGCAGGAAGCTGACCAGGATCATCACGGTGACCGGCAGAGCGAACGCCGCCGACGGCAGCACGATCGCGAGCAGGCTGTCGTACATGTGGAGCCGGATGATCAGCAGATAGACCGGGATGATCACCGCTTGCAGGGGGATCGCCAGGCCCAGGAGGTAGAGGCGGAAGGTCAGCCGGGACCAGGGGTTGGTGTAGCGGACGATCGAGAACGCGGCCATCAGGGCGACGACCATGACGATCGCGACCGTGGCAACGGTGACGATCACGCTGTTGAGCAGGTAGGTCGTGAAGTCGCCGTCGAGGACGGTCCGGTAGTTGTCCAGGGTCGGGTGGCCGGGCAGCGCCAGGGGGTTGCCCGTGGTGAAGTCGGCCTGGCCGCGGAGGCTGGTCACGATCACCCAGTACAGGGGTACGACGACCAGCGCGGTCCACACCAGGGTGGCGCCGCCGGTGGCGGTACGGCGCAGGGTCGCGACGACGGTGCTCACATGCCCTCCTGCTGGCTGTCCATCCGGGTGAAGCCGGACAGTCGGGTGGTCAACAGCGACAGCGCGAGGCCGAAGACCACCAGGAGTGTGGCGATCGCGCTGGCCCGGCCCATGTCGTGGACCTGGAAGCCCGTGATGTACATGGCCAGCGGCAGCACCCGGGTGGCGGTGCCCGGACCGCCGGTGCCGCCGGACAGCACGTAGATCAGGTCGAAGTAGGTCAGCGAGCCCACCAGCATGAGCGTGCTCGACGTGACGAACGTGTACTTCAGCTGCGGCAGGGTGATCCGCAGGAGCCGGGTGACAGGGCCGGCGCCGTCGATGGCGGCGGCCTCGTAGAGCGACACCGGGATCTGCCGCACGCCGGCCTGGTAGAGCAGCGCGTGGAACGGCACGAACTGCCAGGCGATCACGAAGATCACCGTGTACAGCGCCAGGTCGGGCGAGCCGAGCAGGGGCTTGGCCAGCCAGTGCAGCCCGGGGGCGGCGCCGATGCCGAAGGACGGGTCGAGCAGGGCCTGCCAGGTCAGACCGATCGCCACGGCTGACAGCAGCAGCGGCAGGAACCACAGCACGGCGAAGAGCGCCCGCAGCCGGCCACGGGGGGCCTGGAAGAGCCCGAGCGCCAGGGCCAGCGGCGTCTGGACCAGCCAGCTGACCACCATCACCTTGAGGGTGAGCCACAGCGCCTGCCAGGTGGCGCCGTCGGTCAGGACGCCACTCCAGTTGGCGAGGCCGGACCAGCCGATCGAGCCGAGGCCGTCCCAGCGGGCGAGGCTGAGCACCAGCACGCCGACCAGCGGGACCAGGCCGAACAGGCCGAACAGGAGCAGGGCGGGCGCGGCCATCAGCAGACCGCTGTAACGGCGGCGGCGCCCACCACGGGCCGTGCCCGGCCGCGCCCTGTGGGACGCGACCGGCCGCGACGTACGAACCACGGTGGTCACTACTGCGCCGCCTTGCTCATGTTCGTGCCGAACTGCTCGGGGGTGATCTGCCGCAGGAACGACTTGTCCACGTTGGTCAGCAGCGGGTCGGCCTGGTCGGAGGACAGGGCCTGGTCCCAGGACAGCTGGAAGTTCGGCGAGTTCTGCACCAGGTCGTAGACGAAGGTGAGCCACTTCTTGTCGTCGGCCGACTTCACCGCCGCCAGCTTGGAGTCCAGCTTGTTGACCGGGGGCACGCTGCCGGCCGCCAGGTAGGCGTCGACCTGGGAGTCGTTCAGGACGTAGTTCTTGAAGTAGGTGAGCGCCGCGGACTTGTTCTTGCTCTTCGAGTTCAGCGACAGGAAGTTGGAGGGGTTGCCGACGATGTCCTTCGCGTCGCCCTTGCCGCCGGACAGGGAGGGGAAGGCCACGTAGCCGAGGTCCTTCTTCACGAAGTCCGGCGCGGCCTTGACCAGGTTGGCGTACTCCCAGGTGCCCATCAGCTCCATGCCGGCCTTGCCGGTGTAGAGCAGGGCCGTGGAGGCGCCCTGGTCGTAGCTGACGGAGGAGGCGTTGTCGCCGAAGGCGCCGGCCTTGGCGAGCTCCTGGAGGCGGGTGTTGGCCGCGGTGACCGAGGCGTCCTTCCAGCCGGCCGCGTTCCCCGAGGCGATCCCGTCGAACACGTCCGAGCCGCCCTCGCGGTCCAGCAGGTACTCCAGGTACATCAGGGTCGGCCACTTGGAGTTCGCCGCGAGGGATATCGGCGTGACGCCGGCGCCCTTGAGCTTCTTGACGTCCGTCAGCAGGTCGTCGTACGTCTTCGGGGCCTCTACGCCCGCGTCCTTGAAGACCTTCTTGTTGTAGTAGAGGACCACCGGGGCGAGGCCGTTGGCCGGCACGCCGTAGACCTGGCCGTCGAAGGTGGCGCTCTTCAGGACGCTCGGCGTGAACCGCAGCAGGTCCACCTGGGCGTCGGAGAGGGTGTCGACCTTGCCGGCCTTGACGTAGTCGTCCAGCGCGCCGCCGCCCCAGCTGAAGAAGATGTCGGGGGCCTGGTTCGCGCCGAAGGCCACGCGCAGCTTCTGCTTGTAGTCGTCGCCGGCGAACAGCCGCAGCGTGATCTTCTCGTCCGGGTGGTCCTTGTTGTAGGCGTCCACCGAATCCTTCAGGATCGTCTGGTCGTTGAGCGCCCACATCGTCAGGCCCTTCGACGACGAGCCCCCGGACGATCCGGCAGGCCCCGAGGTCCCGCACGCGGCAAGGCTCAGAGCCGCCGTCAGGGTGACCGCGACACCGATACCGCGCCGCGTTCTCGGAGTGCTCGCGCACCTCGTTCCGGGTCCAGGGATTCTGCGCATGGTGTGCCTCTCGTCTCTCGCCGTGCCGTACTCATGTGCCAGGCAGTCGAGCGGCCGGTACGAAACCCTTTCGCACGCCGTCACCGCGGACTGCCTGCCTGCTGGACCGGGACACTGGCACGGAGTTCACAGCCGGGACAAGGAGGGGAAATTTCTTGGTTACGAAACACTTTCGCGTAGAGGTACAGTCGCGGAAGCTCCCTCCGGCCAGGCACGACAGTCGAAATTCCGTCGGCCGGTCGGGCAGCCCGGCGGACGCCGTGCAGAGGGGGCCGCTACTTCAGGCCGATGGCGGAGCAGGCCGCCTCGTACTGCGCGGTGCAGATCTCCTTGACGGTGTAGACGCCGTCCGCGACCACCGTGGCCTTGACGTTGTCCTTCGTGAGGGCGACCACCGGCACGAGCATCGTGGGGACGCGGCCCACAGGGGACCCTGACGATCCGACCTCCGCGGAGAAGACGTGTGTGATGGACAGCGGTCGCCGACGCGCAACCCGTTCCGTATTTCTCGTCACCCGCTATGGAATACACGGCCCATTCGAATCGGCGACAGGAGTGGACCAGATGGTCCGACGCACAGCAATGGACACCAAGTGCACCTCACGAAAGATGAGTTTGCATACCACGACGTGACGGCATGACCAGGTGATATGTGCGTGGCCTGTGGAAAATATGCGTGCCGCAGCTGTGTGGCTGAAACTCGCACAGTGTTTTCCAAGCAGGACTTCTTAGCGTTGCGGACGTTGTCCGGGCGGTCTGCACGGGCCGTTGAATTGTGGCGATCAGTCGTCACCGACAAAGGAGTCTGCATTGGTGGAGAGGCGTACGTTCATAGCGGGAGCCGCGGCGGCCGGTGCCGCAGCTGTTGTGGGTGGAACGGCTCTCGGTGCGGCGGCCGAGCCGAACGAAACGGCTTCCACGGACGGCCACGTCCGAGGCGCGACCGCGATCACGAAGGTGTTCGGAGACGGTCAGAAGCTCATCGCCGTGGCCGTCGAGTACGACCGCGACATCGACGGCTCCGCCCTCTCGACGTCCACGTTCGCCGTCACCGGCCGGACCGTCACCAAGGTGTACGCGAACAGGTCGGCCGCGTTGGCCGAGCGGGGCAGGGACGGCCGGTTCGTCGTCGTCGAGCTCTCGCCCGACGACGCCGCGGCGGCTCTGTGGGTGACGCAGCAGGGTGGTGGTGGCGGCACCTCGACGGGCTCTCCGAGTCCCAGCCCGAGCGAGTCGAGCGGCTCAGGCGGTGCCCCGGGGGCCGGCGGGCCGAAGGTCGGCGACAGCACGCCGGGCGGAACGATCGTGGCGGCGACGGCTTCGGTGGTCCAGAAGGACACCGTCAGGACGAGGCACGGGGCCCGCTATGCGGCCACCGGCACGACCCTGACGACCAGTGCCGTCGTGAACCTCATCGTGGACGACTTCCAGCAGTTCACCTTCGACGACCCCGCCACCGGCCAGACCCTGAAGTACAACCTCTTCATCCCGAAGGAGTACAACCCCCGTAAGCGGTATCCGCTCGTACTGTTCATGCACGACGCGAGCGTCGTGAACGTGGCCACCGAGGGGCCGCTGGTCCAGGGTCTGGGAGCCGTGTGCTGGGCCAGTGCCGAGGACCAGGCGAAGCACGAGAGTTTCGTCCTCGCCCCCGAGTACGGCTCCGTGGTCATCGACGACGACTACGCACCCTCGACGCTGTTCGACGCCACGGCCAACCTCGTCCAGGCCGTGACGGAGCAGTACTCCATCGACGAGAACCGCCGCTACACGACCGGCCAGTCGATGGGCGCGATGATGTCGCTGGGTCTGAACATCAGGTACCCGGACCTGTTCGCGGCCGCGTTCATCGTCGCCGGTCAGTGGCCCGCCGAGCAGGTCGCACCGCTGGCCGACAAGAACCTGTGGATCGTCGTCTCCCAGGACGACGACAAGGCCTACCCCGGCGAGAACGCCATCACCGCGGCCATCGAGGACGCGGGCACCCAGGTCGCCACCGCGGTGTGGGACGGCCAGTCCACCGCGGCTCAGTTCGCCGCGGACGTCCGCAACCTCAAGGCCCAGAAGGCGCCGGTCAATTACGCCTCCTTCCTCACCGGCACGACGGTCACCTCCGGCTCCGGCACCAGCGCGCACATGGGCACGTGGCACATCGCGTACACCATTCCGGGTATCCGGGACTGGATCATGAGGCAGTCCAAGTAAGACGCCGCTACAAGGGGCGGGTTCGGTGCCGACTCGGCGCGGACCCGCCCTTTCGCTTCGTTGAGGTGCACCTAGTTGGTCGGCCGCTCGGCCGACAGCCCGCTCACCGCTCGCTCACCGCCCACTCGGGGCACCTCGCGGGAGAGTCCGCCCCGCGACTCGGCCGTGGCGGAAATCTGCGCCTCCAGGCGCGGCGGATTCCTGCGCGTCCGGTGCGGAACTCCGGCGAAATCTGCGCCGTAACACCGGCAGGCAATCCCCCGCCCACACTCCTCGGTGTCAGTTCCCACCGGGAGGTGAACAAACCATGACGAAACCTGCCGAGCTCGCGGGTATCCGCACCGCACCGTGTGCGGATCGCACGGTCGGTGCACGGTACCGGGGCGATGTGCGCCCCGGCCGTCGCGGTCATCACCGCGCCGAGGGAACGGTCACTCATTCCGGCCCCGCCGCGACCGCCTCCACCACTCGGTGCACCGCCGTCACGGTCCGGGCCGGGCACGCGGACGGCCACTGGGCGCCGCCCGGTTTCCGGCCACCGACCGAGGAGCTTTGGATGGCGGAGCGAACGGTCCTTTCCGGCGTGACGTTGATCGACGGCACGGGAAGTGCCCCGCGGACGGGCATGTCCGTGGTGATCGACGGCGCCGTGATCACCGAAGTGGGTCCGGCCGACAGGACGGTGACGTCTCCTCAGGACCAGGTGTACGACCTGCCGGGGACGACACTGCTGCCGGGGCTCATCGACTGCCATGTGCATCTGCGGTCCAACGCGGGCGCCCGGCCGCGGGACGTGCACCTGTGGAACATGCTGACCTCGGTCGAGGAGCAGACCCTGCACGCCGCCGCCAACGC
Source organism: Streptomyces sp. NPDC001980 (assembly GCF_040296885.1). Classification (NCBI taxonomy): domain Bacteria; kingdom Bacillati; phylum Actinomycetota; class Actinomycetes; order Kitasatosporales; family Streptomycetaceae; genus Streptomyces; species Streptomyces sp. NPDC001980. Next base: position 188,527 of record NZ_JBEOYD010000002.1, on the reverse strand, counting down.
CCGGGAGGCGCTGCGGTCGGGTTTCACCACCGTCCGTGACACCGCGGGTTCGCTGCCCGAGGTGGCCGTCAAGCACGTGATGGACGAGCACGTCCTCGACGGGGCCCGGGTCGTCGCCTCCGGTCTGGTCGGCATGACCGCCGGACACGGTGACATGTTCTGCCCGGCGACGCTCGACGAGAAGCGGATGTGGGCTCCGGCCGACGGCGCCGACGAGTGCCGTAAACGCGTCCGGGAGTACGCCCGGATGGGCGTGGACCTGATCAAGATCTGCACCAGCGGCGGCACGCTCTCCATCGGCGACAAGACCGGGTGGCGCAACTACACGGACGCCGAGATCGACGCCATCGTCGACGAGGCGCACGCCCTGGACCTGCGCGTGGCGGCGCATGCGCACAGCCGGGCCGGGATCGAGGCGGCCCTGTGCGCCGGGGTGGACACCCTGGAGCACGGCTCCGAACTCGACGACGACCTCATCGAGTTGATGCTGGAGCAGGGCACCTTCCTCTGTCCGACCCTCACCCTCAGCGAGTTCATGGCCGAGCACGGGCAGCGGCGCGGACTGTCCGCCGAGCATCTGGACAAGGGGGAGCGGCTGCGCGAGCGCCGGCTCGCCTCCGTCCGCCGGGCTCATCAGGCGGGCGTACGGATGATCGCGGGCAGCGACTCCTCCAACACCATGCGGTTCGGCTCCCACGCCCGGGAACTGCAGTTGCTGCACGAGCAGGTCGGCATGACCCCGATGCAGGCCCTGGTGGCGGCGACCTCCGCGGCCGCCGACGCCCTCGGTCTCGGCGGCCGGACCGGAACCGTCGCCCCGGGGATGTGCGCGGACCTGCTGCTCGTGGACGGTGACCCGCTCGCCGACCTGGGCCTGCTCGGGGACCGGCGGCGGTTGCGCGCGGTCCTGCGCGAGGGCCGGGCCACGGACCCGAACGCGGCCACGTCCGTCCCCCAGGGCCTGGCCGCGAGGCGCCGGACCGCAGTGACCGACCGGATGCCGCCTCGCTCGCCGGCATCCGCCACCGCGGGATAGGGAGACGACCAGTGCTGCGTTATCTGCTGATCCGGATCGCCCGGGCGCTCGCCGTCGTCCTGTGCCTGAGCGCCGTCGTGTTCCTGCTCGCGCATCTGATCCCCGGCGATCCGGCGACCCTGATCGCCGGCGAGAACTCCACTCCCGAGCTGCGCGCCCAGATCACCCGGGAGCTGGGGCTCGACCAGTCCGTGTGGTCGCAGTACCTCAGCTGGCTCGGGCACGCCGTCCGGGGCGACCTCGGAACGTCCCTGCTCGACGGGCAGAGCGTCGCCGCACAGGTCGCCGAGCGGCTCCCGGTGAGCCTGGAACTCGCCGTCTACGCCGCCGTGATCGCGGCCGTGTGGGGCATCCCGGCGGGTATCTGGTCCGCCATGCACCAGGGCCGGGCGGTCGACCGGCTGGTCAACGGCACCGCGTTCCTGGGGCTCGCCTTCCCCCCGTTCGTCGTCGGCACGGTCATGGTCCTGCTGGTGAGCAGACTGACCCCGGGCTGGCCGCTGTTCTCCTTCGTGCCGTTCGACCAGGACCCGCTGCTCAACCTCCAGGACCTGCTGCTGCCCGCGGTGGCGCTGGGCATCCCGTTCGGCGCCACGCTCTGCCGCTACATGCGGGCCGCTGTCCTCGACGTGGCGGGCCAGGACTTCATGCGGACCGCGGCGGCGAAGGGCGCCGGGCGCCGGCGCCTGATGCTGCGGCACGCCCTGCGCAACGCGCTGGTGCCCGTGGTCACCGCGGGCGGTCTCCAGCTCGGGGTGCTGGTCGGCGGCACCGTCATCGTCGAGCAGGTCTTCGCGCTTCCCGGGCTCGGCTCGCTGATCGTCACCTCCATCACCCAGCACGACTTCACGGTGGTCCAGGGGGCGGTCCTCGCGCTCGGCGCCTCCTACGTGGTGATCAACCTGGTGACCGACCTGCTCTACCCGCTCATCGACCCCCGGATCCGGACGACAGGAGCACGTCGTGACGGCTGAGACCGTACCGCCCCACACGGGCGCGACCTCGACCGCGACCGCGACCGCGACGGCCGCAAGGCGACGGCCGTTCCGTGGCTGGAACCCGACCCTCACCACAGGTGTCTGCCTGCTCGGCGGTCTGGTGCTGACCTCCCTGGTCGTCACCGGCTTCGGCCCCTACTCCGCCGAGGACGTCGGCAACGCCCTGCTCGGCGGGCCCACCGGCAGCCACTGGCTGGGCACCGACAACCTCGGCCGCGACCTGTTCACCAGGACCTTCGTCGCCGCGCTGCACTCCCTGCTGGTCGCCTTCGGGGCCACCACGCTCGCCGCGCTGATCGGCGTGCCCATCGGTCTCCTCGCGGGCTACAGCGGCCGACGGGTGGACGGGGTGCTGATGGCGGTGATGGACATCGCGATGTCCATCCCCTCGGTGCTGCTCGCGCTGGTGCTGGTCTCCGTGTTCACGCCGGGCACGGCGGTCCTCGTCGTGGGCATGGGGCTGATCTTCGTACCGTACTTCGCCCGGATCGTCCGCGCTCCGGCGCTGACCGTGCGCGAACGCGACTTCGTCTCGGCGGCCCGGATCGCCGGGGTGCGCCCGCCGGTGATCATCGGCCGCCATGTGCTGCCGAACGTGCTGTCCTCCGCGCTCGTCCAGTACGCCAACACGGCAGCCACCTGCGTGCTGGTGGAGGCGTCCCTGAGCTATCTGGGCCTCGGCATCCAGCCGCCGACACCGAGCTGGGGCCGAATGATCTTCGAGGGTCAGCGCTACATGGCGCACGACCCGCTGCTCGTGATCGTCCCCGGGATCACGCTCGCCGTGGCCACGGCGGCCTTCGGCCTGATCTCCGACGGCCTCCAGGAGCGGATCGACCCGCGCGGCACCCGCCGTACGCCCTGATCCTCGCCCCCTCCGCTTCTCGATTTCCCCCCACCACCTGGCACCTCTCCTCGCTCACCCAACCCTCAGGCACAGGCGGTCATGATCATGAACCACGGGTACACCCGCAGAACCACCCTCGCGCTCGGCGGCGGCACGCTGGCCGCGGCTCTCCTCTCCGGGTGCGGCGGCACGGCGACGACGGCCGGCAAGAGCAACGGCAAGCCCGTCAGCGGCGGTTCCCTCACCATCGGCCTCGACGCCGAGCCGACCACGGGCTTCGACCCGCAGGTGGCGCAGGCGTACAACGACCAGCAGATCATCTCCCAGTTCTACGAGGGTCTGCTCAGCCTGGACGACAAGGGCCAGGTCCAGCCCGGCCTCGCCAAGAGCTACCGGCAGGTCGACGCCACCACCCACCGCTTCACCCTCCGCGACGGCGTGACCTTCCACGACGGCAGCAAACTCACCACCGACGACGTCGTCTTCAGCCTGGAACGGCTGATGGACCCCACCATCAAGTCGCCGTTCACCCAGCAGTACAAGATCAAGAAGGTCACCGCGGTGGACGCCACCACCGTGGAGGTCAAGCTCAGCGCCCCGCAGCCGTCCCTCTACCACTTCCTGGCCCGCCCCTGGAGCGGCGCCATCATGAGCAAGAACTGGACGACGGCCCACACCGAGGACCAGATCAAGACGGCGGAGAACGGCACCGGGCCCTTCAAGCTCACGAAGTGGACCAAGGGCGTCTCCATCCAGCTCGCCGCCCACACCGGCTACTGGCAGAAGCCCAAGCCCTACCTCTCCTCCGTCACCTACCGCCTCATCCCCGACGAGACCTCGCGGGTGGCCTCCCTGCGCTCGGGCGCCGTCCAGCTGATGGCCTTCCGCGACCTGCGGCTGGTGGACGACCTCAAGAAGACGGCCGGCATCACCGAGGCCAACGGGCCGCTCGTCTCCAGCGTCTGGATCAACATGAACACGCTGAGCGGGCCCCTCGCCGACAAGCGGGTACGGCAGGCGTTCAACCTCGCCGTCGACCGCCAGGCACTGATCAAGACCCTCGGCGGCGGCGACTCCGCGACCCTCGGCTATGTCATCCCGCCCCAGGACCCGTACGGCACCACCCCGACCTCCGCCGACTCCGTGTACGGGCAGAACCAGGCCAAGGCCAGGGAACTGCTCCGGGCCGCCGGCCAGACCAAGGTCAGCCTCGAACTGGTCGCGCCCAGCGACCCGGCCTACGGCCCCGACATCTCCGCCATGGAGCTGATGAAGGCCCAGCTGGCCCAGGTCGGCATCACCCTCAACCTCAAGCTGATCCCGTTCGCCACGGTCGTCCCGCGCGTGCTGTCCGGCGACTACAGCAACATGATCATGATGACGAGCGTGCTCAACGCCGACCCCAGCCAGTACCTCAGCCTCTGGTTCGCCAAGGGCAGCCCGGCCACCAAGATCAAGGACCAGCACCTGTGGGACCGGATGGCGGCCGCTGCGGCGGAGAGTGACGACGGCAAGCGGGTCACCCTCTACCACCAGCTCGCCCAGTACATCGCCGACCAGTGCTACCTGATGGTGCCCTACGCCAAGGCGGTACGCGGCGAGGCCTGGACCGACAAGGTGGGCGGCTACCGGCCGGACGCCACGGCCACCCGTCTCGAACTCAAGAGCACCTGGCTGGCCTCGTGACGGCCGGTGCGCCGACCACCGCGGCGGCCGCCACCGCGGCCGGCGCCGGGGGCCGGGTCCTCGACATCTCCGGGCTGCGCATCGGCTTCGGCGGCTCGGAGGTCGTCTCCGGCGTGGACCTGCGCGTCGAACGCGGTGAGGTGGTCGGCCTGATCGGCGAGAGCGGCTGCGGCAAGTCCAGCGTCGCCCTCGCCGCGATGGGCCTGCTCGGTCCCGGCGCCTCGGTCGGCGCCGACCGTCTGGAGGCCTGCGGCACCGACCTGCTGAGCAGCGGGCCCCGCGCTCTCGAAAGCCTGCGCGGCGACCGGGTGGCCATGGTCTTCCAGGAGCCCATGACCTCGCTCAATCCGTGCATGCGGATCGGCGCCCAGGTGGCCGAGGTGCTGCGGATCCACGGCCGGGCGAACCGGCAGGAGGCCCGGGACCGGGCCGTGGAGCTGCTGCGCGCGGTGGAGATCCCCTCGCCGGAGCGCAGGGCACGGCAGTTCCCGCACGAACTCTCCGGCGGTATGCGACAGCGCGTCGTCATCGCCATCGCGATGGCGGGCGACCCCCAGCTGCTGCTGGCCGACGAACCGACGACCGCGCTGGACGTCACCGTGCAGGCCGAGATCCTGCACCTGCTGCGGTCGCTGCAACAGGAGCACGGCATGGGCATGTTGCTCATCTCGCACGACCTCGGTGTCATCACCGCCATGTGCGACCGGGTGCAGGTGATGTACGCCGGCCAGGTCGTCGAGTCCGGTACGACCGGCCAGGTGCTGACCGCGCCCCGGCACCCGTACACCCGCGCGCTGCTCGCGGCGGTGCCGCGGATGCGGGACGGCGACGGCAACCGGCTCACCGCGATCCGCGGCCAGCTCACGGACGACGATCGCCGCCGCCCCGGCTGCCGCTTCGCGTCCCGCTGCCCGAGCGTCGCGGAGGCCTGCGCCGCCCCGCAGCCGCTGCGCGAGGTCGGCGCCGGGCGGACGTCGCGCTGCTGGCGCGAGCCGGAGAAAGAGACGACGACGAAGGGTGACGGCGATGAATGAGACGCCGGTCGAGGTGAGGACGGACGGCGACACCAGGCCGCCGCTGCTGGAACTCGCGGGGGTCGGCCACACCTTTGGGCACGGGCCCGGCCGTTCGGGCGTCCGCGCGGTGGACGACGTCTCGCTCACCCTGGGCCGCGGCGAGACCGTGGGCCTGGTCGGCGAGTCCGGCTGCGGCAAGAGCACCCTCGGCCGGATCGCGACCCGGCTGTACCGGCCCACCCGGGGGGCCGTGCGGTTCGAGGGCCGGGACATGACCCACCGGCCGGACGGCACCGACCTCAAGGCCTTTCGCCGTGCGGTGCAGATGGTGTTCCAGGACCCCAACAGCTCGCTCAACCCCCGGCTGCCCGTGGGCGCGAGCATCGAGGAGCCGCTGCGGGCACGGCGGGTGCCGCGCGCCGACCGGCGGGACCGGCTCGCGCGGGTGCTGGAGGAGGTCGGTCTGGACCGTACGGCCGCCGTCCGCTACCCGCACGAGTTCTCCGGCGGCCAGCGCCAACGCCTCGCCCTCGCCCGTGCGCTGGCTCCGCAGCCCGCCGTGATCGTCCTCGACGAGCCGACCTCCGCCCTGGACGTCTCCATCCAGGCGCAGATCCTCAACCTCCTCCAGGACATCCAGCAACAGGACCGCATCGCCTACCTGTTCATCTCGCACAACCTCGGCGTGGTCCGCCACCTCAGCAGCCGGGTCGCCGTGATGTACCTCGGCTCGATCGTCGAACTCGCCCCGTCGCGGAGGCTGTTCGAGGCCCCGCAGCACCCCTACTCCCGGGCGCTGCTGTCCTCCGTCCTGGAACCGGGCGACGGCTCCGGCACGGGCGGGCGGATCGAGCTGAAGGGCGAACTGCCGTCACCGACGGACGTCCCGTCCGGCTGCCCCTTCTCCTCCCGCTGCTGGCTCGCCGACGACCGCTGCCGTGCCGAGCGGCCCGCGCTCGTCGAGCAGGCCCCCGGCCACCTGACGGCCTGTCACAAGCCGGGCGAGGCCGGGTGATCGGACGCCAGCGCCCGCAGCAGCGCCGCCACGAAGCCCGGGACGTCGTCCGTCACCATGTGATGGTCGGCGTCGGGCACCTCCACGACCGGGATACCGGCCCGCCGCACCCCGTCCTCGCCCGGATACGGCCGACTGCGGGCACCGACGATCAGGACGCGCGGCTGCGGCAGGCCGTGGAACAGCTCCGCCACTCCCGGAGTCGTGCCCCGCACCAGGCCGACGGCGCTGCGGTGCACGATCGCCGGATCCGCCGTCCGCATGCGGGCCGCGTACTCGGGTGCCAGACCGGCCAGCAGGGCCCGGAAGCCATGGCCGACGAAGTCCCGCTCCGGCTGGGCGGCGACGGCGCGGCTGTAGAGCCCCCCGCCGGCCAGCAGGTTGGGCTCGGCCACGACCACCCGTGAACACAACTCCGGCCGCCGGGCGGCCAGTACGATCGCCACCGCGCCGCCCATCGAGTGCCCGACGAGCACCGCGCCCCGGACCGCACAGTGGTCGAGGACGGCCGCGACGGTCTCCGCATGCGCCTCCAGCGTGCCCGGGAACGCCTCCGGGCGGTCGCTGTAGCCGTGCCCGAACAGGTCGACGAGGATCGCCCGCCGCCCGGCCAGACCCGGATGCGTGGCGACGCCCGGGAAGTCCGCGGAGCCGGCGGACCCCAGCCCGTGCAGGTACACATGCGGGGCGCCCTCGCCCGGGATGTCGGTCCAGCGCACCTGAGCACCGGCCGAGGGAACGTACAGGGAGCGCATCACTGCTCCTGCGCCCTGGCGAAGCCGTCCAGGCCGCCGAAGCCGCTGTACGGGGACACCGCGGTCTCCGGCGCCTGCTGGGTCTCCTGCGGGTGCCGCAGCGGTACGACTCCCACGCAGTGGCCGTCCCGGTCCAGCAGCCGCCCCATGTGCTTGACCGTGCTGAGGACCACCGAACGGTCGTCGATCCGGAGCCGCGGCAGCCGCCGTGCGAGGTGGACCTCGAAGGTGTGCACATCGGCGAGCGTGCGCAGCCAGACGTCGATCACCAGGTTGTGCGGGCCGGCGGTGATCGCGCAGGACCGGACCTCCCGTACGCCGGACAGGACCCGGCCGGTCTCCTCCAGATACTGGGCGGGCACGGACGCGAAGTACACGGCGGACAACGGCCAACCGGACAGCGGCCTGGCCAGGTCACAGCGCAGGCTCACCCGGGAGGCGAGCAGCGACTGGAGCCGGCGGCGCACCGTCGTGGCTCCGCCGCCGGTGGCATCCGCGAGGTCGCAGATCGACATCCGGCCGTCGGTGCTGAGCAGTTCCAGCAGCTGTGCGTCCAGCGGATCCCAGACCGGCACGGTGGTCGCCCGCTGATCCTGCGGGACGTCCGAGAGGCGGCCGGTCTCCAGGCGGGCGCACTGCGCGTCGTCCAGTTCGCGCAGGCGCCAGCGACTGCCCTCGGTGGGCACGCCGGTCGAGACGTGTGTGCGGGTCGCCCGGACCCCCGGCGTCCGCTGGAACAGCTGGGTGGTGAGGTGGGCGAGTTCGTTGAGGTCCGTGGCCTGCACGGTGGCCATCAGATCGCGGCCGCCCGCGGTGAGTTTGACGTTCGCCACCGAGTGCTCCGCGGCGAGGGCCTGGGCCACCTCCTGTGCCCGGCCGGGCTCGGTGTCGACCTCGATGATGCCGGTCACCACGATGCGGTAGTCGGACAGCCGGGGATAGGCGGTCACCCAGGCCAGGCCCGCGTCCCGCAGCCGCCGCCAACGCCGGGCCGCCGTCACCGGGTTGACCGCCAGCACGTCACCCACCAGCGTCCACGGGGCCCGCGGATGGACCTGGAGCGCGTGCACGACACGGAGGTCCAGCTCGTCAAGGCCTTCCGCGGTGGAATCCTGCGCTTTCCGGACCGGCGTATTCCTGCGTGTCTCCGTGGAATCCCCACGCGAAGCTGCACCACGGCACGAGGCGCTCTTGTTCATTCCACACTCCATTTCGCCTGTTCCTGATATCGAGGAGTGCTGCGATCTCCATGACCGAAGCCACGACGTACCAGACCTCCAGGACCGCACTGCGGGTCGAGAACGCCCGCCTCGTCGACGGCACCGGCGCCCTCCCGGTGGACAACGCCGTCGTGGTCGCCGACGCGGCCGGAGTCCTCACCTACGCCGGTCCCGCCGCCCTGGCCCCGCCGGCCGGCGGGCACGCCTCGGCGCTGCGCGTCATCGACGCCGGGGGCCGTACCGTGCTCCCCGGCTTCTTCGACTGCCACACCCACCTGGCCTACGCGTACGGTTCGCCGCCCGGCCGCCGTGCCGAGCTCGACCCGGTCCTGGTCACCTACGACACCGCCACCCGGCTGCGGCAGACGCTCGACGCGGGCATCACCACCGCCCGCGACCTGGGCGGCCTCTCCACCGGCTACCGGACCGCCGTCGAGACCGGCCGCATCCCCGGCCCCCGGCTGCACACGGCCGTACGGATCATCAGTCACACCGGCGGCCATGCGGACTTCCGGCTGCTCGACGGCACCGACCTCACCGGTGGCGAGATGGCCGAACTCGCCGACACCGTGGACGAGTCGCGGCTCGCCGTGCGCAGAACGCTGCGCGCCGGCGCGGACCTGATCAAGATCTGCGCCACCGGTGGCATGGCCAGCCCCTACGACCAGCCCGAGGACGAGGGCCTGCTGGAGGAGGAGATCCGCGCGGTCGTGGACGAGTGCCGGCGCCACGGCGGCAAGCCGGTCGCCGCCCACGCCCAGGGCACCGCGGGCATCCTCAACGCGATCCGCGGCGGGGTCACCAGCATCGAGCACGGCTACGGCCTGGACGCCCAGGCGCTGGAGATGGCGGGCGAACGGGGCGTCTTCATCGTGCCGACGCTGTCGACGGTCTTCGGCGGAATCGACAAGGACGCGATGCCGGAGCACCACTACCGCAAGAAGGTCCGCTGGTCGGGCGTCACCAAGGAGAACATCGCCCGCGCCATCGAGCAGGGCGCCCGGATCGCGCTCGGCACCGACGCCGCCGTCTGCCCGCACGGCCGGAACCTGAAAGAACTCGGCCACCTCGTGGACCTCGGCATGGACCCCATGGCCGCGATCGTCGCGGGCACCCGCACCTCGGCCGAACTCCTGGGCCTGGCCGACCGCCTCGGCACGCTCACGGCGGGCAAGACCGCCGACCTGGTCCTGTGCGACGGCGACCCGCTCGCGGACATCGGCGTACTCGGGGATCCCGCGAACATCGTGTGCGTGGTCCAGGACGGCGTCGTGCGCAAGGACCTCCTGCCCACGGCCGAACCCGCCGGAACGACCGGAGCGAGCGCTACGGAGGCCCGCTGAGTTCCGCCACCGTATCCGAAAGTCACTCATGCCGGGAGCATAGGGACGACCCGAGCATCGCCGAACCGCTCCGTTCCGTTGAGCAGACCCCCCACCGGCGAGCCGCGGACGCGCAGAGGAGCGCGGGTCATCGAGCCACTCACGATGATGCAGGGCCCGCGGCTGACCGCCGCGGGCCGTTGGGGCGGCCGTGTCACCCCGGACCACCTGGAGCGTTTCGAGGACGGCTACGCGGCCGCGGCCGTGTGCGCGGCGGGTGTGCTGTCGCAGCGGGAGGGGCCGACGCGTCGAGGTCGAGCTGATCGAGCGGTCCGCCTTCTACCAGTAGGCGGCACGCGATGAGCGGGGGCGGTACCGGACCGGTACCGCCCCCGCTCCGTCCTCTCAGCCAGTGGCCGGAAGCGCCGTGCGCGGCCGGGCCGGGAACCCGGCCGCCCGGTAGCACTCGTCGATGAGACGCATGGTGGTGAGCGCGTCCTCCGCGTCCAGGAGCAACGGTGCACCGTCCCGCAAGTGGGCCGCGAAGGCCTCCAGTTGGAAGGTGTACGACGACCTGCGGCCGAGCTCCTCGGTGCGCTCGCCGGCGGCCGTGCGCACCACCACCCGGTCGTCCAGGTGGGGTTGCACGAAGTTCATCGCCGTGGCCTCGCCGCGCGTGCCCACCACACGGCAGCTCATCTGCCACGTGTCGTACGCCATATGGCAGTTGGCGGTGCCGGTGACCCCGCCCGGGAACTCCAGGTCGGCGTACAGCCACTCGTCGACCCCTGCGGCCCCTGCCCTCCCCCAGACTTCGTCCGGAGGGACCCCCATCTCGCTTCGCTCGCCACCGCGCGCGGCGACCAGCCGGGGCGCACCGCCGGCCCAGGGGGCAAGCATCCGCAGCGCGTGCAGGCTGTAGCACCCGAGGTCCATCAGCGCGCCGCCGGCCAGCGGCAGTGACCAGCGCACGTCGCTGTCGGGCGGCGCCGGCATGGCGACCATGGCCTCGACGTGCCGGAGGTCGCCCAGCTCCCCGCTGTCCAGCAGTTCGTGCAGGCGTCGGGTGACCGGGTGGAAGAGGTAGTGGAACCCCTCCATGAACACGGTGCCGGCCTTGGCCGCGGCCTCGCCGACCTCGGCCGCCTCCCCGGCGTTGCTCGCCGACGGCTTCTCGGTGAGGACGTGCTTGCCGGCCTGGAGCGCGACCAGGTTCCACGGCGCGTGCAGGCCGTTGGCCAGCGGGTTGTAGACGACTTCGACCTCCGGGTCCGCTATGAGGTCGGCGTACGAGCTCGCCACCCGCTCCACGCCGTGCGCGGCGGCGAAGGTCTCGGCTCGGCCCCGGTCGCGGGCGGCCACCGCGACCAAGCGGTGGCCGCCCGCACGAGCGGGCCCGACGATCGAGAGTTCGGCTATCCGCGCGGCGCCGAGGACCCCGATCCGCAGTGGTCCGTGCGTCATGCCTTCCCCACCTCGTCGAGCCGCACGGGCCGGTGCTCGTGCAGCGAGAGGGTGCACGCCTCCGCGATCCAGCCGGCAGCCGCGGCCACCGGGCCGGTGACCACCAGGGAACTCACCGCGTCCAGCCCGGCGAGGGTCTCCGCATGGAAGGCGCCGATCCGGCCCAGTCCCATGATTCCTCTGCGCATGCGGCTCTCCTTTCCTTCAGCTCAAGGGAGCGGCTCAGTCCTGGCCGCCGAAGACGGTCTGGTCCCAGTCGATGACGGATCCGGTCACCACGCCGCTGCGGTCGGAGAGCAGGAAGACGACCAAGTCGGCGATCTCGTCGACCTGTCCGAGCTTGCCCATGGGCTGGGCCGCGGCGGCCTTCTCCCGCCAGTCGTCGCCCGCGCCGTGGAAGGCACGCTGGGTCGCGTCCTCGCCCTCGGTGTCCGTCCAGCCGATGTTGAGACCGTTGATCCGGATCTTGTCCCAGCGGTGGGCGTGGGCCGCATTGCGGGTCAGCCCGGCCAGTCCCGCCTTGGCCGCGGAGTACGCCGCCAGGAACGGCGGGCCGCCGTGGGCGCAGTTGGAGATGATGTTGACGATGGTGCCCGGCGCCTTGCGGGCCTTCATGTCGGCCACCGCCGCCTGCATCGAGAAGAACGGCGCCCGCAGATTGATCGCCATGTGCTGGTCGAACAGCTCGGGTGTGGTGTCCAGGAGCGAGCCGCGCGACGTCAGCCCGGCCGCGTTGACCAGGCAGTCGATCCGGCCGTACACCTCCACGGCGTGTACGACGGAGTCGCGCGCCTGCGCCGGGTCGGCGAGGTCGGCCCGTACGAAGCGGGCCCTCGTGTCCGCGGCGAGCTTCTCGCCCACCTCGGCCCGGCGGCCGGTGAAGACGACCAGCGCGCCCTCCCGTACGGCCGCCCGCACGATGCCGGCGCCGACGCCCTGGCTGCCGCCATTGACGAGGACGACCTTGTCCTCCAGCAGTCCCATGAGTTGCGGTGTTCCTTTCAGCCGTGCCGGCGCTTGGCGCCGGCCTGCAGTTCGTGCCCCAGCCGGTCGGGGGTCCAACCCTCGTCGACGGCCTGCCAGAGGGTGTCCGCCTGGGAAGGCGGGGCGAGACCGTCGACCGGCGGGTCGAGGTCCAGGTTCGTGGGGAAGGGGTAGCCCTCGGCGGTGGCGGCGACCACGCGGCGCAGCCAGTCCTGCGAGACACCCCCGGCCTTGCGGCCCAGCAGCACCGGGAACAGGGCGTTCGCCATCGCCTCGCGGTCCACCGTCTCCATCGCGCGCCCGAAGGCGGAGGAGATCTGCAGCAGGTTGGCCATGCGGCGGATGCCGGTGGAGCGGTTGTGCCCGGCGGCGTGGAAGAGCGCGGGGTTGAAGAAGGCCGCGTCGCCCTTGTCCAGGGGGAGCTGGACGTGGTGGGCGTCGAAGTACCCGACGAACTCGGGGAGTCGCCAGGCGAGGTAGCCGGGCTCGTACTTCTGCGAGTGCGGGAGGTAGAGCGTGGGGCCGGACTCGACGGGCATGTCGCAGTGGGCGACCGCGCCCTGGAGGGTCAGCACGGGTGACAGGCGGTGGACGTGCGCCGGGTAGGCGGCGGCCCGCTCCTGGGAGAGGAAGCCGAGGTGGTAGTCGCGGTGCACGCTCTGTGCGGCTCCGCCCGGGTTGACGACGTTGACCTGTGAGGTGACCTGGTAGGCGGGGCCCAGCCAGGCCTCGGCGATCAGCGCGATCATGTCGTTCGCGTAGTAGTCGGCGAACACCTCGGGCGCCCGTACGGCCATCTTGTCCAGGGCGTTCCACACGCGGTCGTTGGCGCCGGGCCTCGCGAAGTGGTCGCCGCGGGCGGTGCCGCTCGCGCGCTCCTCCTCGATCAGCGCGGTGAAGGCGTCGGTGGCCCGGTCGACGACGTCCGGGTCGGCGAACGCGCCCTTGAGGACGACGATGCCGGGGCCGTCGAGCAGCGCCCGGACCAGCTCGTCCTGCACCTCGCGGCGGCCGTCGGCGGTGGCCGTGAGGGTGCGGAGCCGGTCGCTGTCGTAGAGGGGCACGTTCTGCTCGACACGCTCCGCCGAGGGGTGGTCGGCGGCGTCCGTCTCCCGCTCGACGAGCGAGCGGAACGCGTCGAGATCGCAGTCGGCCTCGGTCAGCCAAGTCCGCGCTCCCGCGGCGGTGGGAGACATCTGGGGGTCCTTTCGCAGTCCGTCCATTTCTGCCAGTCTTGAGAACCAGAAGCCATCATTCAATGCTTGCCAATACATCAAAAGTCCATCAGAAGCTCTTGGGATCACTCATGAGGCACCCCTACCCGATCAGGGAAATCGCCCGTCAGGCAGGACTGAGCACGGCCACGGTCGACCGTGTACTCAATCAGCGGGGCAATGTGCGGGAAAGCACCGTGAGGGAGGTACAGGAAGCCATCAAGGACCTGGACCGCCAACAGGCCCAGGTCCGCATCGGCGGCCGCACCTTCATGATCGACATCGTGATGCAGACACCGGAGCGATTCTCCACCGCCGTACGCGAGGCACTGGAGGCCGAACTGCCCTCCCTGCACCCGGCCGTCGTGCGCTCCCGCTTCCACTTCCGCGAGACCTGCCCGCCGGCCGAGCTGATCGGCACCCTGGACAAGATCGCCAAGCGGGGTTCACAGGGCGTGATCCTCAAGGCTCCGGACGTTCCGGAGGTCGGAGCTGCCGTCGGGCGGCTGGTCGCGGCCGGCATCCCCGTCGTCACCCTGGTGACCGACCTGCCGCACAGCGCCCGCCTCGCCTACGTCGGCATCGACAACCGTGCGGCCGGCGCCACCGCCGCCTACCTGCTCGAACAGTGGCTCGGCGACCGACCGGGCAACGTGCTCACCACCGTCAGCCGGAGCTCCTTCCGCGGCGAGGAGGAGCGCGAGATGGGCTTCCGCAGCGCGATGCGGATCGCCGCCCCCCGACGATCTCTGGTGGAGGTCACGGACAGCGACGGCCTGGACGCCACCCAGTACGAACTGGTGCTCAATGCCCTCAAGCATGACGAGGACATCGTGGCCGTGTACTCCGTAGGCGGAGGCAATCACGCCACCCTGGAGGCCTTCGACGCGCTCGGGCGGGACTGCGCGGTCTTCATCGCCCACGACCTCGACCACGACAACACCCGCCTGCTGCGCGAACGCCGTCTGTCCGCGGTCCTCCACCACGACCTGCGCCAGGACCTGCGCCGCGCCTGCCAGATCATCATGCGGGCCCACAAGGCACTCCCCGAGGACGGCCCCGCTCTGCCCTCGGCGACACAGGTGGTCACACCGTTCAACATGCCGCCCGGGATCCCGGCCCTGCCGTCCGTCGACTGAACTCGTTGCCCGCGCCCGAGCGGAAGGCTGCGGGCATCCGGCGCGCCGATGCGACCGTGCTCGCGTACGGCTCCGTGATCGGCCCGGTCAGGCCGGCGCTCCCGATGTGCTGCGCCTCAGGATGGCGCCCGCGTCGACCTTCATCTGGAGGCCGGTCACGTACCGCGACTCGTCCGAGGCGAGGAACAGCACCGCATTGCTGATGTCGGACGGGTCCACGTACGGGATCGGCATGGGCTGCGTGGTGCGGAACGACTCCTCGGCGTCCTCCCGGCGCGGATTGTCCAGGTCGGGGCGGAAGATCCGGTACATGGGTCCGCTCTGGAGCATGTCCGTGTCGCAGTTGGTGGGGTGGACGGCGTTGACCCGGATCAGCCGCGGGGCCAGTTGCAGCGCCAGGTCGTGCACGAAGCGGGCCACCGCGCGCTTGGCATGGGAGTAACCGGAACCGCCGGGACCGCTCTCCGGGCTGTCGACGCTCCCGACCATCAGGCCCGCGGACGAGCCGATGCAGATCACGGACGCCCCGGAGCCGAGGTACGGATAGGCGGCCTCGACCGTGTTGACGACGCCGACGAGATTCACGGAGACCGCGTCCAGGAACCCCTGCGGGGGCACGTCCAGGCCCACCGGGGCGATCCCCGCGTTCGCCACCACTATGTCGAGGCGGCCGAGTTCGGCGACCGCGTCGCTGACGGCGGAGACGAGCCGGGAACGGTCGCGGACGTCGACCCGGCGGGTGACGATCCGGCGGCCGACTCCTTCGACGAGACGAGCGGTCTCGGCCAGGTCCTTTTCCGTGGAAAGGGGATAGTGCGCGGAGTCGATGTCCTCGCAGATGTCGATCGCGATGATGTCGGCGCCTTCCTCGGCCAGCCGCAGTGCGTGACTACGGCCCTGCCCACGCGCGGCACCGGTGATGAACGCAACCTTGCCCTCTACCCGCCCGGCCATGTCGGTCCTCCCTCGTGTGCGCGACGGACCCGGGCCGTGGTGGTCGGCAGTCGGCCCCGTCCTGTACAAGCGACGACGATAGCGCCATATCAGTGAACTATATATACTCTTGCATGGACAACTGAGCGCAGTCCCAAGGGCCTTGGCCCACGTGATGGACAGAGGCGGGATGCGGTATGCAGGTTGCGGACAACGCCGACCCGAGGATCAGCAAGGCCTTGGACCGGGCCCTGAACGCGGGCGAGAAGGGTGTACAGATCGCGGCCCTCCTCGACGGCGAGCTCATCGTGGACGCCTGGGCCGGTGAGACCGGGACCGGGCAGCCCGTCGACGGCGACACCCTGTTCCCGGTCTTCTCGGTGACCAAGGCCGTCACCGCGTCCGTGATCCACGTCTACGCACAGCGCGGCCTCATCGATCTGGATCGTCCGGTGGCAGACGTCTGGCCCGAGTACGCGGCGCACGGCAAGGGAGGTATCACCTTCGACCATGTGCTGAGCCACCGCTCCGGTGCGCCCACCATCGGGGCCGACACCACGCTCGATGAGCTGTGCGACTGGGACACCATGGCCGCCCGGGTCGCGGAGCAGTCACCGGTCGCCGAGCCCGGCACCCGAAACGCCTACAGTCCGTTCGCCTTCGGCTGGGTGCTGGGGGAAGCCGTGCGGCGCGTCGACCCGCGGCGGCGCCCCTTCCCGGACATCGTCCGCCACGAGGTGCTGCTCCCCCTCGGCATGGACGACTTCTTCCTCGGGCTGCCCGAGGACCAGCGGCATCGCGTCGCGACCCTGGTGGGCGACAGCGCCCCCACCACGAGCCCTGACGGGCTGCTGGAAGAGGCGTCACCGTCACACCTGCCGTTCGCTCCGTCCATGTTCAACCTGCCCCAGGTCCAGCGGGCGGGGTTGCCCTCCGCGGGCGGCATCGCCACGGCCCGGGCCACGGTGCGGCTCTTCGACGCCTACGCCGCCGCCCGGCGGCAGGACGGAGAACAGTTCTTCACGGGCGACACCCTGCGCCGCTGCCGCAGCCCCCGGCCGGCGGGCATCGACCACACCTACGGCTTCGGCATGCCGGTCGGGCACGGCGGCCTGTGGCACATCGCCCCCGGCGTGAGCGACGACAGCCCTGGCGGGGCCCTGACCGAGGGAGTGCTGTCCCACACCGGCGCGGGCGGCACGATCGCCTGGACCGAGCCCGAACTGGGCCTCTCCGTGGCCGTCCTGCACAACCGCATGTTCTTCGGCCCACAGCCCGTCGCCCCCTTCGGCGCCGTCGCGGACGCCGTGCACGCGATCGCCGCGGAACGGGACTGACCCGGCTCCGACGCCGGCTCCCCAGGTCTGCTGCTCGCCGAGTACGGGGTGCCTCCGGGCGTCACACAGCAGGCGCGGTACGCCGGGAGAGGGATCAAGTGCGGCACGGATGTCCTCCGGATCCTCGTCGCACCGGCCGTCGCATCAGTGGGTGCCCAGCGTGAAGGGAATGCCACGGTGCTGGAAGAAGTCGACGGAGGCGAAACAGCGCCCCGGCCGCCTCGTGTCAGCGAGCATGACCGCTCGCCGTGAGGCTTTCCCACGTGGCGCCTCATGCGCGTGGCGAGGTGGTCGACACGGCAGAGATCGGCGAGGAGCCTTCGCACAACGCGGCTTGCTCCAGTGGCACTCTCATCGTCGTCGGCAGGTAAGACGTCACCTCCGCCAGAAGGCGGACAAGCCTACGGCGGCAGCCGACGAGAAGACCGCTCTCTCTCCTTGGTGGTCAACCGCACGCTCAGCACCGCGCCATCGGCTTCGCCGCGGTCGGCGACCTCCTCGACGTCGTCCAACAGCTCACCGAGGAGATCAACACCCGCAAGGGCTGATCGCGTTCGCTCAGGCGTCCGCGGGCCCCTCAGCCAGCGTCGTGCGCACCGTGGCGGCGGTCGCCGAGGCCGTTGCGTGCCGCCTCGGCGCCAGCACGGTGACCGCGAGCAGGGCGCCTCCGAGCGCCAGGCCGACCATGAGCAGCAGCGCCCCGCGAATGCCCGGCTCGCCGTAGTGGACGCCTGCTGCGGAGACGGTCGACGAGCCCGCCATGACGGCGAACATGATGACGGGAACGACGCTGGCGAAGCCGCTCTGGCACACCTGGACGCTGCCGGCGATGGAGGCCTGTTCCTCCGGCGGCGTCTCCGCGATGACCATGTTCGGCACGGAGCCGTAGGCGAGCCCTGTCCCCAGACCGTCGCACACCGCGCCCGCCAGTACCTTCCACGGACTGTCGTGGCAGAAGACGAGGAAGACCCCGGCGGCCGCGATCAGCGTGAGACCGGCGACCATGCACCAGCGCGCTGCGAGACGCCGGACGGCACGGCTGACGGTCACTCCCCCGATCACCTGGGCGAAGGCCTGGGGTGAGGCGATGGCGGCGAAGGCGAACGCGGTCATGCCCAGGCCGTACGTCCCGCCGACGGAGGCGGGGGTGAGGGAGAGGATGGGGAGGATCGTGGCGGGCACCACCGTCGCGCCGTAGGCAGTCGCACCCGTGACGGCGGCCAGGAGGATCGGGCGCCGGGTGAACAGCGCGATGTCGAGGATGGGTTCCGCCGTTCTGCGGGCCCTGAGTACGAAGCCGGCGAGTGCCGCGAAGCCGACGGCGAACAGGCCGAGGACGGAGGCCGAGGTCCAGCCCCATCGCTGTCCCTGACTGACCGCCACCAGCACCAGGGCGACGCCGGCCCCGAGCAGCACGGCTCCCGCGTAGTCGGCACGCGCCGGGTGCCGCAACGGCGTCTCCTGCGTGGTCAGCCGGATCAGCGCGGCCAGAACGACCATCACGATCACATTGAAGGTGTACATGCCCCGGAAGCCGAACGTGTCGAGCAACCATCCGACCAGGAACGGCACTCCGACGCCGAAGGCCCCGATACCCGTCACCGAGATACTGGCGGCGAGGGGAAGCGTGCGTGACGGATACACGTCGCGGATCAGCGAGTAGGTGAGGAACATACCGGAGATGGCGAACCCCTCCAGGCACCGGCCGACCAGGAGGACTCCGAAGCTCGGCGCGACCGCGGAGACGGCCGCACCGGCTGTGGCCACGGTCAGGCCGGCGAGCAGCACCCGGCGTTTGCCGTGCAGGTCGGCCAGTTTGCCCAGGAGTGGGCTGACGACCGCGCCGGTGAGCATGTAGCAGGTGAGGAGCCAACCGCCTTGGTCGGTACGGAAGTGCCGGGTGACCGAGGGGAGCGCCGTCGACGTCATCGTGTAGCTCAGCGCGACCAGTTCCACCACCATCACCATGGCGATCGTCGACACGACGAGCCGCGGTGTCCAGCCCTGTCCGTCCTGGCTCGGCGTGTTCGCCGTGCGGGATTGGCGTAGCGTCATCGTCGCTCCCCGTGGGATCGGCTCTTTGACGCGACGCTATGGTCGTGATCCCACCCCAACAATCGGTCCTCCCGGTGGCCGGGCGACAAGGGGCGGCTGTCATGCTCTGGGGCGGTTGGGACAGCCTGCGGCGGGTCCGGAAGCGGGAAACGCCGAACGCGAGCAGCGCTCACGTGGTGGAGTCGGTCGCCGCAGCGGACCGGTCCCTTCACGGAGCACCGCTCGCGTCAAGGCTCGTCGCGTCCCGGTTTGCGGGCGGGCGCGGGCTACCAGGCGACGGGCAGCTCGTAGATGCCGTATGCCTGCGAGTCCTCCTTGAACTTCAGTTCCGACAGGTCGGCCGCCATCCGCAGCGTCGGGATCCGGCGGAACAGCGTGCTGAAGACCACGTGGAGTTCAATGCGGGCCAGCTGCTGGCCGATGCACTGGTGCGGACCCCAGCTGAACGCCATGTGATGGGCGACCTTGCGTACGAGATCGAGCTTCTCGGGCTCCGGGAACGCCTCCGGGTCCCAGTTGGCCGCCGCCAGGGACGCGATGACGCCCTCTCCCGCGCGGATGACCTCGCCGTCGATCTCGATGTCCTCGGCGACCGCACGCCGGGCGAGCAGGTGCGGGATCGTCAGATACCGCAGCAACTCCTCGACGGCGTTGGCCACGAACTTCGGATCGTCGCTGTGGTCCCGCAGGGCGGCGAGCTGATCGGGGTTCTCCAGGAGCAGGGCCGTACCCAGGGTGATCATGTTCGCGCTGGTGTCGTGGCCGGCGACGAGCAGGATGTGCCCGAGCGGGGCGGCCTCCGTCATGGACAGGTCGCCCGCCTTCACGCGCTCGGCGAGGTCGGAGAGGACGTCCTCACCGGGGTCGTCCATCTTGGCCTCGATGAGCCCGGAGATGTACGCGCGCAGCACCCTGGCGGTCTCGGCGCCCTCCTCGGGCGTCTGGAACCGTGCGTTGGTGACCCCGGCGTGGTGCTGGAAGAAGTCGTGGTCCTCGTAAGGCACACCGAGCAGCGCGCAGATCATGAGGGAGGGCAGGGGCAGCGACAGCGCCTCGTTCAGCTCCGTCGGGTTCGGGCCCGCGAGCATCTTGTCGATGAGGTCGTCGGTGATCCGCTGGATCTCCGGGCGCAGCTTCTCCATCCGGTGCCGGGTGAAGGAACTCGTCAGCATCCGGCGCCAGCGCTGGTGCTCGGGGCCGTCGGTGTTGTTGATCGAGGGTTGCATCTGGCCCGCGTGCGCCTTCATCCCCGCGGTGGTGTGCGGATACCCGGGGGCACCGATGTCGGCACTGAGCCGCGGATCGGCCAGCAGCTGCCGGGTCGCGGAGTGCGTCGTGGCCAGCCACGGGGTGGTGCCGTCCCAGGTCTCGACCCTGTGCACCGACCTGCCCGTGCCGTGCAACGCCCGCAGGCCCGGCGGCGGTGCGAACGGGCACTCCGCCGCCCGGGGCGAAGGGAACTTGGGGGTCTCCTCCGTCACGCCGGCACCGGTCACCTTCTCGGCCATGTCCGCACTCCTCTTCCTTGACCTCGTCGCCAGACGGCGCGGAACCGCGCGTTCGTCATGGCATCGACGGAGCTGCCCGCCTCGCACCCTGTGCCCGGTCGACGGCACTCCGGTGTGCACGCAGGGAATCATACTTCGACCGGTCGGTACAATCAATGCGATCCGCGCGAGCGAAAGCCGTTGCCGTACACCGAGAGGTCGGCGGTGTCCGGAATGCAGAGGCCGCGGCCCCGTGCGGGGCAGCGGCCTCTGCATTCCGGAGCTCCGAAGCCGGCGTCAGCCCATCCCGGCACCAGCGAGATCGAGGACGGCCTGATAGGCGAAAGCGAGGCTGCTGCCGATCGGGGTCCCGGCGCCCGGGTACACCCGTCCCGACATGGCCGCCGCCGTGTTCCCCGCAGCGTAGAGACCGGCGATCGCGCCGCCGTCGGGGCGCAGGACGCGCGCGTTCTCGTCCGTCTTGAGACCGCCCTTGGTCCCGATGTCGGAGAGGACGATGGTCGCGGCGTAGAACGGCGCCGTGTCGAGGGGCGGGAGCAACGGATGGGCGAAGTCCGGTGACGCCGGCGCCGGATAGTTCATCACGGGCCCGGCCGGGAAGCCCACGATGTGCTGGTACATCTGGTCCCATGGGGTCTCGCCCCGGTGGAACCGCTCGTCCACACCGGCAGCGGAGGAGGCGTTGTACTCCTCGACGGTTTTCCTCAGAGCCTCGTACGGCACCCCGATCAGCTCCGCCAGTTCCTCCAGGGTGTCCGCCTTCTTCAGCGCGCCCGACTCCAGCCACGCCGGGTCCGGCGACCGGCCGGGGTCCCCGCCGATGCTGTCGCGGTCGAGCTGACGCTGGTCGAACACCCAGTGGCAGGGGATGTGGGAGACGCCGGTGGTCGAGTGCAGACGGACCAGTTCGTGGCCGGCCTGGTCGTAGGGGCGGGTCTCGTTCACGAAGCGCTCGCCCGCGCCGTTGACCCAGATACCGCCGCGGGTTCCCGTGTGGAACACCGGCAGTCCGTCCGGCTGGACGAGACCCGGTACGAACCATGCCTCGTCGAGGAGGTCGGTGGCAGCGCCCACCGCGATGCCGGCCTGGAGGGCGTCGCCGGTGTTGCCGGGGCAGCCGTTCGACCACGTACCGTCCAGCGGCACCGCGTGGTACTTCTTGCGGAGTTCCCCGTTGCGTTCGAAGCCTCCGGCGGCGAGCAGCACTCCGCGCTCGGCGCGGAAGGTGGTCCGCTCACCCCCGCTCGTCGCCGTGACACCGACGACCCTTTCGTCCTCCAACAGCAGGCTCTCCAGACGGGTGTTGACCCGCAGCTCCCCGTTGCCGGTCTCCAGGAAGGCCGTCAGGGCCCGGCCGATGAGTGCCCGGCCGCCGGTGAACACCGCGGGGCGCTCTGCCCCCCAGCGTTCGGTGGGTATCGAGTCCCTGACCAGCTCGGCTCGTTCGCCCAGATCGGCTGCGGCTATGTCCGGCGGGAAGATGGTCCGCCCGGCGGGTGAGGAGCCCGGTACCCCCGCGAAGTAGTCGGGCACGGGTCCGTAGACGAACGACTGGAACCAGGAGTTCTGCTCCAGCTCGTCGATCAGCTTCCGGCCGGCGTCCAGATAGGCGTCCTGCAGATGCTCCCTGGTGTCGTCCGCCACCACACCGCGCAGATAGGTCCTGGCGTCCTCGCTTCCCTCGTCGACGCCGGCCCGCAGCAGCGGCGCCGAACCCGGGTACCAGAGCCCCGCACCGGAGTAGGCGGTCGTTCCGCCGACGCGGTCCGTCTTCTCGATCACGAGCGTGCGCAGGCCTCGCGACGCCGCGAGATAGGCCCCGACCAGACCACCTCCTCCCGATCCCACGACGACGACGTCGTAGCTGTCCCCACTGGCCATCACTGTCCTCCTCGTCTCAGGCGCTCGCGCCCGGCACACTTGCGCCGAGGACGACGTCCTGGAGATTCGGCGCCCGTCCCTGGCCGAGCGCCCCCAAACGCCCGCCCGGCTCTGCACGCGCCGTTCTGCGGCTCGCATGCCGCGCGCAGTGGCTCCCGATCAGCCGGAGCCGACGAGACAGCCCACCTCCGGCCGGGCGACCGCGTCATCAGTGTGTTGTCGGCCTCAGGCACGTAGGTGGCGCGATTCCGGTGACCGGTACGGAATGTGCGGGACGCGGTGGCGTCAGCGGTTGGTCCGGCCGAGGTCCACCGGCAGTTGGATGCCGCTGACGTGACGTGCCTCGTCCGAGGCGATCCAGGCAACGGCGGCTGCGATGTCCTCGGCCTGGCTGACGCCGTCGGGGAGGACGCCCTGGAAGAAGGCGCTCAGTTGCGGGTCCTTCTCCAGGATCGGTCGGATCCCGGGGACGAGTTTGGTGTCGACCCCGTGCGGATGCACGGAGTTCACCCGGATCCGGTGGTCCCCCAGTTCGTTCGCCAGGGTCTTGGCCAGTCCGGTGACCCCGTGCTTGGCCGCCACGTAGTCGGCGAGCAGCGGCAGCCCGCGCAGTCCGGCGACCGAGCTGGTGAAGACGATCGCGCCGCCGGTCCCCTGCTCGATCATCAGCGGGACGGCGGCCTTCACGGTGTGGAAGGCTCCGGTGAGGTTGATGTCGAGCGTCGCGTTCCAGTGGTCCAGCTCGATCTCCCAGGTGCGGGCGAACGTCGTCATACCGGCGTTGGCCACCACGACGTCCAGGCGCCCGAGTTCGCGGACGCTCTCCTCCAGAGCTGCCCGTACGGCGGGGAAGTCGCGCACGTCGGCCTTGTGGGTCAGGATGCGCCGGCCGAGCTTCTCGACGAGCCGGGCGGTTTCGGCGAGGTCCTCGGGGGTCGCCCCCGGATACGTCGTGGTGGGCAGGTCCTCGCAGATGTCCAGCGCGATGATGTCCGCGCCCTCCGCGGCGAACCGCACCGCCTCGGCCCGTCCCTGCCCGCGGGCCGCCCCGGTGATGAAGACGACCTTGCCCTGGAAGCGGTGCGCGTTCGGCGCGCTCGGCACGGGTGCCTCGGGAACGGTGCCGGTCATCGTGTGCTCCTCTCGTCCATGGCGGGCTGCGCGACGGTGTCCTCGGGGCTCGGCTTCGGCGCGGGCGTGAGGCTCAGCTCGTCGAACTCACCCCGGTGCCGCCATTCCTCCAGCATGGTGAAGTACGCCGTGGAGGTGCCCGGGTAGTTGACGTTCTTCCGGGGGCGGCCGTCGGGATCCCCCTCGTTGTTCCAGCGGCCGGGCGTGCAGTCCTTCAGGAAGCCGCCCGCGCCGAGGAGCGCTAGCCCGGAGCCCTCCGTCACCTGCCGGACGTACGCCTCCTCGCCCTGCCCGGTGACGTCCGCGATCACTCCCCGCCGCTCGAACTCGGCGACGAGGAAGGCGACATGCTGCGCGGTCTCGTCCAGGGTGTGGCAGAAGTTCACCGCGGCGGTGCCCTGCGTGTAGTTCGGCGGCAGGAGGAAGAAGTTGGGGAAGCCGCTCGACATCACGCCGTGCAGGGTCTCCGGACCGTTCTCCCACTTCCGGGAGAGGGTGAGGCCGTCGCGACCGGTGACGTCGAATCCCACCCGGTCGACGTAGGCGGAGTCCTGGTCGAAGCCGGTCGCCAGGATGATGCAGTCGAGCGGGTACTCGACCTCGCCGACCACGACTCCCCGCGGGGTGATCCGCCGGACGCCCTCGCCCTGGGTGTCGACCAGTTCGACGTTCGGCCGGTTGAAGGCCGGCAGGTACTCGTCGTGGAAGCAGGGACGTTTGCACTGGTAGCGGTAGTAGGGCTTGAGCGCCTCCGCGGTCGCCGGATCCCGCACCACCTCGTCGATCCTGGCCCGGATGTGCTCCATGTGCTCCAGGTCGGTCAACTCACGCTGCTCCGCGAGCTCCTGGGGACTCAGGGCGCCGTACTCGTCGCCGCTGAGCATCGCGTGGTAGAAGACGGTCCAGCCGTCCCCCACCAGGTCCTCGGTGATGCGCTCGCCGTTGGTGACCGCGGTGAAGTTCGCCCGCCGCCGCTTCTGCCAGCCCGGCTCCAGGGAGCGCGCCCACGCGTAGTCCGTCTCCCTGTTGTCCCGGACGGCGACCGTGGAGGGGGTCCGCTGGAACACGTAGAGCTTCTGGGCCGATTCGGCGAGCGGGGCCACGATCTGGACCGCGGTGGCGCCGGTGCCGATGACGCCGACCTTCTTGTCACCGAGTCCGGTGAGAGGGCTGGAGCTGTCGCCGCCGGTGTAGTCGTAGTCCCATCGCGAGGTGTGGAACAGCTTGCCCTCGAAGCCGTCGATGCCTTCGATGGCCGGCAGCTTGAGCGAGGTGAACGAGCCGTGGGCCACCACCACATACCGCGCCTGGAACTCGTCGCCGCGATCGGTGCGCACACTCCATCTGGCGCTCCGCTCCTGCCACTTCAGCCCCGTCACCGAGGTGTGGAAGAGCGCGTGGTCGAACAGCTTGAAGTGCCTGGCCAGCCGCTGGGCGTGGGCGAGGATCTCGGGGCCGTACGAGTAGCGGCGCCGGGGTATGTAGGCCAGTTCCTCCAGCATCGGCAGATAGACGTACGACTCGACGTCGCACATCGCGCCCGGATACCGGTTCCAGTACCAGACGCCGCCGACGTCTCCGCCCTTCTCGACGATGCGGATGCGCTCGACTCCGGCCTTGCGCAGATGTGCCGCCGCGAGCAGACCGCCGAATCCTCCTCCCACCACCATGGCGTCGACCGTGTCGTGCCGCGGCTCGCGCGGCACGACATCGGTGAAGGGGTCCACCACCAGCTTCTCGCGCCCTGAGAGGTCCAGGATCTCCCGGCGCGAGGGGTCCAGGCGCTTGTCCCGCTCGGCTCGGTACTTGGCGCGCGCCCGATCGAGATCCGTGGGCGCGGCCGAGGTGTGCGTCATCCCTGTTTCTCCGTCCTGGGGCCTCCGACCAATGGGGCGATTTTAGAAGAACAGTTAAATGATGTGAAGGTATCTGACACTTGAATCAGCTAACTCAATGCTACAATTCATAGGCTCAGCTGAGCAGCGCACGACGCTTGCGGGAGGATCGGCGCACATGACTGAGTTCGGCATGCCCTGGCTCGGTGCGGAGGTCGGCCCGGAGGCCGAGGCCGCGGGCGTCGCGGCCTTCTGCACCGGCGAGTTCGCGGACCATGACGCCTATGTCACGGTCGCCGGGATGGTCGCATCGACCCGCAGGGCTCTCGTCGGCCCGGCGATCGCGTACGGGTTCTCGCGTACGCCGTTCGCCCACGCGACGGCGATCCGTGACCTGTGGAAGCAGGCACCCGGACGCGTCTTCGCGGGCCTGGGCTCGGGGGCGTTCGCCATCAACCGCGACTGGTGCGGTGTGGCCGCGGACCGCCCCGTGGCGCGGATGACCGAGCTGGTGACGGCCGTACGAGCGTGGCTGCACGCCGAGAACGGTCAACGCATCGGCTTCGAAGGCGACTTCTACCGGATCGACGCGCGGGTGAAGGCCCCGGTACTGGGCCGGATCGACGTACCGATCCTGCTGGCCGGGTTCCAGCGCGGGATGGCGACCGCCGCCGGCCGCACGGCCGACGGGATCATCGGCCACGGGCTCTTCACGGACGACTGGTGGGACGGCGTCGTCCGTCCGGCCGTCGAGACCGGCGCGCGAGAGAGCGGAGGCGACCGGCGCCCGCTGGAGCACGGCTGGCTGCTGACCGCGATCGACGACGACGATCCCGAGCGTGCCGTCACCGACATGCGCCGGATGATCGCCTTCTACCTGACCGTACGCACCTACGACGCGTTCGCCGCACACCACGGCTGGACCTCCCAGGTCGAGAAGATCAGGGAGGCGTTCGCCGACGGACGGTTCGACGACATGGCGCGGGCCGTGACGGACGACATGGTCGACGCCATCGCGCTGTGCGGAAGCACCGCGGACGCGGCGGCCGCCCTCCGCCGGCGCCGGGCATCGATCGCCCGGGACGTCGCCTACTTCGCGCCACCGTCGTTCATGGTCGGCGAGCGCCGCCGGCAGGCCTACGCACGGTCGAGTCTGGCGCTGATGGAAACCCTCGACGCCGCCGAAGTGCCCTGAGAGGGATGCCCCACAAACACCCGGCACGCTCACCCCATGACAGAGGAGACCGGTCATGCCGCAAGCCCAGGACGTCGTCAACGAAGTGCTCGAACTGCTGGAACCGATGGTCGCTCCCGACGGCGGTTCCATCCGGCTCGCGGAGTTCGCTCCCGAGCAGTCCCGTCTGACGGTCGACTACTCCCGGGGCCACAACGACGCCTGCGCCACGTGCGTGCTCGACGGCGAGTCGCTCAAGGCGTTCATCGAGGAGGGACTCCAGACCCGCGGCATCGAACTGGCCGAGGTCACCGTGCGCGAACCGGACCCGGCCGGCTGAGGCCGCTCCCTCAGCCGGCCACACAACGGAGCGGGCGGCGGGTCCTGGGACTCGCCGCCCGCTCCGCGTTCACTCGACCGCCGCTACCAGCCGACGAGCCGGTCCAGTACCAGCGAAGTGGTGGAGAAGTAGTCGCCGTAGCCGCCGCGGAAGAACAGCAGCGGTGTCTTGGCCGACTCGGCGCGCAGGGCGTGGACCCGCCCCACGGCCAGACAGTGGTCGCCGATCTCGACGACCTCCGCGAGCTCGCAGTCGATCCAGGCGACCACGCCGTCGAGCACGGGGTTTCCCAACGGCGAGAGCCGCCAGGGAACGCCGTCGAAGCGGTCGGCACTCCTGGTCGCCATCGACCGGCACAGGACCTCCTGGTCGGCCGCCAGTGCGTTGACGCAGTAGCGGCCGGCCGCCCGGATCTTGGGGAACGTCCCGGAGGAGCGGTCCGCCAGGAAGGCCACCAGCGGCGGATCGAGGGAGACCGACGTGAAGGATCCGACGATCATCCCCTCGGGCCGTCCGCCGGGCGTTCCCGCCGTGATGGCCACCACGCTCGTGGGGAAGTTTCCCAGCACGTGGCGGAAGTGGGCCTTGTCGTGCGGGGAGTCCGGCAGACCGGGGGAAGAGGCGCTGGTTCCGCTCTCACTCTGCATGTGTTCTCTCCTCCTCGCCCACGGCACCGGAGTTCAGATCAGCACCCGCAGCTGCGGAGGCAGTTCGAGACCCATCTGGGCCAGGGAGTTGGCGTGGTAGGCCGCGCCCGGGACATGGATCATGTGGGCCAGGCCGACATGCGCGTCCCGCCAGTAGCGCTGCAACGGGTTGTCACGCCGGATGACGTTGCCCCCGGACCGCGCGAAGATCTCGTCGAGGGCCGACACCGCCCGCCAGGCGCACCGCACCTGGTTGCGCCGGACCCTGGAGCGCTCCTCGACGGACACCGGCTCTCCGGCCGCGACCTGCTCGTACACCCGGCTGATCCCGTCGATCAGCTGCACACGGGAGGCGGCGATCTCCGCGGCGGCCTCGCCCGCCGAGTAGAGCACGTACGGGTCGTCGCGCACCTGCACACCGGTCACCGCGACCCGGTCGCGCTGCTGGGCCAGGTGGACGTCCAGGGCTCCCTCGCAGATGCCGATGACGGCCGAGGTGATCCCGAGCGGGAACATGGAGGTGAACGGCAGCCGGTAGAGGGCTTCGGTGACGCCGTTGCCCACCGCCGCCTCCCCGGCCGACACCTCGTCCTGGTTGACGGTGCGGTAGGCGGGGATGAACGCGCCGTCGACGACGACGTCCTTGCTGCCGGTGCCGGACAGTCCGATGACGTCCCAGGTGTCGTCGACGATCTCGTACGACGACCTGGGCAGGATCACGTGCAGGACGCTCGGCGGTGAGGCCGGCCTGCCCTTGCCGTCCCCGACGAGCGCGCCGAGGAACACCCAGTCGCAGTGGTCGGTCCCCGACGAGAAGGGCCAGCGCCCGGAGAGGACGTAGCCGCCGTCCACCGGCTCGGCGATCCCGTTCGGCATGTAGGGGGAAGCGATCCAGGTGTCCTGGTTCTCGCCCCAGATCTCCTGGGCGACCCGCGGGTCCATCTGGGCGACTTCCCAGGGGTGGACTCCCACGACCCCGCACACCCAGCCGGCGGCACCGTCGTGCCGGGCCACGGCCATCACGGCTTCGGCGAAGTCGCGGGGGTGGGCCGCGTAGCCGCCGAACTTGGCCGGCTGGAGCAGGCGCAGCACACCGGCGGAGCGCAGGAGACCGACCGTCTCGTCGCTCAGCCTGCCCAGCTTCTCGTTCTCGACGGCCAGTTCGGCCAGCTTGGGACCGTACTGCTCTACTCTCTCGACGACTTCATGCGCCATGCCCCGCACCTTCCGCTTCCGCTGTCTTCCGGGTGAGGAACTCCAGCACCACTCGTTCGAACTCGGTCTTGCGCTCCACCTGCACCCAGTGCCCGCAGCGGGCGAAGGTGTGCAGCTCGACCTCCGGCAGCCACCGGGTGGCGAAGTGCGCCTGGTCGTAGGGGAGCATGCGGTCGTCGCGCCCCCACAGCAGCAGGGTCGGGGTGGTGAAGGACGCCGCCTTGGTCCACAGGGGCGTGTACTTCTGCCGCAGTGCGGGATGGAACATCGACCCGATGATCTTCCGGGTCTTGTCGATCACGCCCTCCTCAAGGGCGTTGTGCATACGCTCGTCGATGAGTTCGTCGGTGATCCTGCCGTGGTCGCTGACCATGGTCCTGACCCAGGCGATCATGCGCTCCCGGGTGGGATCGTCCAGGAACTCGAAGAGCCGTACGAAACCCTCGCTCGGCTCGGCGGCGAACAGCCCCACGGAGAGCCCGCCCGATCCCATGAGAGCCAGCCGGCGGACCCGTTCCGGATACAGGGCGGCGAGCTCCGCCGCGACCGCGCCGCCCATGGAATTGCCGACGAACACCGCGGACTCGATGCCCAGTTCGTCCATGAGGCCGGCGATCCGGCGTGCGGCGGCCACCGGATAGACCTCGGTGAGTTCCGGCAGGTCGCTGCCGCCGAACCCCGGGAGGTCGGGTGCGATCGTGCGGAAGTGCTCGGCGAAGACGGGCAGGTTGTGGCGGAAGTTCGACCAGGCGCTGACGCCGGGGCCCGACCCGTGCAGCAGGAACAGCGGCTCGCCCTCACCCGCCTCGTGGCAGGCGATGGTGAGTCCGTCCACGTCGTGGGTGACCCTGGTCGACTCGAAGGTGAGTGCGGTCATCGTCCGACACCCCTGACTTCTGCTCGTACTGCGGCTCGGGACGTTTCCATTCCAATGCCTCCCAGTCCGGGGCGAAGGAGAGACGACCCGGAGGACAGCTCGATGTGGTGGTCCGACCCGGGGTCCTGGACACCGACCGGGTCGGGAGGGCCCGCGTAGGGGCCTCAGGACTTCTGGGTCTGGAGTGTCAGTGCGATGTCGATGAGCATGTCCTCCTGCCCGCCGACGAGTTGGCGGCGGCCCGCCTCGACGAGGATCTCCCGGGTGTCGACGCCGTACAGCCGCGCCGCGTTCTCGGCATGGCGCAGGAAGCTGCCGTACACGCCGGCGTAGCCGATGGTGAGGGTCTCCCGGTCCACCCGCACGGGGCGGTCCTGGAGCGGTCGTACGAGATCATCGGCGGCGTCCTCCAGGGTGAACAGGTCGCAACCGGTCTTCCAGCCCTTGAGGTTGGCGACCGCCACGAACGGCTCGATGGGGTTGTTGCCCGCGGCCGCGCCCTGTCCGGCCAGCGAGGCGTCGACGCGGTAGGCGCCCTCCTCCACCGCGGCGAGGGAGTTGGCGACGCCGAGCGAGAGGTTCTCGTGGGCGTGGATGCCGATCTGCGTGTCGTCGTCGAGGACCTCGCGGTAGGCCCTGACCCGGTCGCGGACGTCCTCCGAGGTGAGCCGGCCGGCGGAGTCGGTGATGTAGACGCAGTGCGCGCCGTAGGACTCCATCAACTGCGCCTGCCGGGCCAGTTCGGCCGGCGGGAGCATGTGGCTCATCATCAGGAACCCGGAGACGTCCATGCCGAGTTCGCGGGCCTCGGCGATGTGCTGTGCCGCCACGTCCGCCTCGGTGCAGTGGGTGGCGACCCGCACCGAGCGCACGCCCAGGTCGAAGGCCTTGCGGAGTTCGGTGATGGTGCCGACGCCGGGCAGCAGCAGGGTGGTGATGATCGCGCGGGGGGCGTGGGCGACGGCGGCCTCGATCCACTCCCAGTCGGTGTGGCTGCCGGGTCCGTAGTTGAGGCTGGCGCCGGCCAGGCCGTCGCCGTGGCTGACCTCGATCGCCGCCACTCCGGCCCGGTCGAGGGCGGCGACGATCCGGCCGACCTGCTCGGGCTCGATGCGGTGCCGGATGGCGTGCATGCCGTCGCGCAGGGTCACGTCCTGGACGTAGATCTCGGTCATCGGGCTACCAGCTCCGCCTGCTCGACGATCCGCTCGGCGACGCGCAAAGCGGCGGACGTCATGATGTCGAGGTTGCCCGCGTAGGCGGGCAGGTAGTGCGCGGCTCCCTCGACCTCCAGGAACACCGACACCTTGGTGTCGACCGGGCCGGCCGCCTCGGGCAGCAGGGTCGCGACCTCGGCCCGCTCGATCGGGGTGAACTGCACGTCCTGCACCAGGCGGTAGCCCGGCACATAGGTGGCGACCTCGGCCACCATCTCCTCGACGGACCGGCGGATCTCGTCGTGGTCGGCCTGGCCGACCAGGCAGAACACCGTGTCCCGCATGATCAGCGGCGGTTCGGCCGGGTTGAGGATGATGATCGCCTTGCCGCGGCGGGCGCCGCCCACCGTCTCGATGGCGTGCGCGGTGGTCTCGGTGAACTCGTCGATGTTGGCCCGGGTGCCCGGACCCGCGGAACGCGAGGCGACAGACGCGACGATCTCCGCGTACGGCACCTCGGTCACCCGGGACACGGCGGCCACGATCGGGATGGTGGCCTGACCGCCGCACGTCACCATGTTGATGTCCGGGGCGTCGAGGTGTTCGCCGAGGTTGACCGGAGGGATCACGAAGGGGCCGAGCGCCGCAGGTGTCAGGTCCACCAGCCGCCGTCCGGACCCCTCCAGTGCCCGCGCGTTGGCGACATGGGCGGCCGCGCTGGTGGCGTCGAGCACGATCCGGACCCGCTCGAACTCCGGCATGCGGAGCAGGCCCTCGACCCCCTCCGCCGTCGTCGCCACGCCGAGGCGGGCGGCGCGGGCCAGACCGTCCGACTCGGGGTCGATCCCCACCATGGCGAGCGCCTCAAGGTTCTTCGAGGTGCGTTTGATCTTGATCAGCAGGTCGGTTCCGATGTTCCCCGACCCGATGATCGCGACTCCCACCCTGTCCGTCATCACTCTCCCTTGTCCTCCGAGAAGCGGGCGGTGATGGTGCCGAGCGGCTCGATCGTCACCTCGAAGACGTCCCCGGGGAGCACCGGGACCATCGGCCCGAGCGCCCCGGAGAGCACCAGGTCCCCCGCGCGCAGCGGCGAACCGAACTCGATCGCGGTCGCGGCGAGCCAGCCGAGTGCGTTGAGCGGGTCCCCGAGACAGTCGCGCCCGGTGCCGCTGGAGACGGTCTCGCCGTCGCGCCGCATCGTCATGACCGTGTCCACCGGCTCGAAGACGTCCAGCGACCGTCCCTCGTCACCGAGTACGAAGACCCCGGACGAGGCGTTGTCGGCCACCGTGTCCGTGATGCCGATCTTCCAGTCGGCGATACGGCTGTCGACGATCTCCACGGCCGGGTAGGCCGCTTCCACCGCCTCCCGCAGCACGGACAGGTCCTGGGCGTCGGTGAGGTCGCGGCGCAGCAGGAACGCGACCTCGGCCTCGGCCTTGGGCTGCAACAGCCTGCCGTAGGGCACGACGTCACCGTCGGCGTAGCGCATGTCGTCGAAGAGGACACCGAAGTCGGGCCGGTCGACGCCCACCTGCGACTGCACCGCCGCGGAGGTCAGTCCGATCTTCCGCCCGATCAGCCGGGCACCGGCGGCCAGTCTGCGTTCGGTGACGGTCTGCTGCACCCGGTAGGCGGTCGCGATGTCGGTCCCGCCGATGAGGTCGGTGACCGGCCCGCACGCCCGCCCGGTGGCACTCGCCTGCTCCAGCCGGGTGGCCGCCGCGAGCACGGCGTCCGTCCCGGCCGTCATGAGTGTCCGCCGCGGGCGGCGGTCCACCGGCACCGCGGTGTGCGGGGCCGGCGGACCGCAGCCGGAGCCGGGGCCGACGCCGGGGCCGGTCGTCGCGGGTTCGCGGTCATCACCGCTTCGTCCATCACGCACTCATCGTCCGGCGTCGGCCACGCCTGCGGACGCCATGTGCCCGCTGAGCGGGACAGAAGTGATCAGCGGGCGCGGGCGCGGCCGTGGCGTGGAGGTGGCCGTCAGACGGCGGGAGATCTCGGCGGCGATCCACTTCACGTGGAACTTCAGCTCGTCGACACGGATGCGCTCCTGCGGGCCGCACACCGAGACACCGGCGACCGCCTGGTTCATGACGAGAACGGGTGCGGCCACGCAGGACACCCCGGAGACGGACTCACCGGTCTCCGTGGCGTATCCGGTGCTGCGGATCCGCGCGAGGACGGCTTCCAGGGCCTGGGGCGTGGCGATGCTGGCCTCCGTACGGCGGCCCAGATCGCTCCAGAGGTACTCGTCCACCACCTCCTTGGGCGAGTGGGCGAGGATCGCCTTGCCCACCGCGGTGCAGTGGGCCGGGAAACGGCCCCCGATCCTGGACGGCAGGGTGCTGGCGAAGTTCCCGCCCACCTTTTCCAGGTAGACGACGTCCTGCCGGTCGAGTACCGCCAGGTGCACCACGTGCCCGGTGGCCGTGCACAGTTCCTGCAACAGGGGCCTGGCGGCCTCGTTCATCCGGGTGCGGTGCACGACCAGGCTGCCGATCTCGAACATGCGCAGTCCGAGCCGGTATTCGTTGTCGTACCTGCTCAGCAGGCGGGCGTTGACCAGCTGCTGGAGAATCCGGTGCACGGAGGAGCGCGGGAGACCGCTGCGTGCGCTGATCTGTCCCAGGTTGAGCGGTCCCGTGGACCGTTCGAAGACACCCAGGATCATGACGACCCTGTCGACCATACTGGACGGGGATTCGGACACGGTGACCTCCTGAGCATCCCTGGACGGCGCCCTGGTCGGCACGGGGCGTCGTCCAACGGGTCCCTCATGGGGAAAGACTTCATCGGCTCTGCATCGTCAGATCACTTCGGATCACTGCGGACTCCCGGCGGAGCCCGCTCTTTGTCGGAGCGGCTCGTCCCGGCCGGTCGGCCGGGTCTTGGTCAGACAGGTAACTCCCGGTAGGGGCCGGCGAGATGACCGCCGTCGGCGGTGAACTGGGACCCGGTGCAGTACGACGCCTCGTCCGAGGCGAGGAAGAGGGCCAGGGCCGCGACCTCCTCGGACCGGCCCATCCGGGCCAGGGGCTGCCGCCCCACCGTGCGGGCCAGGCGCGCCGAGCGGGCCTCGCCGATCGAGCGGACCAGAGGTGTGTCGATGACCCCCGGGTGCAGGGAGTTGACCCGGATCCCGAGTGGGCCGAGATCGATCGCCATCGACCGGGTGAGTCCGGTCAGTGCGTGCTTCGACGCGACATAGCTCGCCATCGAGCCGATGCCGGTCAGCCCGTCGATCGAGGACACGTTGATGACCGAGGCGCCGCGGCCCTTCCGCAGGAGGGGCAGCAGGGCGCGGATGCCGTAGAAGGCGCCGTGGACGTTGACGTCGAAGAGCCGGAGGTGGTCCTCGACGTCGAGTTCGTCCACCCGGCCCAGCCGTGCGGGCGCGATCCCCGCGTTGTTGACCAGCACGTCCAGGCGCCCGAACCGCTCGCGCACGGTATCGGCGGCGGCGCTCCAGTCCGCGACGGACGTGACGTCGAGGTGGAGGTAGCAGCCCGCCACCGAACGCGCGGTCGCCTCGCCGGGATCGTCCAGTACGTCACTGACGATGACCTCGGCGCCCTCCTGCGCGAACAGAGCGGCCTCGCAGGCGCCTTGGCCGCGCGCGGATCCGGTGATCAGTGCCACCTTGCCGTGCAGTCTTCCTGTCATGATCGCCCCTCAGGCCATGGACGCGCCGCCGTTGACGCGGATCACGTGTCCGGTGACGCAGCGGCTCGCGTCCGACGCCAGATAGAGCACGGCGTACGCGGAGTCGATGGCTTCGGCCACCGTTCCCAGCGGAGCGGCGGCGGCCATCCTGCTGGCCAGTTGGTCGAACCCGCTCTGCTGGAACTCGCCCGCGCCGTCCACGTGCCGCTGCCGCGTGATGCCGGTGTCCGTCCAGCCGGGTGCGACGCCGTTGACCCGGATGCCCCGGGGTCCCAGTTCGACGGCGAAGGTCCGGGTCAGCGCCTCGCCGCCCTTCTTGGCGGCGGCGTAGGAGCCGGTGCCGGCGGTGGCGAAGTCGATGATCGTGGAGAGGGTGTTGACGATGCTCGACCCCGGCCGCATCACCCGCGCCGCGGCCTGACTGCCGTAGAGAACGCTCTTGAGGTTGACCGACAGGATGCGGTCGAACTCCTCCGGCGGGACCTCGGCGAGCGGACGGCGGATCATGATGCCGGCGTTGTTGACGAGGACGTCCAGCCGTCCGAGTCCGGAGACGGTCTCGTCGACCAGCGCGCCCAAGGCGGCCGGATCCGACACGTCGACCCGGCGGGCCACGGCCTCCCCGCCTTCCTCCTTGATGCCGGCCACGGTGTCCTCGGCGCCCGCCAGGTCCAGATCGGCGACGACGACCCGGGCGCCGGCCGCGGCGAGGACACCCGCGCTCGCTCGCCCGATGCCGCTCCCGGCGCCGGTGACGACGGCCACCTTTCCGGTCAGCCGGAACACGTTCGACGGGTCCATCTCACTCCTCCCCGCCGTGGTACGGCGGTGCTGCGCTGGTGCGGTCAGTGGTGAACGGCCTGCGGACGCGGCGGGCGTGACTCGGGACGGCACCTGGTCGCCCCCCTTCGCGCAGGGCGGCGGGCGCGCGTCGGACGGCTCGTCATGGCGCACCGGCCCGTGTGGGGGCCAGGTTCCGTCCGAACCCGGCGGCGATGTGCGGGGTGACGCCCTCGGCGAGGCTGCGGTGCCCCGCGTCCCCTGGATGAATGCCGTCCACGAGGTGTTCGGCCGGCACGAGGTCCAGTCCCGGCACGAGGGTCACACGGTCGTCCCCTCTCACCTCGGCGAACCGGCGCACCGATTCCTCCAGGGCGGCACGGAGGTCGGTGAGGCTCGCGCCGAACCGGTTGGGGACGTGCTCGGCGTCCGGGCGGACGATCGGGCTCACCACCACGACCGGGGCTCCGGGAAGGCCTTCGCGCACCGCGGTGAGGTAGAGCCGCATGGTCTCCGCGATCTGGGCGGTGCTGGTCGGCAGGGACGAGTAGGCGTTGGTTCCCCAGGCCAGGGTCACCGCCTGCGCTCCGGAGGCGGCGAGCACGTCGGCGGTCGGGAGTTCGCCGCGCGCCGCCCCCGCGAAACCGAGGTTGACCAGATCGAGTCCGAGGGTGTCGGCGACCTGTGAGGGCCACGCCAGGCCGGGCTCCGTGACCGACCAGCCCTGCGTGATGGAGTCGCCGTAGACCACCCAGAGGGGGCCGCGCGCGGCGGGTTCCGGGCGCTGGTCGCCCGCCAGGCCCACCACCGTCACCTCCGTCGACTCGGGCAGGTACACCCGCACCACGCGGTCCCGGTCCCGCTCCGGCAACCGCACGCGCTCCGTTCCGTCCCGGGAGGGCAGGGGAACCAACCGGGTGGGGATCCCCGGCACTCGTACGACGAATCCCTCGGGGACGGTGGGGGCCGGCACGGTGGTCCGCTCCCCCACCTCCACCGTCAGCTCGATCGTCGACACCGGGCCGGTGAAGGCGAGATGGACCCCGGCCGGCACGCGGGCGGCCCGCACGGTGTCGGCCGTCAGCTTCGCGCACCCCGCGAGCGGCAACCGTGAGCCGCCGTCGGCCCACGACAGTCCCGGCAGCACACCACGGAGAAAGGGTTCCGGCGGCACCTGGATCATTCGGGGTTCACCTCTCCATCGGGCGGCGGACGCGAATCCGTGCGGCGCGGTCGCGGTGTCCCGCTCCCCCAAGTCCGGACTTCGGCCGGGGCGTTGAACACTTCTCGCTTATTCATCTAACTTCTTTAGCGGATATGGCTATATTAACGAGGTGGCTCCAGCAGGCGTCAAGGAACGTGTCAGCACCTTCTGCGGCGCCCTGCGGACCGGCCCCTAGGCAGAGAGGGAGGCACGATGGGCATCACCGAACTCACGCCCGACTACCGCGGTCTGATCGATCTCAAGGGCAGGCATGTCCTCGTACTCGGCGGGGGGCTGGGCATCGGCCGGCAGACCTGTCTCGCCGCGGCGAACGTCGGTGCCAGGGTGTCCGTGGTCGACCGGGATCCCGAGCGCGCCACCGCGGTAGCCGACGAGGTCGACGGCCTGGCCCTCACCGGCGACGCCACGGACCGCGCGGATATGGAGCGGCTGGTCGCCGAGGCCGTCGCACGCTTCGGTCCGCTGCACGGACTGGCGGACATCGTCGGCATCTCCGACAACGGCCCGTTGGGCGAGGTGACCGACGAACTCTGGCAACGCGGGCTCGACCTGAACCTCCGCCATGTCTTCCTCGCCCTGCAGATCGGCGCGCAGGCCATGACTGAGGGCGGCTCGATGGTGTTCGTCGGCTCCGTCTCGGGTCTGCGGTCCGCCCCCCACCACGCCGTGTACGGCGCGGCGAAGGCGGGCCTCGTCAACCTGGTCAGTACGGCGTCCCTCGAACTCGGACCGGACATCCGGGTGAACGTCGTGGCACCCGGCCAGACGGCGACCCCTCGCGTGGCCGAGCGGCACCCCGAACCCGACTACTACGACAGGGCCGCCGGACAGGTGCCGTTGGGACGTGTGGGCAGGACGAGCGACATCGCGTCGGCCATCCTGTTCTTTCTGACGGACCTCTCGGCCTGGATCACGGGTCAGACCCTGGTGGTCGACGGCGGCACGGGCCGGAAGTTCGCCTACCACCTCTGATGCGTGCACGGACGGGCCGGTGTGTACCCGGGCCGTCCACGGATGGGCCGGTGCAGGCCCGGGCACCCCGGGTCCGCACCGGCCCGCCGCTCTCGTGTGTCACAGGTACTCGGCGATGGCCTTCTCGATCATCGTGCGGGGCTTGGCTCCCACCAGCGTCGTCACGAGCTCCCCGTCGGAGAACAGCAGGAGCGCGGGGATCGAGGAGACACCGTGCCGCTGGGCCGCCCGCGGGCTCTCGTCCAGGTTGACCTTCACGATGTCGAGGGCCCCTTCGTGCGCCTCGGCCAGCGCGTCGAGGATCGGCCCCATCGCCCGGCACGGGCCGCACCACGGAGCCCAGAAGTCCACGAGCACCGGTCGCCCGGCCCCCTGGACGGCCTCGTCGAAGTCGTCGTCGGTGACCGCGCGGACGACTGCTGCCATGAGCGCGCCTTCCTTCCTCCGCCTGCGGGCGGGACTACGCGAGGGCGGCGATCTTCACGGTGATCGGCGTGGTCATCGTGCCGAAGACGAACTCCTTGGGCGTGCCGTGCCCGGCGACGGCGATGTTGATCGCGGCCGGGTCGTTGAACGCCTGGATCGTCTGGGTCCGCTGCTCCTCGGGGGTGAGCTGGAACATCCACTCCCACTCGGGCCGGACCAGGCCGCGCTCCCGGAAGTCGATGAACGGTGCGACGACGTCCCAGATCCGCGGCCGGATGTTGTGCAGCAGGAACCTCTTCACCGCGTCCTTGCCCAGCCCCGCGTCGGCGAACTTCCTCGCCGTCTCCGGGGGCAGCAGGTAGAACAGCCCGTCCTCGTTGCCTTCGAGGCCGGCCAGGGTGCTCGTCATGAAGCCGACCTGGGTGAGCGTGGGGGTGCGCGCCGCGATGGACCGGATACGGCGGTCCGCCGGTCCGTGGTTGGAGCCGAGGTCCCACTCCCCCACGGTGTGCACCACGGTCACGGTGCTGTCGTCGGGCCGCAGGCCCTTGCTGACCTGGTAGGGCTCCCAGGGACTCTCGTCCTCGTTCTCGCCGAACACCTGGATGTTCTTGCGCACGGTGCCGATGGTGTCGAGGTCCATGCGTCCGGGTATCCAGGCGCCGAGGTTGCGCAGCGTCAGGGCGACCGCCCGACCGATGCGGATGTTGACCCGGTTGTTGAGGCCCGGCCCGAGCGGGCTGCGCCCGCTGTTGATGCCGAGCTTCTTCACCAGCGGTCCGTTGACGAGGATCACGGGCGCGAAGGCCCCGGTCGACATCAGGACCGAGAGGTTCATCGGAGGGGGGCACGCGTGGATCGCCTTGAGCGCGGCGATCACGACGGGCAGCTCCTCCGGACGGCACCCGGCCATGGCGGCGTTGACCGCGATCCGCTCCAGGGTTCCGTGGCCGTGCAGCGGCGGGATGGTGAGGATCAGTTCGTCCCGGGGCCGCCCCTGGGCCTCGATGATGGCCTCCACCTTCGCCCGGGTCGGCGGGTGCAGCGGCAGGCCGTCGCCGAAGTCCTTCTGCAAGTAGAACTCGTTGAAGGCTTCGACGGCCTCCACCGGGTCCTGGCCGCGGAAGGTGTACGTCTCCTGCCGCTCCTCGGCGTCTTCCTGCCCGGCGGTGTCGGCCGGGATGGCAGCGGGAGTCTGGGTGAGGGCCTTGATGATGTCGTCCGCCACCGGCAGCGTCTGCTCGGTCGCCTGTTCCGGCGTGAGCGCGGTGAAGACGCGGGGCACGACCACGTACTGGAGCCCGGGGACACCGAACACCTTGGCGCTGGTGTCCGTGTCGCGCTCGAAGCCCCGGGCCACGATCGTGACCTGGGGGACGCCCGCCTTCTCGGCCTGCGCGCCGTCATGGATCAGCCAGGACGTGCAGGCGCCGCAGTCGGCCGTGGCGCCGACGAGGGCGTCGCTCTCCTCGATGGCCCGCCGCAGCAGCCCGGGTTCAAAGCGGATGGAGCCGGGGTAGAGACGGATCTTGAGATCCGGGTAGGTCTCCTTGATCTTCTCCGCCACAGCCTGGAGCGCAATCTCGGCGTTGGGCTTGCTGTTGGACAGCAGGCCCAGCACCTTGCCGTTCAGTGTGTCCAGTCGCGGGGCCAGGGAGGTCTCCGCGGAGTCCAGCTTGTCCGCGGTCGGATTGACCACCTCAAAGGTGGCCTGGTCTACGCCGGCTTCGGTCGTCACGGCCTCTCCTCACAGATTTAGTTATCTGTATCAGTTATACGATTGAACTCATTAGGTTCGTCAATACTCCGATCGGAGATTGACGGCCGCCGGGACCTCGCCGTCAGCAGCCACATCACCGTGACCCCGGTCACCGCGGCGGCGACGACCAGCCAGCCGGCCGCCCGCGGCCCCGCCGTCCGGGTCAGCTGGGCGGCCAGATAGGGCGTGAGACCACCGCCGGCGACGGCGCCGGCGTTGTAGGCGAACGCCACCGCCGTGTAGCGCACCCGGGTCGGGAACGCCTGGGTCAACGTGACGTACATCGACGGCGCCGCCGCGTAGCTGAACGCGAGCGCCAGGACGTACAGGGCACCGGCCGCGACGAGCGCCCAGGCGCCACCGGAGCGCACACTCCGCATGCCGTACAGCACGGGGAAGACCAGGGCGGCCGAACCGCCGAGGCCCAGCAGCATCGCCGACCGGCGTCCGAAGCGGTCGGTCCACCAGCCGCCCACGAGGAACCCGCCGGCCCCGAGGAACAGGCAGACCGCCGACAGCCAGTACACCTTGATGGGCGGCACTTCCAGGACCGAGAGCAGGTAGACGCTCATGTAGTTGACCAGCACGCCGAGCACCATGGTGACGACGAGGTTGAGCACCGCCGAGACCGTGATCATGCGCCAGTGACCGCGCAACGCGGTGCGCACGGGCGACCGTTCGACCGCTTCCGCCTCGGCCAGGGAACGGAACTCCGGGGAGTCCTCGACCCGCACCCGGTAGACCACCACCGCGAGCGTCATCGCCGCGGACAGCAGCAGCGGGATGCGCCAGCCCCAGTGCGCCATGTCGTGCGCGCCGAGAACCGTCACCAGCAGACCGACCACCGCCGGGGAGACGGCGACCCCCAGGCTCGACCCCAGGGGGATGAGTGCCTGGAACCGTCCGCGTCTGCGGCCGCCGTCGGACTCCGCCACCAGCGTGGCGGCGCCCCCGATCTCGCCGCCCGCGCAGAATCCCTGCACCATCCGGACGAGGACCAGCAGGACGGGCGCGCCGACCCCGACCGTGCCGTAGGTCGGCAGCAGCCCCATGAGGGTGGTCGCGCCGCCCATGCCGATGACGGTGACGAGCAGCGCGAAGCGGCGCCCGCGCCGGTCGCCGAGCCGGCCGAAGAACAGCGCGCCCAGCGGGCGGGCGAGATACCCCACCCCGTAGACGCCCAGGGAGGCGAGGATCCCCGTGCCCGGGTTGTCCGCCGGGAAGAACAGGGGCGCCGTGTACACGACCAGGAAGCCGTAACAGGTGAAGTCGTAGAACTCGATGAAGGTCCCGAGCATGCTCGCGGTCCCCACCCGTACGGCGTTCGTACGCGTGCGCCTTGAGTCGTGCAGCGCGGACGGGGTCGGCGTGGCTTTCGACATCCTTGTCTCCGCCTGACGGTGTAAGAGTGTCTGTGGACTGGCCGGAGCACGCCTGGCAGGGGCGGCCCCGGGGTTCACGGGTGGACGACGACCTTGAAGGTCCCCGGCGGCCTGGAGGCGGCGACCTCGAAGGCGCCCGCGGCCTCCTCGATGCCGAACCGGTGGGTGATCAGGGTCCGGGCGATCTCGGGCCGGTCGGCCAGCATCCGGGCCGCGCAGGCGAACTCCCGGGTGCCTGTGGCGTCCTGGGCGTATCCCATCGAGGGCACGACGCGGGCCTCCTTGAGGAAGGCGGCCATGTGGGGCCAGGTGATGCCGGGCGGGAAGACGCCGACCGTCACCACCGTGCCGAGGGGGCGCACCAGCTCGATCGCACGGTTCAGCCCGCTCTCGCTGCCGCTCGCCTCTACGACGACGTCGTACAGCCCCGACGGCCGGGTCGCGCCGAGGCGTTCGCCCGCCTCGGTCTGGAAGGGGTGCCTGGCCACCAGAGCCACCTCCGCGGCCTGCATCCGCAGGGCGGCGGCAGCGGCCAGCATCCCGATGGTCCCGGCCCCCACCACGGCGACCCGGGTGCCGGGACCGATCTCGCCCCTGCGGCAGGCGTGCCAGGACACCGCGCCCGGTTCGACGAGCGCGGCCTCGTCCAGGGACAGTCCCGGTGGCAGCGGCACGAGTGCCGACCGCGGGGCCCGGTAGTACTCCGCCATCCCTCCCGGTACGGTCATGCCGACCACGTCCCGGCCGGCCGCGCGGCACAGGTTGTGCCGGCCGGCGGCGCACCACTCGCAGGTGCCGCACCGGGCTATGGCCTCCACGGCCACGGGGGTGCCGTCCGCGGCGGTGGCTGCGATCTCGTGCCCGATGATCTGTGTGCTGCCCCGCCGCAGGTACCTGAGGTCGGAGCCGCAGATGCCCACCGCGGCCACCCGGACCAGCTCTCCCGGCCCGCCGGGCTCGTCGGTCTCCACGACCTCGATGCCCGGCGGCACACAACGGACCGCCTTCATCGCATCCCGTCCGTCCGTCCTCAGGCGAAGTCGTAGTCCTCCGGCCGGAACCTCGCCAGGAGCTCGTGGTACTCCTCCAGCCGCCACGGCACGTTGACCTGCTGCCGGCCGAACTCGTTCACGTAGTAGTTGCGATCCCTGGACCCCTCGTCGTACCAGATGAGCGAGAGCATCGCCTCGTCGAGCCGACGGTTGTAGTCCTCGAAGACCTCCTTGCGGACGGTCAGGTAGCGGTGGCCCCCCTCGATGAGGGCGACCAGCCCCTCAGCCGTGTAGCGCGCCCAGGTCTCCATCCACACGATCAGCGACCCGGCCCGGTTCTGCGAGTTGGGGCCGTACATGATGAACAGGTTCGGGAAGTCGGGGACCGTCAGGCTGAGATAGGCACGCGGGCCGCCGCCCGCGGGGTCGCTCCACCGCTCCTCCAGTGTCTCCTCGGCCAGGCCGCGGTAGCGGGTCGGCCACAGGTACTTCTGGGTGGCGAACCCGGTGGCCGTGAAGACGAGGTCGTAGGGGCGCTCCTTGCCGTCGGCCGTGCGGATGCCCGTCGGGGTGAACCGATCGATCTTCTCCGTGACCAGCTCGACGTTGTCCTCCAGCAGCGAGGAGTACCAGTTGTTGTCGACGATGAGCCGGCGGGCCATGGGGGCATGACTCGGGATGAGCTTCTCCCACAGGTCGGGGCGGTCCCCCAGCTTCGACTTCACGTACTGGGTGAGGCTCGCGCGGTAGCCGTCGTTGCCCTCGTTGACGAGGCCGCCCGCGGCCTGCCACTGAGGGTCCGGTTCCTGGAGGACCTGGCCGCCCAGTCGCAGGGTCGCGATCGAGTAGCAGTACCAGTTCCAGTAGTAGGGCATCGTGTCCAACAGCCAGCGGGTCTCCGGGGAGATGGCCTCGCCGTAGCGCTCGCGCGGGCTGATCCACTGCGGGGTGCGCTGGAAGACGCCCACGCTCCGGGCCCGGCTGCGCACCTCGGACATCATCTGCACACCGGTCGAGCCGTTGCCGATGATGGCGACGTCACGACCGTCCAGCAGCTCCTGGCCCGTGCACTCGGCGGTGTGCACGACCTCGCCGCGGAAGTCCTCGATGCCGGGCGTGTCGAGGCGCTTGGGCGTGGCGAACAGCCCGCTCGCGCTCACCACGGCGTTGGCGCCGAGCCGTTGCGGTCGGCCGTCGATGACGGCGTCGATCGTCCACCGGCCCGTCGCCGCGTCGAAGGCGGCTTCCTGCACGTCGCTGCCGAAGCTGATGTGTTCGAAGACGCCGTACTTCTTGGCCACGTGCTGCAAGTAGTCGCGCACTTCGCCGGCCCGCGCGAAGTACTCGGTCCACGGGTAGTTCTTCTCGAAGAAGAACTGGTAGAGGAAGTTGGTGGTGTCCACCCGTACGTCCGGGTAGGCGTTGATGCTCCAGGTGCCGCCCAGCTCCGGGCGCCGCTCGTAGACCGTGTAGGGGATGCCGAGGTGTTCCAGCTGGACGGCCACGGCGATGCCGCCGAAGCCGGCGCCGATGACCGCCACCTGGAAGCCGTCGGGAATGGACGGCCTGGCTCCCGTCCACCGGGCCAGCCGGGGATGGTCGTCGAAAGCGGCGAGGTCACGGCGGTAGGACCAGTCCCGGTCGGTGATCTCCTCGTTGCGGAACGCCTCGTACATGCGGCGCAGTTCGACGTCGCCCGGCTTCACCTCGGTGAAACCGGCCGTCATACCGAGGAGGAACTCCGTCGCCTTGGCCCGCAGGGTCGGCACGGCCTCTTCGGCCAGGACGGCCTGCTTGAGAGCGCCGCCGTACATGGGCGTGGTCTTGAGCGGTAGTTCGAGCAGGGCTTCGTCTCCGGTGGCTTGGTAGAGCGCGAGCCTCAGCGCGTTCAGGTCGGCGTCGTCCAGCGCGCGGCCGATGAACGCCTCGTCCACGTGCGGTGACGCTCCCGTCGCGAGCCTGCCTTTCCCGGCCATACGGCTCCTTCCCTGCCGGTGTACCCGCGCCTGACGGGCAACCACATATCAAGGTTATTGAGTTAACTTAA
Source organism: Streptomyces sp. NPDC001980 (assembly GCF_040296885.1). NCBI lineage: Bacteria > Bacillati > Actinomycetota > Actinomycetes > Kitasatosporales > Streptomycetaceae > Streptomyces > Streptomyces sp. NPDC001980. The sequence goes on along the minus strand of NZ_JBEOYD010000002.1, from coordinate 144,486 downwards.
TCTACTCATGGATCGAGCTTCAAGACACAAGGGATCCTCAAGACGCGGGTGAGCCGAACTCCGTTTTCCTATAGGGGAGTTCGGCTCGTCCTCCGTAGCGTTCTCAGGCCACCGCAGGCACGGCCGTCCGCTTTTCCAGCGCCTCGCGCTCCTCCGACTTGACCGCTCGCCGCAGCACGATGATCATCGCGATCTTCCAGACGACGAACGCGATGGACGGGATCACGACCGTGAACACGCCGTCCCAGGCGAACGGACCGTCGGTCGCCACGTACACGAAGACCCCGGGGAAGAAGGAGACCGCCAGCACGAGGTTCAGCCAGCCGAACCACCGCGGGAACACCGGCTCGGGCCGCCGGTCGACGAAGGCCGACAGACCGATCACGGCGACGTTGATGACGAAGATGACGGCGACTCCCACGTACGTGAGCCAGAACTGGTCACTGAGGAGCTGCATCAACTCGGGGCTGCGGTGCGGCCGGTAGGCGGCGGTGGCCAGCACGGCGAGCGGGTAGACCCATCCCGTCGGCGCGACGACCGCCGTCGTCAGCTGGATCATCGACAACAGGCCCCAGCCGCCTTCGATCCGGCGCATCTGCAGGCTCGTGATGACCGCGAAGGGGTAGAAGAACGGGGCGAAGACGCCCATCGTGACCACGGCCCACAGGATGCCGGTCCGGTGTTCCGTCAGGAAATTGGCCACCTCCTGCGGGCTGTCCGAGGGCGAGACGGGCGGCGAGAGATGCCCGAAGACCGAGAACGCGAGCGTGTTGGCCACGACCACCACCACGCCGCACCAGACCGACATGTGGTAGAGCCTGAACTTCAGCTTTTCGTCCATGGGATCTCCCTTGATCCGTCGCATGGTCGGGTACTGCCTGGGCGCCGAGGACGTGGGTCACCGAGGCGGGGAGGGGACGGCGATCCGGGAAACGGCGATCCGAGGTACGCCGTTGACGCGGAGAGCCGGTGATGCCGCCGGAAGAGGCTCCGCAAGCTGCGGGGGATCCCTCGGATTCCGGGGAAGGGACGTGCGGGAGCGCGGGCTCGTCAGCGAGTTAAGGCAAGCGTGCCTGCGCCGATGCGGGAGTTCGGCTGCCTCGTCCCGGTGAGGTCATGGTCGCGTCGCATCGCGGCTCTCCTGGGTCTCAGTCCGTCCCGATGGGCGCGAAGCCCGGTCGGCTGGATCCAACAGGAGGAGAGTAGGTGGCGCCGATCAGCCGTCGGCCCCGAGTCCCGCTGACCGGGACACGTCTTTCGAAGCCCCCGGGACACGTCTTGCGAAGCCCGTGGTCGCCCGGGCACGGCCCGCACCGTCACGAGGAGATTTCCGCGAGGCAGGTGCGGGCGACGCCGCGGATCAGGCGAAGAGATCCACCACGGGCTTGTTGTGCAGGTCGTCCTTGAGGAGGTAGGTGCCCGCGACCTTCATGTGCGTGCGCCAGTGCCGCTCGGCGCCCTCGGCGTCCCGGGCCTCCAGCAGCACCACGAGGCGCTTGTAGGCCTTGATGGCTCGCTGGAAACGCTCGGGCGACTCCGTCTTGTCGAAGTTCCGCGCGACCCGCATCTCCAGATGGGTCGCCACGATCTCCTGAAGGACCGCACCCTGGACTGCCAGGGTCTTGTTGCCGCAGCGCTCCATGATCAGTTCATGGAACCGGTACGTCAGCCGCGACCACAACACCGGGTCGGGCACGGCGTCGTCCTTCGACTCCACGGCCGACTGGAGTTCGGCCACCACCTCGCTGAGGTCGGTGAGGTCCTGCTTCGTGCGGCGCTTGGCCAGCATGCGTGCGCACGCCGGCTCGGCGATCATCCGGGCCTCGTAGACGTCGTCGACGGTGGTCCCCTGCATCTGCAGGAGCAGTCCGACGTGCCGGGCCGCCACGGAGAAGTCCGGGGCCATGACCTGAGCGCCGCCCCGGCTGCCGCGGCGGACGCTGATGAGCATCTCGGCTTCGAGGATGCGGAAGGCCTCGCGCAGGGTGGGCCGCGAGACGCCGAACTGCTCCATGAGCTGGATCTCGGGCGGCAGCGTCTCGCCGGGCGTCAGCTCACCCTGGACGATACGACGGCGCAGTTGCGCGGCGATCAGCTCCGCCGTCTTGGGCGCGCGGACCGTCTGACCGACTGGCCCCAATGTGGCACTCATGACAATGAGTGTACTTGCTCGGAGAACCTCATTACCGGGAACGGGGCAAGGACGTCCGGCCGCATCCCGCCCAGGCCGCTAGTCCGCTGAGCGGGACGGCCGTCCACTCTTACCACCGGAATCAGTTTACTGATTTATCCGATCACTGTTAGGGTCAAGACGCGTGAAGGGCACGACGATGTCGATGGATGCGCGATGAGCCTCAGTCTCGGTGAGGAACAGGAGGAACTGCGCCTGCTGGTGCGCACGTTCCTCGACGACAAGGCCACGAGCCACAGCCCGCCGCCTCCCGGCACCGGCCCGCAGGAGTACGACGAGGGCCTCTGGCGGCAGCTGTCCGGTCAGCTCGGCCTCACCGGTCTCGCCGTGCCCGAACGGTTCGGCGGTGCCGGACTCGGCCCCGCCGAACTCGGCGTCGTCATGGAGGAGATGGGCCGCGCCCTGTTCCCGAGCCCCTTCTTCGCCACTGCCGTACTGGCCGGTCAGGCACTGGCGCACTGCGGTGACGAGGCGGCGATGGAGCGGTGGCTGCCGGGCGTCGCCTCGGGAGCGCTCACCGCGACGCTGGCGACGGGCGAACCGGACGGGTCATGGGAAACGGACCCGCCCGCCACCGTGGCCGAGCGGGAGCCGGGCGGCTGGGTGCTCTCCGGCACGAAGTCGTACGTCGTGGACGGGCACACCGCCGACCTGCTGCTCGTGACCGCCCGGTGCCCCGACGGCATCGGGCTCTTCGGCGTCCCGGCCACCGCGCCCGGTCTCACCCGCACGGTGCTGGACGCCCTGGATCCGACCCGGCCGCTGGCGCGGATCCGCTTCGACGCCACCCCCGCGACCAGGATCGGGACCGGTGACGCCTCCGGGTCGCTCGCGGGCGTGCGGGACCTCGTGCGGGCGGCGCTCGCCGCGGAGCAGGTCGGCGGAGCCGCCGCCTGCCTCGACATGGCGGTCGGACATGCAAAGACGCGGGAGCAGTTCGGGCGGCCCATCGGCTCCTTCCAGGCGATCAAGCACAAGTGCGCCCAACTGCTGGTCGAGGTGGAGTGCGCCCGGTCGGCGGCCAGGTTCGCCGGGTCGGTCGTGGGCACGCCCGGCACCGAGGCGGCGATCGCGGCCGCCGTGGCCCGCTCGTACTGCTCGGAGGCGTTCACCCACGCGGCGAAGGAGAACATCCAGATCCACGGGGGGATCGGCTTCACCTGGGAGCACCGCGCACATCTCTATCTGCGCCGGGCCAAGTCGTCCGAGCTGCTGTTCGGCACACCCCGCGAGGAACGGGCCCGACTGGCCCGGCTCACCATGGCAGGAGGCGCCCGCCCGTGACGACCGCTTCGGCCCTCCCCCGCAACCCGGAGTCGCTCGACGTCTTCCGTTCCCGGCTGCGGGACTTCCTCACCGGCCACGGGCCCGGGCGGCGGCCACGGGATCCCGAGGAGCGCTTCGCCTGGACGCGCGCCTGGCAGGCCACCCTCTTCGACCACGGCTTCGCCGGCCCGAGCTGGCCTGAGGAGTACGGCGGGATGGACCTGCCGTTCGCCCATCAGGTGGTGTACCAGGAGGAACTGGCGCGCGCCCGGGTGCCCGGCCCGGTCGGGACGGGCCTGGGCATCGCCGCTCCGACGATCATCAAGTACGGCACCGACGAGCAGCGCCGGCGCTGGCTGCCGTCCATGCTGCGCGGGGACACCGTGTGGGCGCAGGGCTACTCCGAGCCGGAGGCCGGTTCCGACCTGCCGGGCCTACGCACCACCGCACACCGTGAGGGCGACACCTACGTGGTGAACGGACAGAAGGTGTGGACCAGCCACGCCGCCAGGGCGGACGTCTTCTTCACGCTCGTGCGGACGGGTACGCGTGCGTCGCGGCAGCGCGGGATCACCTACCTCGTCGTCGACGCCCACGCTCCGGGCGTGGACGTCCGTCCGCTGCGCGACCTGACCGGGGGGCACCTGTTCGCGGAGGTGTTCTTCGACGACGTACGGATACCGGTCGCCGACCGTGTCGGGGAGGAGAACGGGGGCTGGCCGCTGGTCCGCACGAGTCTGGGGCACGAGCGCGCCGCGGGCGCGATGAACCAGGCCGCGACCTACCGGCGCGTCCTCGGCGAACTCCGGCAGCTCCTCGCGGAACGGGGCGCGCTGGACGACGCGGAGGTGCGGGACCGGATGGCCGACTTCGAGATCCGGGCCCGGATCATGCACTACAACGGACAGCGCACGATCTCCGACATCCTCACCCACGGGGAGCCGGGCCCCGTCTCCTCGGTGTCACGTCTGCACATCTCCCAGTTCGAGCAGGACATCCACGAGTTCGCCGTCGACGTGCTCGGCCCGGCCGGCCTGCTGGGCCCCGGGTCCGAGGAAGCGGTGCAGCGCGGCAGGTGGCTCTACGGCTTCCTGCGCACGCGGGCCTCGACGATCGGGGCGGGCACCGCCGAGATTCAGCGCAACACCCTCGCCGAACAGGTCCTCGGGCTCCCCCGCGACCCCGGCATGCCCTCGGTCTGACAGGCGACACGGTGAGGAAGGAGACACGATGAGGCTCGACACCAGCGCCGAACTCGACGCCTTCCGGGCAGAGGTGCGCTCGTTCATCCGCGCCCACGCCCCCGGCAGGAAGACCCATGCGGGGGTGCGGGCGCCCGTCCCCGCACTCGTCCCCGAGCTGCGCCGGTGGATCGCCCGGCTCCATGACGCCGGCTATCTCGGCCGCTCGTGGCCGACGGAGTACGGCGGTCTCGCCGATCCACGCCCCGAACCCGCCTTCGTCGTCGCCGAGGAACTGGCACGGGCGCGGGCCTGGGGGCAGATCGGAGCCGGCGCCCTCGCCGCGGGCGCCCTGCTGGCCCACGGGACGGAGCGGCAGAAGGACCGCTTCCTGCCCCGGCTGCGGTCCGGCCAGGACCTGTGGTGCCAGCTCTTCAGCGAACCGGAGGCGGGCAGCGACCTGGCGGGGCTGCGGACCCGGGCCCGCCGGGACGGCGACCACTTCGTGGTCGACGGCCAGAAGGTGTGGACGACCAACGCCCAGTACGCCGACGTCGGATACCTGCTCGCGCGCACCGACCCCGGGGCGCCGAAGACCCGGGGCATCACCGCGTTCGCCCTCGACATGCGCGCCCCGGGAGTGGAGATCCGGCCGCTCAGGGAGATCACCGGCACCGCCGACTTCAACGAGGTGTTCCTGGACGGGGTGCGTATCCCGGCCGACCGGGTGATCGGTGAGGTCGACGGCGGATGGCGGGTCGCCGGTGCGAGCCTGGCCCAGGAGCGGGGTTCGGTGGCCGCGCGGAGCGCCGAACTGCTCGACGACCTCAGCGGCCTGCTGGCGCTGGCGGCCCGGCCCGGCCCGGAGGGGCTGCCGCCTCTGGGAGACGCGGCCGTACGCGATCGGCTGGGCAGACTGGCAACGCGTGTGTACGTCGCCGACCTGATGAGCAAGGCCGTGCAGTCCCGGATGGCGGCGGGAACCGACGAACCGACCGATCCGGCGATGGTCAAGGTCTTCTTCAGCGACACCAACCTCGACGCCGTCTCGCTCGGGGTCCAACTCCAGGGACTGGACGGCCTGCTGGCCGAGGGCGACGACCGTGCCGTGGACGGAGGTTACTGGCAGGACGCCCTCCTCTACGCCCGGGCCTACACCATCGCCGGGGGCGCCAACGAGGTGCTGCGCACGACCATCGCCGAGCGGGCCCTGGGCCTTCCCCGGGAGCCGCGCTCCTGACGTGGACCGACCGGGACGGTCACGTCGTACGCACGCGAGTCACAGCGAAGAGAGGCGGAAACCGTGCTGAGCGTTGCCGAGTTCGACACCTTGGCCGAGCAGGTCAGCAACTGGAAGCGGTGGGGCGCGGACGACGAGCGGGGGACGCTCAACTTCCTCACCCCCGAAGTGGTGAGGAAGGCGACGGCCTCGGTGGTGACGGGCGAGAGCTTCTCGCTCTCCATGTCGCTGTCGCTGGACGGCCCGCAGAACGGCACAGGAGTCCCGGGTCGTATCAATCCGGTCCGCACGATGCTCGCGATCAACACGTTGATGGGCGACTCCCCCGACTCGGTCGCCTACAGCGACGACATCGTGGTGACCCCCACGCAGGCGGCGACACACTGGGACGCGCTGTCGCACTGCAGTCACCGCGGTGTCATGTACAACGGCATCCCGGCGGACGCGATCGACGCCTCCGGCGCCACGCGGCTCGGCATCGAGGCGGCCGGCACCGTCGTGTCGCGCGGCATCCTGCTGGACGTGGCGCGGCACCAGGGCGTCGACGTCCTTCCGGGCCGGTTCCCGGTGACGCGCGCCGTCCTGGAGGCCGTCGAGGAGGCCCAGGGAGCACCGGTCGAGGAAGGTGACATCGTGCTGGTCCGGACCGGGCAGGCGACGCACTTCCTGCTGGCGGACGTCCCGAGCTATCGCCGGCCGGTGCCCGCACTCGACTACGACGCTCCCCTCTTCTTCCACGAGCGCCGCGCGGCGGCTGCCGCGATCGACAACATGCCCATGGAACTGCTGCCGTCCTACGTCGAGGACGTCATGCTGCCCGTGCACGTCCTGTGTCTGGTGATGATGGGCATGATCCAGGGTCAGAACTGGGTGCTCGAGGACCTCGCGGCGGCCTGCGCCCGGGACGGCCGCTACACCTTCCTGCTGAACGCGACGCCCGAGCGTTTCCTGCGCAGCACCGGCGGTCTGGTGAACCCCGTGGCCATCCGCTGACAGCCGCCCTTGCAGCCCGCCCGACGTGCGAACGCCGGGCGGCGATGCGGCCGGGGCCTGTCCGACGGGTCAAATGCTCGGTTCCCTCCCTCAAGCGCCCCGACCGTTGCGTTCCGCTGAGCGGACATCGGCCTCCCAGGATGTCTCGGCGACGAGCAGACTGCTTGCGGGTGCGGGCGGAGCACATGGTCAGGGACCTCGGTCAGGTCCCCGGCCAGGCGCAGCGTGTCAGCGTCCGTGTCAGGGCCGCTTCCCGAAAACCGCACCGTGCGCGCGGGCGCCCAGGCCGGCAGCGACATCGCCCGGACAAAGCCGACGCTGCCCATCCAGACTCAGCAGCCAGAGGACATCGCCCATGACGTCCCGTGGCTGCTGAGCGCTCAGGCGTCCTGCATCACAGGAATTCAGTTCCCCCTGGACGCGGGGTTCTGCGTCCGTTGGACGATCACTGCGAGGAGAGACGATGTCCGATGGCATGGTGGGAAAGGTCGCCTTCATCACGGGAGTCGCCCGGGGGCAGGGCAGAGCGCACGCAGTTCGGCTGGCGCGTGAGGGCTGCGACATCATCGGCGTGGACATCTGCGAAGACATCCCGACGATGACGTATCCGAATGCGTCGCAGGACGACCTGGCCGAGACGGTCCGGCTGGTCGAGGAGGAAAAGCGCCGGATCCTCGCGCGCACGTGCGACGTGCGCGATTTCGTGGCCCTGCAGTCCGCGTTCGACGAGGGGTACGCCGAGTTCGGCCGTGTGGACATCATCATCGCGAACGCCGGCATCATCCGGCTCGGCGAAGAGTCGGAGGACGTCCTCGCGGACTGGAACGATGTGATCGACGTCAACCTCACCGGCGTGTTCCACACGGTCCGGGTCGCGCTGCCGGCATTGCGGGCCGGCGGCCGCGGCGGTTCGATCGTGATCACCAGTTCGTCGGCGGGGCTGAAGGGCACGCCCTCGCTCAACACCAGCGGTATGGCCTACACGGCCGCGAAGCGCGGTCTTGTGGGATTGATGCAGAACCTCGCCGGGGCGCTCGCCCCTGAGTGGATCCGGGTCAACACCATCCACCCGACCGGGGTGCTCAGTGGCATGACCCAGAACGAGGCCATGGCGGAGCTCATGGCACAAGCAGCCACCGGCGACGACAACCTCATCTCGGGTATGCGGAACGCCCTGCCGATCGACATCCTGCAGCCCGAGGACGTCGCCGACGCCGTGGCCTACCTGGTGTCGGAACAGGCACGGTTCATCACCGGCATCCAGTGGCCGCTCGACGCCGGTTTCAGCATTCGCTGATACCTCCCCGCCCCGGGCTCCCCCTTCCCACACCACCGCGCACGGACCGGCCCGTGCGACCACCGGGACCTGCCCGCACCACCCGTTCCACGACCTTGAGGATTTCCCATGACGACCCCGGCCTACTCCGAAGCCTTTCCGGACTTCGCCCTCGCACGCACGAAGAGCGGCGTGCTGACGCTGCGGCTGCACAGCGACGGAGGGCCGGCCGCACTCAGCGCACGGCTCCACCGTGATTTCCCGCGCGTGCTCAGGGAGATCTCCGACGACCGGCAGAATCGGGTCCTGGTCCTCACGGGCACCGGGGACCGCTTCATGACCGACATGGACGCGAACGACGATCGCCAGGCCTTCAAACCCCTGAACTGGGACGACATCTACTGGGAAGGACGCCAGGTACTGCGGACGCTGGTCGACGTCCCGATGCCGATCATCGCTGCGATCAACGGGCCGGCCACCATCCACTCGGAGTGGGTCCTGCTGGGCGACATCACGATCGCCTCGGACAGCACCTACTTCCAGGACTTCCCGCACCTCGCGGGCGAGGTGGTGCCCGGTGACGGGGTCCACGTCGTCTGGGAGGAGATACTCGGGATCAACCGGGCGCGCTACGCGGCGCTGACCCAGCGGGCCATCCATGCCGAAGAAGCGCTGCGCCTCGGTATGATCAACGAGATCCTGCCGGCCGCCGAGGTCCTCCCCCGCGCCCTGCACCTGGCCGAAGAGCTGGCAGCCAAGCCGCCATTGCTGCTGCGCCTCACCCCGCTCGCCCTGCGCCAGCGCCTCGCCAGGCGCCTGGAAGAGGGCACGACGCTGGGCCTGGCACTGGAAGGCCTGACGCTGGCCGACAAGCCCTACCAGGACTGAGTACCTGACGGCTGCCACAAGAGAAGACCCGGGCACCCGCCACACCCCCGTCCCACCTCGCCCCGCTCGACCTCGTGCCGCGCTCCCTTCGCCGCAGGCGTGTCCACCCGTCCACGCCGGCAGGGCTTACGGGACGGCGGTGATCGTTGGGCACCCCGGCGGGTCCTGGATGCGATGGCCACCCGCAAGCCGGAGCGCGGAGCCGATGACACCAGCGGCTCCGCCGCACGTCGATGATTTCGCCGACCCGACTGTCCTGTTGCTCGGCGCCGTCGGCCGGATCCCCGGACAGCCGCCGCGCTGTGGGTTCTCGTCGAACCGGTCACACGACCCGTCGCACAGGCCCTAACGCCCCGTCCACCGGGGTTCCCTGCGCTCCACGAAGGCCCGTGCTCCTTCCTGCGCGTCCTGCGAGGCGAACACGGCGTCGGAGAACGGGGCCTGCCTGCGCCACACCTCGTCCTGCGGCCACCCGGGGGCGGCGCTCGCCACGGCCTTGGCGCACCGCACGGCCAAGGGCGCGTTCTCGGCGACACGTCCGGCGAGCTGTAGGGCCGCCTCCAGCGCCTGGCCCTCGGGCACGACGCGGTTGACCAGTCCCAGTCGCTCGGCCCGCTCGGCGTCGATCGGGTCGCCGGTGAGCAGCAGTTCCATCGCGACGGAGCGCGGCAGCCGCTGCGGCAGCCTGATCATTCCGCCGCCCCGTGCCACCAGACCGCGCCTGACCTCGGGCAGCCCGAAGCGCGCCCCCTGCGCTGCCACCACCAGGTCGCAGGCGAGGGCGAGTTCGCAGCCGCCGCCGAGCGCCCAGCCTTCGACCGCGGCGATGATCGGCTTCTCGGGGGGTGCCTCGACGAGCCCGCCGAAGCCACGACCCGGCAGCGCCGGACGCTCCCCGAGCGCGAACCGCTTCAGGTCCATGCCCGCGCAGAAGGTCCCGCCGGCACCGGTGAGGACGGCGACCGACAGATCAGGTGAGTCGTCCAGGCGGTCGACGGCCTCGGCGACGAGGTGGGCGGCCGCCAGGGTCATCGCGTTCTTCTGTGCCGGTCTGTTGACGGTGATGACGAGGACCCGGTCGTGTGCGTCCACCAGGACCTCGGGGGCGGCGCTCACCTCGGGCCCATGCGCAGGGCGCCGTCGAGGCGGACGGTCTCGCCGTTGAGGTAGGGGTTGCGCACCATGGCCAGTGCCAGGTCGGCGTAGTCCGCGGCGTGGCCGAGGCGCCTGGGGTGGGGGATGGTCTCGGCGATGCTCTGCCGGATGTCCTCGCGCAGCCTTGCCAGCATCGGGGTGTCGAAGGTCCCGGGCGCGATGGTGTTGACCCGGATCGCCCAGCTCGCGAGGTCGCGGGCCGCCACCAGGGTCATCGCGTGCACGCCGCCCTTGGCGGAGGCGTACGAGGTCTGGCCGATCTGTCCCTCGAAGGCCGCCGCCGACGCGGTCAGCACGATGGCACCGCGGTCGCCGTCCTCGACGGTGTTGCCGGCCATGGCGGCCGCGGCCAGCCGCAGGACGTTGTAGCTGCCGACGAGGTTGACCTCCAGCACCTGCCGGTAACTGTCCAGCGCGGCGGGCACGCCTGACTTGTCGAGGATGCGCAGCCGGTCCCCGCCGCGGCCCGCGCAGTGCACGACGGCTCGCAGGTTGCCGTTCTCCCGGGCCGCTTCGAGGGGCGCCCGCAGGCTGTCCTCGTCGGTGATGTCGGCGGGCACGAACCGGACTCCGCCGCCGATCGCGGCAGCCGTCCGGGCACCGGCCGAGCCGGGCAGGTCGGTGATGACCACTTTCGCTCCCGCCTCGGCGAACGCCGCCGCGGTCGCGGCTCCGAGGCCGGAGGCACCGCCGGTGACGAGTGCGGTGATGGCGTCCAGCTGCATGTGTCCTCCTGCATGCGTCGTCCAACAATCAGGCATGTCAAATAAAAGATTCGTCTGTTTCAGGAGCGCCCTCAACGCACCGATGCGGGGCGCCCATTGGCCTCACCTGGACAGTGCCGATAGAATCAAGTAACTAATTTAGCTTAAACGTCTGCCTCCCCGTAGAAGGGCGCCATGACGAAACAGGCCCGCTCGCATCCCGCCGGGCACACCTCGCCCCTGCTCTCGAACTGGCTTCGTCACGTGATGGGCATCGACCCGGACGCGACGGCACTGACCTTCGCGGAGTCGAGCCTTCCGTGGTCGTACCTCGCCGACGCCACCCGTGATCTGGACACTCTCCTGAGCAGCCACCCCTCCGCTCGACGGGTCGGCCTCGTCCTGCGCAACAGGCCGGCCCAACTGGCCGCACTGCTGGCGGTGATCGCCACCGGCCGACAGGTCGTCACCCTCAGCCCCCACGTGGGCGAGACGGGGCTCGGCGACGACATCCGCTCGCTGCGCCCGGACGTCGTCATCGCCGACGAGGAGGACTGGGCCCGGGCCGCCGTCCGGGACGCCGCCGAGGACATCGGCGCCGTCCCCCTGATCGCTCGCCAGGAGACGGGCCTGCGGCTCCGGCCGGACTCCTGGACACCCGCGCCGCCCACGCCTCCCGAGCTGCCCGGGCTTCCCGCGGACGACGTGGCCGTGGTGATGATGACCAGCGGCACGACCGGAAAGCCCAAGCGCGTCTCCCTGACCTATCCGCAGCTGACCGCCGCCTTCCAGGCCGCCGGCACCATGCTCGACGACAGCACCGGTCCGCGCCTGCGCCGGGGATGCGTCATCCTTTGGTCCTCGCTCGCCCACATCAGCGGGCTGTACTTCGCGATCGCCCATGCCGTCGACGGCCGGTCCGTCGCCCTGATGGAGCGGTTCCAGGTCGAGGAGTGGGCCCGGTTGGTACGCCGGCACCGGCCGCGCCAACTTCGCCTGCCGCCCACCGCGATCCGCATGGTGCTGCACGCGGAACTCCCCGCCGACACCTTCAGCAGTGTGCGGGCGATCGGCTCCGGCACGGCACCCCTGCCGCCCGAACTGGCCGAGGAGTTCGAGGCGCGATACGGCGTGCCGGTCCTCACCACCTACGGCGCCACCGAGTTCGCCGGCGCCATCGCGGGCTGGTCGCTCGCCGACCACCGCCGGTGGGCGGGGACGAAGCGCGGCAGCGTGGGCCGCGCGCACCGCGGCATCGAACTGCGTGTGGTCGACCGTACGACACAGGACGTGCAGACATCGGGCGGCATCGGACTCCTGGAGGTCCGCGGTCCCCAACTGCCCGTCGCCGACGGGAGATGGCTGCGCACGAACGACCTGGCCTCGCTGGATGAGGACGGCTTCCTCTTCATCCACGGCCGCGCGGACGACGCGATCAACCGGGGCGGCTTCAAGATTCCGCCGAGTGTGATCGAGGACGCGCTGCACCAGCATCCGGCCGTGAGTGACGCCACCGCCGTCGGGCTGCCGGACGAACGTCTGGGTGAAGTGCCGGTCGTGGCAGTCACGTTGTGCGGACAGGCCAGCAGGCAGGACCTGCTCGATCATCTGGCGAGACGACTGACGCGCTATCAGATGCCGGTGGATCTGCGGATTCTGGACCAGCTGCCGCGGACCCCCTCGCTCAAGGTCGACCGGCCCCGGCTCCAGGAACTCTTCACCGCCGACGGTAGCTAGGCCCGGTCCATCCGCTCGCCGGGCAGCCGCCCGCCCACGAAGCAAGGAGAGATGGTGACCACGTTGACGGACCGGCCGGACTACGGCCTCCTCACCGACGATGCCGTGGAGCGCTCACGCCGCCGCATCGGCGTCCCCCAGCGCCGCCTGCCACCGCACAACCTGGAGGTGAGCACCGACGGAATCCGTCACTTCGCGCTCGGTTACGGCGACGACAATCCTCTGTGGTGCGACCCCGCACACGGCCCGGCCACCCGGTGGAAGGGCACGATCGCACCGCCGAACTTCCTCTACACCATGGGCGAGAACGCCGTCGAACCGGACGACCGGGCCAAGGCGATCCTCAAGGGCGACCCGTTCGCCGGGCTCGGCGCCTACCAGGCGGTCATGGAGTTCGAGTACTACCGGCCGCTCCGCCTCGGCGACCGCTGTTCCTGCCTGCGGGCCCAGGTCGGCGTCCAGGTCAAGCCGAGCTCCTTCGGGGGCAGAGCCGCCCATGTCACCAACGACTTCCTGTTCGCCGACGGCGCGGGCCAGATAGTCGCCCTCCAGCGCGGCACCTGGATCCACACCGAACGGCACACCAGCAGGAACCGGGCCGACGGGAAGGAAGACCTGGAGTTTCCCCCCTACACCGCCGAGCAACTCGCCGAGATCGACGCCTCCTACGACGCCGAGGAGCGGCGCGGCGCGAACACCCGCTATTTCGAGGACGTCCACGTCGGCGACGAGCTCCAGCCCCGGGTCAAGGGGCCGCTCACCGTGACCGACGTGGTCGTCTGGCATGTGGGGTGGGGCATGCAGCTGACGCCGCCGGGGGCCTTCGCGGTCGCCCGGCGGGTGCGGCGCAAAGCCCCCGGCCTGTACCCGCCCAACGCCCGGAACATCCCGGACACCGTGCAGCGGCTGCACTGGGAGCCGGAACGCGCACGGGAGCTGGGCATCCCCATGAGCTACGACTACGGCGGCATGCGCGAGACCTGGCTGACGCACGCGCTCACGGACTGGATGGGCGACGACGGCTGGCTGTTCAGACTCCGCTGCGAGCACCGCAGGTTCAACTACGTCGGGGACACCACATGGGTGCGCGGAGTCGTGGTGGACAAGATGCGGACCGACGTCGGCAACGAGGTGCACATCGAGGTGGCCTGCCACAACCAGCGTGGGGAGGTCTCGACACCGGGACGGGCCGTCGTTCTGCTGCCGACCCGTCAGACCCCGGTGCGCCTGCCGGATCCGCCGGCGGACACCCTCGGCGACCTGCTGGACGCGGAGATCGCGCGATTCGCCGGCTGACAGGCGCGAGCGCAGGCGCGGGCGCGAGCGCAGGCGCGGGCGCGGGTCAGCGCAGCGTCCACTTGGGCTGGACGAAGGTCTCGCGCGAGACCTGCGGCTTGCCGAGGGGATTGCCGATCGTCGTGTAGTGCCAGCCGAGTGCCTGGGCCGCCTCGCGGTCCAGGCCGTGCGTCTCCCAGATCGCCCGGACGGTTCCCTGCACGGCCGCGGGCGGCTTGGCCGCGATGGTGCGCGCCAGTTCGTCGGCCCGGCCCCACAGTTCCGGGTAGGGCACCAGCTCGGACACCAGGCCGATCTCGCGTGCCCGCGCGGCCGACATCCGCTCGTCCAGCCCGAGCAGTGCCCAGCGCAGGGCCTCGCCCAAGGGGATGCGCCGGGCCAGCCCGATGGGCTCCAGGGCCGATGTCATGCCGTAACTCACATGCGGGTCGAAGAAGGTGGCGTCGTCCGCGCTGATCACGATGTCGCAGTCGTTGAGCCAGTAGAAGGCACCGCCGGCGACCATGCCGTGCACGGCGGCGACGACCGGCTTCCACACCCTGTTCTGTTTGGGGCTCAGCCCCCGCCCCGGGTCCTCCTGGCTCCAGACGTTCCCGGCGAGATGGATCCGGTCGTCGACGTCGGTGCCCGTGCAGAAGGCGCGTTCGCCGGCGGCCCGCAGGACCACCGCGTGGACGGTGTCCTCGGTGCGCACGCGCTCCCAGATGTCCCGGAACTCGTCGACCATGGTCTGGTTGAACGCGTTGAGCTTGTGCGGACGGTTGAGGGTGACCGTGGCGACGTGTTCGGTCACCTCGAACAGCACGGTCTCGTACGCGCGCCCACCGGCGCTGAACTCCTGGTCCGACATCATCGTTCCTCTCGCCCGCCGGGTTCGCGGCCTCGGGATCTTCCGGAAGCTGGCACCTCAGATAGCTCAATCATTACACTCAATGAGAGGCTAGCGATCCGTAATCGGTACGACCATGGAAGGGCCGGTCGATGGTGGACTTCGAACTCTCCGAGGAGCAGGCCGCGTTGCGCGAGGCGTCGCGGGATCTGCTCACCTCGTACTGCCCTCCGCATCTCGTCCGGTCGGTCCTGGATGCGGGACTGGACGTCGACGAGAAGCTGTGGAGCAGGGGCGCACGCATGGGCTGGACGGGCCTCGCGACCCCTGAAGCCCAAGGCGGCGCGGGGCAGGGGCTGGTGGAGCTCTGCCTGGTGGCCGAGGAACTGGGACGGGCCGCGGCACCGGGACCGTTCGTGGAGACGGCCCTGGCCTCCATGTCCGCCGCCTGGGGTCCCGACCCGAGCGACCTCGCCGCGCAGGCCGCGACGGAACTCGGCGAAGGGCGGCTGAAGGCGGGGTTCGTGCACCACGGTTCCCTCACCGCACGCCGGGAGGGGCAGGACCTCGTCCTGTCGGGCCGGGCCGCGGCCGTGCACGCCGCCGCCTGTACCGACTGGCTGCTGGTGACGGTAACCGGGGACGAACCGTACGTCCTCCTCGTCCAGACGTCCGCCGCCCGTACGGAGCGGCGCATCACCCTGGACCTGACGCGTTCCTGGTACGACGTCGTGTTCGACGACGTGACCGTGGCAGACGCACAGGTGCTGTCCGACCGCCCCGACGACGCGAACCGGTGGGTGGACGCGATGGCGATCCTCACCGCCGCGGACGCGCTGGGCGTGGGACAACGGCTGCTGGAGATGACGGTCGGCCACGTCACCGTGCGCGAGCAGTTCGGCCGTCCGCTGGGCAGCTTCCAGGCCGTCAAGCACAAGGCGGCCGACATGCTGATCACCCTGCGGGGCCTGCGGGCCGCCACCTACTACGCGGCCATGGCCTTCGACGCGGGCCGCGACGACACCACCATGGCGGCCGCCGTGGCCAAGGCCTTCGCCAGCGAACGCCTCCCCGATGTCGCCGGGGAGGCCCTGCAGTCCCACGGCGGCATCGGCTTCACCTGGGAACACGACCTGCACCTGTATCTGCGGCGGGCGACGGTCGACTCCCTGGTCCACGGCACCGCCGCCCACCATCACCAGCGGGTGCTCGCCCACCTGAAACGCTCGACGGTCACCCGGCAAGCCGCTTGAGCAGCTCCATGTCCTCGACCCGCCGATCGTGAGTGAGCGCGATCGGCGAGGCGTTCAGCCCCATGACCCCGCTGTCGCGGAAGGCCGCCACCCGCTCCGCGACCAGCCCGCGCGGTCCCACCAGGGCCACCGCGTCGACCAGTTCGCCGGGGACCGCGGCGGCGGCCTCGTCCTTGCGGCCGCTCTGGTACAGCTCCTCGATCACCGCCGCCGGCCCTTCGAAGCCGTACCGCGCGACGAGGGCGTTGTAGAAGTTCCGGCCCCGGGCTCCCATACCGCCGACGTACAGGGCGATGTATTCGCGGACCCGCTGCCGTCCGGCCGCGAGTTCCTCCGCGTCGTCGCTGACGAGGACCTTGACGTCGGCGACGACCCTGAGCGGCGGCAGCCCGGCCAGGCGCCGGGCGCGCCCGGCCTCCAGAGAGGGACCGAAGACCTCCTTGGCAGCCTCCGGAACGTACAACGTGGGCTGCCACCCCTCGCACAGCTCCGCCGCCAGTTCCACGCTCTTCGGTCCCAGCGCCGCCAGGACGATCGGGATGTCCGGCCGGACGGGATGGTTGATGAGTTTCAGGGCGCGGCCACCCCGGCCCGTACCCCCGCGCTCGGCGGTCAGCGGCAGCTGGAAGACTCGGCCCTCGTGCCGCAGGGGCTCGCGCCGCCAGACGGTACGGCAGATCTCGATCACCTCGCGGATCCGGGGCAGCGGGGATGTGTGGGGCAGCCCGTGGAACCCCTCGACCACCTGGGGGCCGGAGGCGCCGATGCCCAGTTCGAACCGTCCTTCCGACACGAAGTCGAGTCCGGCCGCGGTCATCGCGAGCAGCGCGGGGGTGCGTGAGTACACGTTGAGGATGCTGGTCGCGAGGCGCATCCGCTCGGTGCGGGCGGCGAGGTGGCCGAGCTGGCTCACCGAGTCGAAGGTGTACGCCTCGGGCAGCAGCACCGAGTCGACTCCGGCCGCCTCGAAGTCGCCCAGCCGCCGGGCGGCTTCGGCGAAGCCACCCGAGTAACTCATCAGCAGTCCCACGTCCATGAGAAGCCTCTCTTGTTCCGCCGGGGCCGGGGCCAGGACCAGCGCCGGATCACGGCGGCACGGGTTACGGGGCGATCAGGCACGGGGTCGGGGCGGTCCGCACGGGGTGCAGGGGGCGGTCAGGCACGGGCCTCCTCGGCGGACTGCTCGGTGGCCCCCGCCCCCCGCAGCCGGTCGCGCAGCTCGAACTTGCGGACCTTCCCCGACGGGGCCCGCGGGAGATCGGCGACGACCACGATGCGCTCGGGCGCCTTCTGCGGTGCCACCCGATGCCGGGCGAACAGCTCGCGCACCTCCTCGACGTCGAGTGTGCCGCTGTCGAGGACCACGAAGGCGGCCACCCGCTCGCCGTACCGCGGGTCGGGTTCCGCGACCACGGCGGCGTGCCGGACCCGCGGATGGGTGGTGAGGATGTCCTCGACCTCCTTGGAGGCGATGTTCTCCCCGCCTCGGATGATGATGTCCTTGATGCGGTCGGTGATGGTCAGGTGGCCGTCCTCGTCGAGCCGTCCCACGTCCCCGGTGCGGAACCAGCCGCCGGGCAGGAACGCCGCTGCGTCGTACGCGCGGTTGCGGTAGCCGACGAACTGGCTGGGACCGCGGGTCACGACCTCACCCGCCTCCCCCACCGGCAGCGGACGCAGTGTGTCGTCGACGATCCGCACCTCGTCGCCGAAGCGCACGAGGCCGTCCGTCATGGACCGATGGCGCGCCGAGGCGTCCAGCGGTGAGGTCGCACACCGCGGGTGCTCGGTGCTGCCGTAGGCGCGGGCCACCACGATGCCCGCGTCGTCGGCCCTGGCGACCAGCGCGGGCGGGACGTTGGCGGCACCGATCTGGACGAACCGCAGGCTGGAGATGTCCCGGCCGTGCTCCTCGGCCGCCCTCAGCAGCGCCTCCACGTGCAGGGGTGTGCCGCTGGTGATGGTGCACCGGAACTCCTCGACGAGTTCGACGGCCCGGCGTTCGTTCCAGCGGTCCATGTGCAACGTGTCGGTGCCCCCGACGATCCCGCTGCACGCGGCCAGCAGTCCCGCGACATGGCCGGAGGGCCAGGGGATGAGGCGGGTGTCGTCCGGCCCGGCCTCGTTCATCAGGTCGCCCTTGCGCAGCTCGTGCAGCAGGGTGTTGTGGGTGTGCTGCACGCCCTTGGGCGTACCGGTCGTCCCCGAGGTGTAGATCACCGCGCACACGTCGTCGGCGGCCACGTCGGCGGCGACGACATCCACAGGCACCGACGCCTCCTCCGACGCGGCGAGCAGGGTGCCCCAGGAGACCGCGTCCGGTGCCACCCGGTCGCCGATCATGACGACGTGTTCGAGGGTGGGCCCCGCGTCCAGGCGGCCCAGGCGGTCGACGAAGTCGATGGAGCGCCACGCGTCGGGCAGGACGAGCACCTTCGCCCGGGCGTCGCGCAGGATGACACCGACCTCGGCGGAGTCGTAGATGTGGGTGATGGGCAGGACGACCGCGCCGGCCAGCCAGGTGCCGAAGTACGACACCACCAGCTCCAGCCGGTTGGGGACCTGTACGGCGACCACGTCGCCGGGCCGCACCCCGAGCCGGCGCAGCCCGGCCGCCGCGCGCCTGCCCAGCGCGAGCACGTCCGCCAGGGTGACCGTGGTCGTCTCCGTCTCCGAGGCGAACACGAACCGCGTCCCGGGCACCCGGCGGCCGGCGTCCTCCAGGGCATCGGCCATGGTGCGCGAGGAGTAATGACCCTCCCGGTACCAGCGCTCCCGCAGCGCGGCCACATCCTGCCGCCGCTGCTCGGGTGTCACGCTCACTGCCGTCTCCTCCGGTGTGCGCGTTGCGGTCATGTCAGTCGGCCAGTTCGAAGACGGTGGCGTTGGCGGTGCCGCCGCCCTCGCACATGGTCTGGAGGCCGAACCGGATGCCGTGGCGGCGCATGTGGTGCAGCAGCCGGGTGGCGAGGACGGCACCGGACGCACCGAGCGGATGTCCTACGGCGATGGCCCCGCCGAGCGGGTTGACCCGGTCGGGATCGGCTTTCACCTCGCTCTGCCAGGCGAGCGGTACCGGCGCGAAGGCCTCGTTGACCTCGAAGGCACCGATGTCCCCGATCGACAGGCCGGCCCGCTGCAGCACCTTGTGGGTGGCGGGGATGGGCGCCGTCAGCATCATCACGGGGTCGTCCCCGACGACCGCGCCCGCGCGGATCGTCGCCAGCGCGCGCAGTCCGTGACGGCGGGCCAGCTCGGCCGTCGTGATGAGCAGCGCGGCGGCCCCGTCGGAGATCTGGGAGGCGTTGCCCGCGTGGATGACCCCGTCCTCCTGGAACGACGGCTTGAGCCTCGCCAGGGTTTGGGGGGACGTGCCCCGGCGCAGCCCCTCGTCCTGCTGCAACTCCGGTGCCGCGGGGACGGTGACCAGCTGCCCGTCGAAGACCTCCGCGTCGATGGCGGCGGCGGCCAGTGCGTGCGAACGCGAGGCGTACTCGTCGAGCCGGTGCCGGTCGAGTCCCCACTTGCGGGCGATCATCTCGGCCCCGGTGCCCTGTTCCAGACGGTCCGTCCGGTAGCGGTCCAGCACGGTCCGCCCGTAGGGCAGGCCGGTCTGCCGGGCGGCTCCGAGCGGGACGCGCGACATGGACTCGACGCCTCCCGCGATCACCCAGTCGTAGGCGCCCGCGACAACGGCGTGCACCGCCGATTCGACGGCCTGCTGGCTGGAGCCGCAGGCCCGGTTGAAGGTGACGCCCGGAATGCTCTCGGGCCAGCCGGCCGCGAGGGTGGTGAACCGGGCGATGTTGCTGGACTGGTCGCCCAGCTGGGTGACGCACCCCCACATCACGTCGTCGATGTACTCCGGCGGAACCTCGTTGCGCTCCACGAGCGCGCGCAGGACCACCGCCGAGAGGTCGACGGGATGCACCTCGCGGAGCGCCCCGTTGCGCTTCCCGATGGGAGTGCGCACCGCGTCCACGATCACTGCCTGACGTGCCGTCATCTCTCCTCGCTCCCACATCGCAGGTTCCGCGTGTCGACCCGGCCGGGTGCGCCGGGCCCGTCAGCGCGCCGGGGCCGGGTCACCCCCGGACTCGTCCGCCCGCCACCGTGCGAGCGTGTCCTCCACCGACGACGCCGACGACGCCGACGACGACGCACCCGCGAACCGCCGGCCGCCCAGCGTCGGCCGCCATCCCGTCCGGCCGTCCGGCGCGGGCACCAGCGCGTGTCTGGCGCGCAGGTGCGGATGTCCGGCGGCCTCCGCCAGATTCAGCACGGGGCTCAGGCAGGCGTCCGTCTTCTCGGCCGCCGCCGCCCATTCGTCCCGGGTGCGCAGCCGTACGGCCCGCGCGATCTCCCGGCGCAGCTCGGGCCAGTTGCCCGGGTCCTCGCGAATGTCGGTCCAGGCGGGATCGAGGCCGAGCAGCTCCACGAGTGCCGCGAAGAACGGCGCCTCCAGGGCACCGATCGCGACGTGCCCGCCGTCGGCGCACGGGTAGACGTCGTAGTAAGGCGCCCCGGTGTCCAGCCTGTTGGTACCGGCGACGTCCGACCATGTGCCCCTGGACCGGTACTCGTGCAGCATGGTCGTGAGGTAGGTCGTGCCGTCGACGATGGCCACGTCGAGCACCTGCCCCGATCCCGTACGGCCGCGCTCGTGCAGGGCCGCCAGGACGGACATCACCAGATACATGCCGCCCGCGCCGAAGTCTCCCAGCAGGTTGGCGGTCGGGACGGGTACCTCGCCGTGCCGGGCGGCATGGTGCAACGCACCTGTGATCGCTATGTAGTTGATGTCGTGGCCCGCCGTCGGTGCCAGCGGGCCGTGCTGTCCCCAGCCGGTCATGCGCGCATAGACCAGCCGCGGGTTGGCTTTTCGCACTTCTTCCGGCCCCAGTCCCAGCCGCTCCATGACGCCGGGGCGGAAGCCCTCGATCAGGACGTCGCACCGCTCGGCGAGCCGCAGCGCCTCCTGGCGGCCCTCGGCCGACTTGACGTCGAGTTCGACGACGGGCCGGTTCTCCGCCAGCGCGGGCCTGGCGGTGCGCGGCCTGGTGACGGCCAGTACATCGGCCCCCAGATCGGCGAGCAGCATGCCCGCGAACGGTCCGGGCCCCAGGCCCAGGAACTCCAGGACCCGCAGATCACCGAGGGGTGGAACCGCTGACATCGGTCCTCCTATGATGACTCCCGCGCCATAGGGTATATCAGTTAACGATTTTAGATAATGACCTGGGAGCGGACGATGCCGTACAGCTTCTACGAGGACGACCACACCGCGTTCCGCCGGACCGTACGCAGCCTGGTCGAGCGCTCGGTGACGCCGCATCTGGAGGAGTGGGAGGAGGCGCGCCTCATCGACCGCTCCGTCTGGAAGGCGGCGGCCGCCGCGGGTGTGCTGGGACTGCGCATACCCGAGCGGTTCGGCGGTGCGGGTGCCGACGACTACCGTTTCCGCTGCGTGATCCAGGAGGAGCTGGCCGAGGTCGGGGCGGCCGCCCTGGCGTCCGGCTTCTCGATCAACGAGGACATCGTCGCCTCGTACCTGGTCAGGTTCGGGACCGACGAGCAGCGGGAGAGGTGGCTGCCCGGCATGGCGGCGGGCGAGGCGGTCGCCTCCATCGCCATGACCGAGCCGGGCGGCGGCAGCGATCTGCGCGG
This sequence comes from Streptomyces sp. NPDC001980, assembly GCF_040296885.1. NCBI lineage: Bacteria > Bacillati > Actinomycetota > Actinomycetes > Kitasatosporales > Streptomycetaceae > Streptomyces > Streptomyces sp. NPDC001980. Next base: position 122,810 of record NZ_JBEOYD010000002.1, on the reverse strand, counting down.
GATACGCAGCACCGCGCGACGCGAGGGGACGGACTGGATCCTCAACGGTGCCAAGACGTTCATCACCAGCGGTTCCAGCTCCGACCTGGTGATCGTGGCCGCCCGCACCGGGGAGGCGGCCGGCCGCTCCCGGCTCTCCCTGTTCCTCGTACCGTCCGCGGCGCAGGGATTCCAACGGGGGCGCAAGCTGAAGAAGTTGGGCCTGCACGCCCAGGACACCGCCGAGCTGTACTTCGACGACCTGCGGCTGCCCCCGGAGGCCCTGCTGGGCGAGGAGGGAGCGGGCTTCGGCCGGCTCACCGCCCAACTCCCTCTGGAGCGGCTCTCGATCGCCTGGCGGGCGATGGTGGCGGCGGAGGCGGCCGTGCGCTGGACGGTGGCGTACACGCGGGAGCGCCAGGTGTTCGGGCGGCGGCTCGTCGACTTCCAGAACACCCGGTTCCGGCTGGCCGAGCTGACCACCGAGGTCGAGGTGACCCGCGGCTATCTGGAGCGCCGCATCCTCGACCTCAACGAGGGGACACCCGACGCCGTGACCGGGGCCAAGGCCAAGTGGTGGGCCACGGAACTCCAGAACCGGGTGGTCGCCGCCTGCCTCCAACTGCACGGCGGTTACGGCTACATGGACGAGTACCGGATCTCACGGGCGTACGCCGACGCACGGGTGCAGACACTCGTCGGCGGCACGACCGAGATCATGAAGGAGATCATCGGCCGTGACCTGGCCGGACCGAAGCCCGGCGGGGACGCCTGAGCCGGATGCCGCGGCCCGCGTCCGCCGCCGGTCGGGCGGGCGCCTACGAGGACGCGCCGCCCGGCTTCTCGCTGAACTGGTGCCCGAGGAAGGCGCCGGTCCACGCCATCAGGTCCCCGGGCACGTAGTAGTCCTTCTCGTCGTTGATCACGTCCCAGTTCTTCACGACGTCCTCGATCGTGGCCGGACCGTCCTCGTGCACGTAGCCGGGCGTGGACCCGATGAAGAAGCGCGCGAAGCGGCTGGCCCCCGCCGCGTAGATCTCGCCGTTGACCGGGCAGGCCTCGTGGGCGAGATAGGCGACGATCGGCGACACCGCCTCCGAGGGCATGCCCGCCTGCTGGGCGGCGGCCTCGGCCGCGGCCTCGTCCTCGATGCCGCCCATACGGGTCAGGGCGGCCGGGGCGACCACGTTCACCTTGATGCCGTGCGGTTCGCCGGCCAGCCGTGCGCTGCGGGCCAGACCGACCACGCCGCCCTTGGCCGCCGCGTACGACAGGTTGTTGTCGAGGCCGAACAGACCGGCCGACGTCGTCAGCACGACGCGGCCGTACCCCTGCTCGACGAAGTGCGGCCAGGCGGCCTTCATGGTGTTGAACGAGCCGAGCAGGTGAACGGCGAGATGGCGTTCGAGGTTGTCGAGGTCGACCTCGGGCAGACCGGCCCACCTGATGATGCCGGCGTTGTTGATGACGATGTCGATACGGCCGAAGGCGTCCAGCGCGGAGTCGATGATCGCCTTGCCGCCCGCCTCGGTGGAGACGTCGTTGGTGTCCGCGACGGCCTGGCCGCCCGCCGCGACGATCGCGTCGGCCACCTGCTGCGCCGGACCGGCGTCGGCCCCCTCGCCCGCCATCGATCCACCGAGGTCGTTGACGACGACCTTCGCTCCGCGTTCGGCCAGCAGACGGGCATGGGCACGCCCGATACCCCGCCCCGCGCCGGTGACGACGGCCACTCTTTCTTCGAAGCTGAACTCACTCATGGGTGACTCCTGTCGTACTGCGCTGTCCCACCGTGCCTGTCGTCCGGGTCTCCCGGATCTTCCGGGTCTCCCGGGTCTCCCGGGCCGCCACGGCCGGCTACTCCGCTATGCGGATGGCGAGTGCGGGGCACACCGCGGCCGCGTTACGGACGTCGTCCGCCAGCTCCGCCGACGGGTTCTCGTTCAGCAGGACGACGATGCCGTCCTCTTCACGCTGGTCGAAGACGTCCGGAGAAGCGTTCACGCACTGTCCGGCGGCGACGCACTTCTCCTCGTCGATGAGGACCTTCATGAAACCTCTCCCATTCGTGTCAGGGGGTGGAGACAGGGGTGTGCAGGGCGTCGACGACCTCCTGGCGGTGCAGGCGCGTCTGCTTGGGCATGTTCCAGCCCAGCACCCCGGTCACCGCGCCCTCGCCGGAGTACCGGAGTACGAACCGGCGGGCCGCCACATCGCCTTCGACGACCTCCACGTCGGCGTCCGCGGGCAGCAGCCCGTGGACCTGGAGCTTCGCCTCGAACTGGTCGGTCCAGAAGTAGGGCACGGGCGCATACGGCCGGTCCTCGCCCAGAACGACGCCGGCGACGGCCGCGGCCTGCTCCGTGGCGTTCGTACGGTTCTCCAGGCGCATCAGGCGGCCATAACCCTCATGGTGGAACCGGGCCACGTCACCGACCGCGTAGATCCCGTCCGCCGCACGGCAGCGGGAGTCGCACACGACGCCGTTGTCCAGGGTCAGACCGCTGTCGGCCAGCCAGTCGGTCGCCGGCGACGCCCCGATGGCGACGACGACCACGTCCGCCGCAAGGGTCTCCCCGGTGCTCAGTTCCACCCCGGTGACCCGCCCGTCCCGGCCGCTCAGCCCCGCGACCCCGGCCCCCAACCGCAGTCGTACGCCGTGCTCCTGATGGAGTTCCGCCAGCAGACCGGCCACCATCGGGCCCACTTGCAGGGCCATCGGCGCGGACAGCGGACCGGTGAGGGTGACCTCCAGCCCCAGCGTGCGCGCGGTGGCCGCGATCTCCGATCCGAGCACGCCCTCGCCGACCACGACCAGCCGCGCGCCGGGGCGCAGCTCCGCCTTCAGGGCGAGTGCGTCGTCGAGCCCGCGCAGCACGTAAACACCCGCCAGGCCGTCCTGACCGGGCAGCGTTCGAGGCCGGACGCCGGTGGCGAGGACGACCGCGTCCGCGGCCAGCTCCCGTCCGGACGCGGTGCGCACGGTCCGGGCCGCCGGGTCCAGCGCGACCGCCTCGTCGCCGAGGACGAAGTCGGCGGCGAGGCCGGAAAGGATCTCCTCCGTGCGCAGCGTCGCCCGCTGCGGTTCCCACGCGCCGGAGAGGACCTGCTTGGACAGGGGCGGCCGGTCGTACGGCGCGTGCGGCTCGTCGCCGATCACGGCGATCTCGCCGGTGTATCCCTTGCGTCGCAGCGACTCCACCGTGGTGAGCCCGGACGCCGACGCGCCCACCACCAGGATCCGTCCGGGCGGGGTCATGTACTCACCCCGGCAGCCTGGACACCGTGCTCGAACCTCATAGCTGACTCCGATGTTGCTTCATACGTTCTCTAAAAATAGACCAAGCGGTCTACATAAGAAAGCGGGAGGGGGATGTCACGCGAGATAGCGTCCGCCGTTGGTGCTGAGGGTCTGTCCCGTGACGTAGCCCGCTTCCTCGGAGGCCAGATAGGCAACCGCGTAGGCGACGTCCTCGGGCCGACCGGCCCGCTTCATCGGCATCGTCTGCGCGACCGCGTCCACGTCGATCGGCCCCTGGCGCACCAGGGGGGTGTCGATGAAGCCCGGGGGCACGTGGTTGACGGTGATGCCCTTGTCCGCGTACTCGATGGCCAGCGCCCGGGTGAGGCCGATGACCCCGCCCTTGGACGCCGCGTAGTGCGCCATGGCCGGGGCACCGGTCTGCGCGGACGAGGACGAGATGTTGATGACGCGCCCCCATCCCGCTTCCAGCATGTCGGGCACCAGCTCCTTGGTGACCAGGAACGGCCCCTTGAGATTGATGCCGATCATGCGGTCCCAGGCGTCCTCAGTGATGTTGACGAACGGCTGGTAGGCCGTGATCCCCGCGTTGTTGACGAGGATCGTGACGGGCCCCAGCTCCGTCCGGGTCCGGCCGGCCGCCGCGGCCACGGCGGCGACCTCGGCCGCATCACCTCCTACGGCTATCGCGGTTCCGCCCGCCTCCTGGATCGCGGTGACGGTTTTCTCGGCCCCGCCGAGATCCAGATCCCACACCGCGACCTTCGCACCCTGCGCCGCCAGCACCGTCGCGACCGCCCGGCCGATACCCCGGGCGCCGCCGGTGACGACGGCGACCTTTCCCTGCAATGACATACCCCTGCTCCTCGCTCGTGTGACACCGCGCGACGGGCCTCCGACAGACCCCGCCGCCCGGCCGGCTGTGCACTCCGTGCATGCGTCCGGCGCCCCATGGAGCACCGCCCCCCTGTCAGTCGGGGAGTACCTCCCGCGCGGCGCTCCGGGCCGCCGTCGCGGCCGGGAAACCCGCGTAACCACTGGCGTGGTAGATGACTTCGGCGATCTCGTCCCGGGTCAGACCGTTGGTGACACCGATCCGGAAGTGGGTCCGCAGTTCGGTCTCCGCGCCGAGCGCGATGAGGATTCCCAGGGTGACCAGGCTGCGGTCACGCGGACTGAGCCCCTCACGGGCCCACAGGGATCCCCACACGCTGGTCAGGCCGATCTCGACCAGTTCCTCGCCGAGGCGCCCGTCCCGCAGGTCGATGTCCCCGTCGGGGAACACCCCGGGCAGCGCGTCTCGCATGGCCTTGAGCCCGGCACCGCGCAGGTCGGTCGGCTCTTCGACATTCTCGGCCGTCATGGGCACTCCTGTTGGCACGACATTGTGTCCTCCCCGCGTCCTGAAAGTTAGTCCAATCGGTCGGTATAATCAACGACCAGGACAGGAATCACCTGTCGCCAGGCCGCGAAGGTGTTCGCGGCGGACATTCAGAGGGTCGACCACCGCCCCGCAGGCATCTCCCCACGGCATGGCCATTGATCGAGCCAGGGCCCTGCTCTACTCTCACCTCAATCTTCGATCGATCGGTCGATATAACAAACTCGGGCTCACGCGGGCGGAGCAGCCCCCTGTGCACTGTGGAGGGCAGATGAGCAAGACGACGAAGACGACGGCCGCGGCACCCGGAGGTCAGGCCGATCCGGCCGACCTGCTGGACGTCGTGGTCATCGGCGCGGGTGTCACCGGCATCTACCAGCTGTACCGGGCTCGCGAGGCGGGCCTCTCGGCGAAGCTGCTGGAGGCCGGCAGCGGCGTCGGCGGTGTGTGGTACTGGAATCGCTATCCCGAGGCACGGTTCGACTCCGAGAGCTACACCTACGGCTACCTCTTCTCCAAGGAGTTGTGGGAGGAGTGGGAGTGGTCGGAGCAGTACGCCGGACAGCCGGAGATCGAGCGGTACTTCAACCACGTGGTCGACCGGTTCGACCTGCGGCGCGACATCGCCGTCAACACCAAGGTGACCTCGGCCGTCTTCGACGAGCCGTCCGGCACCTGGACGGTGACGGCGGAGAACGGCACGACGGTCCGGACGCGGTTCCTCGTCGCGGCCACCGGGAACCTCTCGGTCCCCTTCATCCCCGGCATCGCGGGCCGGGAGGACTTCAAGGGCGAACAGCACCACACCAGCCGCTGGCCCAAGAAGCCGATCGACTTCACCGGCAAGCGGGTGGCGCTCATCGGGACCGGCTCCAGCGGCGTCCAGATCGTGCCGGCCATCGCCGACGAGGTGGCCTCCCTGACCATCTTCCAGATGAAGGCGGACTGGGTCACACCGCTCAACAACAGGCCGATCACGGCCGAGGAGCAGGCCGGGCTCAAGGCGGACTACGAGCGGATCCGGGACACCCTCAACACCTCCCCCAGCGGGTTCCTGCACGCCATGAACCCGGTCATGGGCGCGGACGTCAGCCCCGAGGAGCGCCAGGAGTTCTACGAGAAGGTCTGGAACAGCCCCGGCTTCACGAAGCTGACCGAGCACTACCGCGACATGACGTTCAATCCCACCGTGAACGCCGAGTGGTGCGACTTCATGGCCGGCAAGATCCGCGGCATCGTGAAGGACCCCGCGACAGCGGAGAAGCTGATCCCGACCGACGGCGGCTACGGCGCCCGGCGCCCTCCGTTCGGCACCGGCTACTTCGAGGCGTACAACAAGCCGACCGTCTCGCTCGTCTCCCTTCCCGAGGAGCCCATCGTCCGGTTCACCGAGACGGGCATCGAGACCTCGACGGGCCTGCGTGAGGTCGACATCGTCATCTGGGGCACGGGCTACGACTTCGGTACCGGCGCGCTCAACCGCCTGGGGGTGCGCGGCAGGCAGGGTCTGGCACTGGAGGAGCACTGGGCGAACGGCCCGCGCACCTACCTGGGGATCGCCGCGGCCGGGTTCCCCAACTTCTTCTTCCCCGGCGGCCCGCACGGCGCCCTCGGCAACAACCCGCGCTACGCCGGCGACCAGGTGGAGTTCGCGCACGAGGCCCTGCTGCACGCGTACAAGCAGGGCTACGACGTGATCGAGGTCAAGGCCGCCGCGGAGCAGGAGTGGACCGACCTCATGAACAACAGCGACAACATGTCGATCTTCCAGAAGGCCAGCTACTTCTACGGCGCCAACATCCCCGGCAAGGCGGTCAGCCAGCTGCTGAACCCCACCGGGCGGTGGAAGCTCCAGGAGCTGATCCAGGAGGTCCGGGAGAACGACTTCAACACCTTCGACCTGTCGAAGGCGGGCCTCGCGGCAGACGCGTGACACCTGCTCTCCACCACGATCACGCCGGTGCCCCGGGAAACGGTTCCCGGGGCACCGGCGTGCGCGTGCGTGCGACCGTGCGCGTGCGTATGAGCGTGCGGGTCCGTCGGCCGGATCCCGCCGCTCACGCCACCGTGCGCGCGGCAACGCGAAGGTCCCGCATCAGGCGGCCCGCCCGGCTTCGGAGAAGATGAACGCCCCGTACGCGTCGCCCATGGTCTCGCCGGCCGGCCCTCCCAGCGGCGATCCCGGCAACGGGTGCGGCCGCCACGAGAACGGCGCCCCGGCCATCAGGTCCGTCCACTCCTCCTCGGCCGCGAGCCCCACCTCGACGACATCCCGCCCGTGATCGCGGGCCCGCACGAGGGCACCGGTGATGAAGTCCACCTGATCGCCGGGGTGACGAGGGTTGTCGGGGACGCAGTGCGGGCCGCCGGGGAAGAAGAAGTTCGGGAAACCCGCGGTCATGACACCGAGATAGCTCCGCGGGCCGTCCGCCCAGTAGCCGGCCAGCCTGAGGCCGTCCCGGCCGCGCACCCCGAGCCGCTTCAGCGTGCCGCCGCTGAACGCGTCGTCCCCGGCCACGATGAGGCCCCCCGCGCACACACCGCTGTCGCTGAACGCGGACGAGCGGCTCTCCGGGACGTGCGAGGCGGACAGCTCCTGACGCGCGCCCCGGTGCCCGCGCCCGGCGTCCCGGCCGTTGCGGTGTCCGGCCCCGGCCTGCTGACGGCCGCCCGTACAGGGACGGCCGGGTGCCGGGAGGGCTCCGGTGGCGGCGACCAGGAAGCGTGCCCGGTACTCGACGGCGTCACCGGTCAGCACCGACCAGGTCCCCGTCGGATCGTCGTAGACGGCCGAACCCACCGTGGCGCCCAACCGGATGTGCGGGCGCAGGTCCTGACGGTCGACCAGATGGTTGAGGTAGCCCTCGATGACCGGCTGGCCGGCGCCTTCCTCGGGCCGCTGCCACGCGGCTCCCAGCTCTGCCGAGAAGAGGTGTCCGCGGACACTGCTCTCCGCCTCGAAGCGCGCCTCGAAGGAGTTGTTCCAATACCAGATCCCGCCGACGCCGAGGCCCGCTTCGAGCAGTACCGCGGAAAAGCCCTCGGCTCTGGCACGGTAGAGCTGGTAAAGGCCTGTAGTACCGGCACCCACGATCAACACGTCGGCCTCGGTTCGCCAGTCCACTCAACATCCCTCCTCGTGCTGAGCGGTCGCCCACCGCCAAGCAGGACACAAGAGGTTAGACCGATCGGTCGGTGAATTAAATCCTTGTCACACTATCGGCGCGGACAGAGGTAGGCAACGCCCGGAACACGGGTGACGGGCCCCGTGTCACGCCTTGCCGGGGGAACGCGGAATCGGGACGGGGGCGGCGGTCTCCCGCTTGGCGAGGAAGTCGCTCACCTGGTCCTCGATGTCGTCGAACCGGCGCCCTGGACCGGCGAATCCGGCAAAGAGCGTCGCGCAGTACTCCCGGGACAAGCGCCGGGCGTCCCACTCACGACCCGGCTTGATCCACTGGTAGGTGTGGTTGTGCATGTTCAGGAACTGCAGGGTGGCCAGCCTGGAATCGACCTTGCGGAACGATCCGTCGTCCATCGCGGCGACGAGCAACCGCTCGACGACACTCTCGAATTCGCGGCGCTGGCTCAGCAGGCGGGTGCGGTTGTCCCCGCGCAGGTTCCGGTAGTCGTGTTCGTAGACCCTGACATGGTCCAGCCGGGCCAGGATGTTCTCCAGCAGCGTCTGGGACAGCAGCCGGAGCCGTAGCACCGGATCCTCGTCCAGGGCGGCGATCCGGTGCACGCCGGCGAGCATGGGACGCATCACCCGGTCCTGGATCTCGACGAGCAGATGCTCCTTCGAGCCGATGTAGTAGTAGAGCGCACCCCTGGCCAGCCCCGCGACGTCGCCCACCTCTGCGATACCGGTGGCGGCGTACCCCTTCTCGGCGAACAGCGCGGCCGCCTTGTCGATGATCTCCTGACGCTTGGTCTCGTAGCCTGCTCCGTGCCCTGGTGGTCTTGCCATGATTCAGCATTCTAGGGACCGCGAACAGAAAACCGAGGGACGGGTCAGGTGAGAAAGGGCTTTGGATCACTCGGTCCATTGCGGTTCAGACCGCGGCGATCCGGCGCAGGGTCTCGGCGATCGTGTCCGGTGAGGGCAGCCACGCACGCTCCAGGGAGGGCGCGTACGGCGCGGGCACCGGGGGCGGCGCCACGCGTGTGACCGGTGCGTCCAGATGCCAGAAGCCCTCGTCGACGGCGAGCGCGGCCAGTTCGGCGCCGACCCCGAAGTCCCGCACCGCCTCGTGGGCGATCACCAGACGGTTCGTCTTGGCGAGGGAGGTGAGAACGGTCTGACGGTCGAGCGGGGCCACCGTGCGCAGGTCGACGACCTCGACGCTGACGCCCTCGCCGCTGAGCACCTCGGCGGCGGCGAGACAGTCCTGAACCATCCGGGACCAGGAGACGAGCGTGATGTCGGTGCCCTCGCGTACCACCTTTGCCCGGCCCAGCGGGATCAGGTGATCGGCCGGAGGCCGTGGTCCCTTGAGGCCGTACTGGAGCCGGTTCTCGACGAAGACGACCGGGTTGGGGTCCTGGATCGCGGCCCTCAACATCCCGTAGGTGTCGGCGGGGTTGGAAGGCATCACCACGGTCAGTCCGGGGATGTGCGCGAGCAGCGCCTCCAGGCTCTGCGAGTGCTGGCTGCCCGAGGAGCGGCCGGCGCCGAACTGGGTGCGGACGACGAGCGGCATGGAAGCACGGCCGCCGGTCATGAAGCGCAGCTTCGCCGCCTGGTTGAGCAGCATGTCGAGGCAGACGCCGATGAAGTCCATGTACATGATCTCCACGACCGGCTTCATCCCGGCCATGGCCGCACCCACCGCCGTACCGAGGATCGCGCTCTCGCTGATCGGGGTGTCGCGCACCCTGCCGGGGAACGCCTGCGCCAGACCCCGGGTGAGCCCGAAGACGTTGCCGCCGGCGCCGACGTCGATCCCGGCCACGAACACCGCGGGATCCGCGGCGAGTTCGTGCTCCAGGGCGAGCCGTACGGCGTCCATCGAACGGAAGATCTCGGCCTCGGTCAGGAGCGGGGCCGGCTCGGGTACGGCGGTACGCGGGGCGGAGACGAAGTCGTGGAGGGTCTCCGGGGCGGGCTCGGGCAGGCTCCTCGCCCATTCCACCGCCGCGTCGATCTCCTTGTCGATCTCCTCGTCCACCGCGTCGGCCTGGGACGCGTCCACCCCGGCTGCCGCCAGATGCCGGCGGGCCACGAGCAGGGGGTCGCGCTCCCTGGCCTCGGCGACCTCCTCCGGGCTGCGGTAGCGCTGCGGGTCGCCCTCGTAGTGGCCGTGCCAGCGGTAGGTCTCCGCCTCCACCAGGACCGGGCCGCCGCCGTGCCTGATCCGCTCCACCACGTCGGTCATGATCCCGGCCACCGCCAGGACGTCGTTGCCGTCGACGTGGGCGTAGCCGATCCCGTATCCGGCGGCGCGGGCCGAGAGTGGCGCCCGGTGCTGCTCGGCGGCGGGCGAGAACTCCGAGTAGTGGTTGTTCTCGCACAGGAAGACGACCGGCAGGTCCCAGACGGCGGCGAGGTTGACCGCCTCGTGGAACATGCCCTGCGCGACCGCGCCGTCCCCGAAGAACGCCACCACCACGTCCCCCGCGTCGCGCAGCTTGGCGGCGGTGGCCACTCCGGTGGCGATGGGCAGGCCGGCGCCGACGATGCCGTTGGCGCCGTAGATGCCGAGGCCCGGGTCGGCGATGTGCATGGAGCCGCCGCGGCCGTGGCAGGTGCCCGCCTCCTTGCCCATCAGTTCGGCCATCATCGACGCCGTGTCCAGCCCCTTGGCCAGCACGTGTCCGTGGCCCCGGTGGGTGGAGGTGATGCCGTCGGTGTCGCGAAGGGGCCAGCAGGCACCGACCGCGCTGGCTTCCTGTCCGATCGACAGATGCAGGAAGCCCGGGATCTCGGTGGCCTTGTACAGGTCCGACGCCCGCTGCTCGAACCGGCGGATGCGGCTCATCCGCCGGTACATCTCAAGGAGTTGTTCCGCGTGGGTGGATCTCACTCCGGTCATCTGCGGTGCCAGGGTCATGGTGCGTCCTCACTACTCCTGCGTCCCCTTGTGGAGCTGGTGTCCGGCCCCGCGCCACGGGGCCGGAGCCACCCGGATCTCACGCCCGCTCGACCAGTGCCCTGGCGATGACGTTGCGCTGGATCTCGTTGGTGCCCTCGCCGATCTCGAGGATCTTGGCGTCCGCGTAGAAGCGGGAGATCTCCGACTCCCGCATGTATCCGTAGCCGCCGTGGATCTGTACCGCCTGGGAGGCAGCGCGGTTGGCGACCTCGGAGGCGTACAGCTTCGCCATCGCCGCCTCCGTGGCGTGCGGACGCCCCTGATCGGCGAGCCACGCGGCGCGGTAGACCATGCAGCGGGCGGCCTCGAACTCCGTGCCCAGATCCGCGATCTTGTGGGCCACCGCCTGGAAGGCGGCCAGCGGACGGCCGAACTGCTCGCGCTCCCTGGCGTGCTGGACCGCGAGGGCGAGCGCCGCCTTCGCCAGCGACATGCCCAGTGCCGCCACGCTGATGCGGCCCTTGTCCAGGACGGACAGGAACTGGCGCAGTCCCCCGCCTTCCTCGCCGATGAGATGGTCCTCGGGGATGAAGCAGTCGGTGAAGACGAGTTCCCGGGTGTCCATGGCGTGCCAGCCGAGCTTCTTCAGCTTGCGGCCGACGGTGTAACCGGGCGTGTCCGTCGGCACGTAGAACGTCGCGAACCGCTTGCGCCCCCCGTCGTCGCGTCCGGTCACCGCGAGCAGGGTCACGCCCTGGCTGATGTCGGTGCCGGCGTTGGTGATGAACATCTTGGTGCCGTTGATCACCCAGCCCCCGTCCGCGCGCCGGGCGGTGGTGGCGATGCCGGCCGCGTCGGAGCCTGCCCCGGGCTCGGTCAGGCCGAACGCCCCGATGGCCTCGCCGCGGGCCAGCGGAGCCAGCCAGCGGTGCTTCTGCTCCTGAGTGCCGTAGGCGAGCAGCGGCAGGGTGGCGATCGTTGAGTGCGCGTTCCAGGAGGAGGCGACGGACTGGTCGGCTGCGCCCAGTTCCTCCATCACCGCCACGTAGGACACCAGGTCCGATCCGGCGCCGTCGTACTCCTCGGGCACCAGCATGCCCATCAGGCCGAGTTCGCCCAGTTTGGTGAAGATGTGGGTCGGGAACTCCTCGTTCTCGGACCACTGGGCGGCGTGCGGCGTGATCTCGCGGGCCGCGAACTCGCGGACCATCTCCTGCAGCGCGCGCGTCTCTTCCGGCAGGTCGAAATCCATGTCACAGCCCCTTGGGAGTCAGCAGAACCTTGAGATGCCGGGCCCGGTCCGCGGTCAGGTCACCGAAGACCCCGATGCCCTGGGCCAGCGAGAACCGACCGGTGAGCAGGGGTGAGGCGTCCAGGCGCCCGGTGCTCATCAGGTCGATGACGCGGGGGATGTCGAAGGTGTAGCCGAGGGTTCCCAGCACGGCCCGCTCGTAGAAGACCAACTGGCCCATGTCCACCTCGATGTTGCCGTGGCCCACCCCCGCGAGGACGACCCGGCCGCCGCGCCGGACGGTGGCGACCGCCTGTCCCGCGAGCGCCGCCACACCCGTGGCGTCGATCACCACGTCCGGGCCGATACGGCCGGTGCGCAGGAACACCTCGCGGCGTACGTCCGTCTCGCCCGGGTCGAACGCCTCGGTGACACCGATCTCCAGGAGCCTTTCCCTGCGCTCCTTGAGCGGCTCGCTCACATACAGCCCGGCCGCTCCCGCGAGACGGGCGGCGAGCACGACCGCGAAGCCGATCGGCCCGCCGCCGACCACCAGCACGTTGTCGCCCGGTCGCACTCCGGCCCGGGTCACCGCGTGCAGTCCGACCGCCAGTGGTTCGGCGAGCGCGGCCATCTCGTCGGTGACGTTGTCGGGCAGCCGGACCAGCCCGGCCAGGGGCACGGTGACGCGCTCGGCGAACGCGCCGGCGGAGGCGAGTCCGACGGAGCCGCTCCTGGGACAGATGTGGTACTCGCCGCGCAGGCACCAGTAGCACACGCCGCATCGCCAGACGGGATCGGCGGTCACCCGGTCACCGACCTCGATGCCGGGCACCTCGGAGCCCAGCGCGAGGACGGTTCCGCTGAACTCGTGCCCCAGCGCCAGGGGCGGCTCCGCTCCGGTGAGGGGGTGCGGGCCCGTGCGGATCATGTGCGGGCCTTCGAGGAACTCATGCAGATCGGTGCCGCACACACCGCACCAGGAGACCTCCACGACCGCCTCGTGCGGTCTCGGTTGCGGTGGGTCGGGTACCTCGTCCAGCCGCAGGTCCCGTGCACCGTGCCAGCGCAGTGCCTTCACGCCCTACGTCCCTCCGTGTCGTCGTGGTCCGTCTCGCCGCGGTCCGGCCCGGGACCTCCGAACGTCGCCTTTCCCGGGCCGTGTTCGAGGAAGGAGCGCAGTCCGGTGGCCGCGTCGGCGGTGCCGAAGACCCCCGTGAACAGGGACCGTTCCAGGGCGAGTCCGGTGGACACGCCGGCGTCGGCGCCGTGGTCCACCGCCTCCTTGATCGCCTCCAGCGCCGCGGCGGGCCCCTCGGCGAGCCTCTTGGCGTAGTCGAGGGCGGCGGCGAGCACCTCGTCGGCCGGGACCACCTCGTCCACCAGGCCGATCCGCAGCGCCTCCTCGGCGCCCACCCGGCGGCCGGTCATCAGCAGGTTCTTCGCCCGTGCCGGGCCGAGCAGGCGCGCCAGTCGCTGGGTGCCGCCGGAGCCCGGCATGATGCCCAGCTGCACCTCGGGCTGACCGAGCAGGGCGTCCCGGGCCGCCACCCGGTAGTCGGCGCACAGCGCCAGTTCGAGGCCGCCGCCGAGCGCGTAGCCGGTGATCCCCGCGACGACCGGCATCGGCAGCCGGGCGACCTCGTCGAAGGTCCGTTGCAGGGCCCGGTTCCAGCTCCGGATCTCCTCGGGCCCCATCGCCGCCAGCGCCTGGATGTCGGCACCGGCCGCGAACAGCCGCTCACCGCCGTAGAGCACCACGGCCCGCACGTCGCGGGAGTCGGCCAGCTCGCGCGCCGCGGCGGCCAGCTCGCGCCGCTGCTCGGAGTCGAAGGCGTTCATCGGTGGGTTTGTCAGCCGGAGGACCACGACCGGCCCGTCGGCCTCCCATCGAATACGTGGCACAGAGACCCTCCTCCTCGGCGGGAAATCGCTCCGCACGGCGGTTGTCGGTGGCTGCGGAGCGCCGTAAAGTGCGGCTACGGTTTTATAGACCAATGAGTACACGAAAACTTTGTAGTGGGCAACCGACCGGTCGGGACAATGCCGGTCGCCGAACGAGAGAGTCGCCGTGCACAATTTCGCGAGCATCCTCGACTACCACGTGATCCAACGGCCGGACGCCGTGACCGTCGTCCAGGACGAACGGCACCTGACCGTGCGCGAGCTGCATGAACGGGTCAATCAGCTGGCCGCCGGCCTGTCCGAACTCGGCGTGGGCCGGGGCGACATCGTGGGGCTGCTGCTCTACAACCGGCCGGAGTTCCTGGAGCTGGTCTATGCCGTCAACCGGATCGGGGCGGTTTTCCTGCCGCTGAACTACCGGCTGTCCGAAGACGAATGGCAGTACATCCTCGACCACGCCCGTGCCAAGGTGATCGTGACCGAGCCGGAGTTCGTCCCCGCCGTGGCTCGGATCGACGCCGGACTGAGCCACCTGGAGCACCGGATCCAGCTCGACGCCGATCCCGACACCCAGCCGCCTTGGACGGGTTACGAGGAGCTGCTGGCCCGCCACAAGGGCGCCCGGGTGGAGCCGGTGGACGTGGTCCCGGGCGACCTGCAGCGTCTGATGTACACCTCCGGCACCACCTCACGGCCCAAAGGCGTGTGCATCACCTACGGGAACGTGCAGGCCAAGAACCTCGCCCACATCGTGCACTTCGGGCTGACCGCGGCGGACACCACGCTGGTCTGCGGCCCGCTGTACCACGTCGGTGGGCTGGACATGCCCGCCCTCGGAGTGCTGTACGCGGGCGGCTCGGTCGTCCTGCAACGCAAGTTCGACCCGGAGGGCGTGCTGCGCGCGATCCAGGATCACAAGGTCACCAACGTGTGGCTGGCGCCGGCCATGGTCAACGCCGTCCTGGAGGTCCCGGACCGCGAGGCGTACGACACCGCGTCCGTGCGTTTCGTCCTGGGCGGCGGCGAGAAGACCCCCGAGCCGGTGCTGCGCCGGATCATGACCGCCTTCCCCCACGCCTGGTTCGCCGACGCCTACGGCCTGACCGAGACCGTCTCCGGTGACACCTTCCTCGACCGTGAGCACTCCCTGACGAAGCTCGGATCCGTCGGCCGCCCCGTGCCCCACACCCGGATCCGCATCGTCGGCGACTCCGGCGAGGAAGCTCCCACGGGCGAGCTCGGCGAGATCACCCTGCGGGGCCCCAAGGTCTTCGCCGGCTACTGGCGCGACGAGCGGGCCACCGCCGCCGCGCTGAGGGACGGCTGGTTCCACACCGGTGACATCGGGCACGTCGACGAGGACGGCTTCCTCTATATAGACGACCGGAAGAAGGACATGATCGTCTCCGGCGGGGAGAACATCGCCACGCCCGAGGTCGAGCGGGTCCTGTACGAGCACCCCGCCGTCCTGGAAGCCGCCGTGGTCGGCCTGACGCACCCCCGCTGGGGTGAAGTCCCGCGCGCCTTCGTCGTCTTCCGGCCGGGCAGCACGGCCAGGTCGGAGGAGCTGAGCGAGTTCTGCCGGGCACGCCTGGCCAAGTTCAAGGTGCCCGCCCGCTTCGACGTCGTCGACGCGCTCCCCCGTACCCCCTCCGGCAAAGTCCTCAAGCGGACCCTGCGCGACATCCCCACGGAGGAGCAGGCATGACCGACGACGTGAACACCCGACTGCGCCTGGACGGCAAGACGGTTTGGGTCACCGGTGCCGGAAAGGGCCTCGGCCGTGCCATGGCGGTGGCTCTCCACCAGGCGGGGGCCACCCTGGCCGTGACGGCACGCACCGCATCCGATCTGGAGCGGCTCTCCGGCGAACTGTCGGCCCACGGCGGCAAGGTACTGGCCGTGCCCGCCTCCGTCGCCGACTCGACCGCCGTACGGACGGCCGTCGGCCGCGTCACCGAGTGGGCGGGCCGCCTCGACGTCGTGGTCAACTGCGCAGGTATCAGTCCGCACTTCACCCGCAGCGAGTACGTCACCGACGAGGACTGGCAGCAGGTCCTCGACGTGAACCTGGCGGGCACCTTCTACTGCTGCCGCGAAGCCGGGAAGGTGATGCTGGAGCAGGGCTCCGGGTCGATCGTCAACGTCTCGTCGGTGCACGCCGGCACCGGTTTCGAGCGGATCGCCGCGTACGCCGCGAGCAAGGGCGGCGTCGAGGCGCTCACCAAGGCGCTCGCCGTCGAATGGGCCGAACACGGGGTGCGTGTCAACACCCTCGCGCCCGGCTACTTCCGCACCGATCTCAGCTCCGGCCTGCTCGACAGCCGCTGGGGCGAACGGATCGTCCGCGGTACTCCCCTGGGCCGGGTCGGCGAAGCCGACGAGCTGGGCGGCGCCGCGGTCTTCCTCGCCTCGGACGCGTCCCGCTTCATGACCGGCACCACGGTCACGGTCGACGGCGGCTGGACGGCCTGGTAGCGGGCGCGGCACAGCGCCGCGCACGGCTGACCGACTGCTTTTCCTGACCGAACCATTGATTGTACCGACCGTTGGGTCTATTTTACGGGCACGGCTCGGCACCCCGCGCCGCAGATCCCGCACCACCACCCTGCGCCGCCGCCCTTCCGGGCCCACCGCATCGACCGACACGGTCGGTCAGGGCGGCGACGAGAGCCGAGCCGCTCCCCGCCTCCGGGCCGCGGCCACTCGGAACGACACCGTCCACAGGGACCGATCCCGCTCCCGGCGCCCCCCACGCCGCCCGGAACAAAGCCGCTCCCTGGACCTCCGCTCACCCACGGAAGGCCCTTCCATGTCCCAGACACAGATCACACCACCCGAGACGCCGGAGAGATCCCGCTCGACCCCGCGCAACGTGGTCATCGTCGTCGCCCTGATGTGGGCCGTGCAGCTGGTGTCCCTCGTCGCCGCGCTGTCGGGCGTCACCCAGGCCGCGGTCGCGATCCACTTCCAGACCACCCAGATCGCCTGGTTCACCCTGCTGACCCTGCTGAGCGGGACCTTCTTCCTGCCCTTCGTGGTCAAGGGAGCGGCCCTGTTCGGCAAGAAGCGTGCCCTGATCGTCGCCACCGCGCTGGGCCTCGTCGGAGACCTCGTCGCGGCCGTCGCCACCGACTACCGCACGCTGCTGATCGGGCGCGGCATCGCGGGCATCTACGTGGCGGCCACTCCGATCTGCTATGCCATCACCCGTGACATCTTCCCCCGCCGCTGGGTCGGGCTGGCCAACGGGATCATGGCCGGCGGTGTGGGTCTCGTCGCCTTCGGCGGCCCCTTCCTGTCCGGCTGGCTGCTCGACCACCACGGTTTCCGCGGCGTTCTGTGGTTCATGGCGATCAGCACGGCCGTGAGCCTGCTGCTGGTGACGTTCCTCGTCCCGGAGAGCCCCGTCCGCGAGCGCGGCGGCCGGATGGACTGGGCCGGCGGAATCCTCCTCGGCGGCGGCGTCACCCTCCTCGTCTACGCCGTCGGCGAGGGGGCGGACTGGGGCTGGGGCAGCGGCAAGTTCATCGGATTCGTCGTGGGTGCGGTGGTCGCGCTGATCGCCTTCCTGCTCGTCGAACGCCGGGTCGCCGAGCCGCTGTTCCCGCTGGCCATGACGCGGCGCCGCACCGTGTGGACGGCGCTGCTCGCCACCTCCGTGGCGGCCGGTTCGCTCAGTGCCGTCGGTGTGGTGATCCAGCTGCTGGTGCTGATGCCGAAGATCCCGCACGTCTCCGACGGCCTGGGCTGGTCCGGAACGCACAACGCCATCGTCACCAGCCCGATCAGCGTCATGATCATCGTGGGTGCCGTGGGGACGGGCATGGTCGCCCGTCGCCGGGACAGCCGGCTCCTGCTGGCCGTCGGGGCCGCGCTGGCCGTCCTCGGCTACGGCATCGGCACGCAGTACCACCACACCGCCGCCCAGATCATCTCCTGGGGCGTGGTCGCGGGACTCGGCACCGGCATCGTCGTCGCCGTCGTCCCCATCATGATCATCGAAGTGGTCAGCCCGGAGGAGCAGGCTCTGGCCAACGGCGCGCAGAACCTCGCTCAGGGAGTGGCGCAGATCATCGTCTCCCAGGTGGCCTACGTGGTGATGGCACAGCACGGAATGGTCCTGAAGGGTACTCAGTTCTACCTCGACAAGGGGTTCACCAACGGGATGTGGCTGGTCGTCGGCTGCTGTGCCCTCGGTGGACTGTGCGTCGCCCTGGTGCCGAAGGCCGAGCGTCTCCAGGACGCGGAGGTCGGCCAGGCCGCCTGATCCCGTCCCCCGGTGTGATCACCGGGGTGTTCGTCCCAGGACCATGAGGTCGGCACGAGCGGAGGACCTCGACCGTACCGTGACCTGAACAGGGCCGCCGCACTGCTACCCGCGGTGCGGCGGCCCGAACCCATGTGGCGCAGGTACGTCTTGACGGAGCCCCGGCTACCAGGTGACCGGCAGCTCCTTGATGCCGAAGGCGAGCGAGTCGGCCGGCCGGAAGGCGAGTTCCTCCCGGTCGACCGCGAGACGCAGGGTCGGGACGCGGCGGTAGAGGGTGCCGTAGACGACCTGGAGCTCGATCCGGGCGAGCTGCTGGCCGAGGCACTGGTGGATGCCCCAGCCGAAGGCGTGGTGGTGGCTCGCCTTGCGGTCGAGGTCCAGCTTCTCCGGCTCGGGGAACGCCGTCGGGTCCCAGTTCCCGGCGGGCAGCGGGACGACGATGCCGTCGCCGGCCTCGATGCGCACGCCCTCGAACTCGAAGTCCACCTTGGCGATCCGCCGTTGTCCGAACTGGGCGACGGTCAGATAGCGCAGGATCTCCTCGACCGCGCCCGCGACGGCCTTCGTGTCGTCGATCTCCCGCAAGCGGGCCAGCTGCCCGGAGTTTTCGAGCAGCAGGGCGGTGCCCAGCGTGATCATGTTGGCGCTGGTCTCGTGCCCGGCGATCAGCAGGATCATCGAGAGCAGGGTCGCCTCGGGAAGGGTGAGGTCGCCGTCCTTGATCCGCGCGGCGAAGTCCGAGAGCACGTCGTCGCCGGGGTTCTCCATCTTCGTCTGAAGCAGCGCCGCCAGGTATCCGCCGAGCGCCTCGTTGGCCCGCCGGTCGTCCTCGGCGGTCTTGTCGCTGCGGGTGGCGAAGGAGGCGTGCTCCTGGAAGAAGTCGTGGTCCTCGTACGGCACTCCGAGCAGCGCGCAGATCATCAGCGAGGGCAGCGGCAGCGACAGCGCGGTCACCAGGTCCACCGGCTTGGGACCGGCCAGCATCTTGTCGATCAGCTCGTCGGTGAACCGCTGGATCTCCGGCCGCAGTGCCTCCATCCGCGGTCGGGTGAACGGCCGGGTCATCATGCGGCGGATGCGGCTGTGGTCCTCGCCGTCCGCGTTGAAGATGGTCAGCGGATGGTGGTGGACGTTCTCGGCCATCGCCCGGTTGGGCAGCGGGAATCCGGGCTGTTTGTCGTCCGAGCTCACCCGTGGGTCGGAGAGTATCGCGCGCTGGGCGGCGTGCCCCGTGACCAGCCAGGGGGTGCTGCCGTCCCAGATCCGGCCGCGGGTCACGGGAGCCTTCTCGTTCAGAGCGCGCAGTCCGGGCGGCGGGGCGAACGGGCACTTGGCGTCCCGGTCGTCCTGGTAGTCGTAGATCCGTTCGTCGAGGGCGGGTTTGGTGTCGGCCTCGGCCATGGTCTTTCCTCCAGGTGGGAGTGGGGGGATGGGGGAAAATCGGGGGCGGGACGGCGGCTGTTCCGCCACGCGGACGGACGGCCAGGTCAGTCCTCCAGCGCCTCGCGAGCGGCGGTACGGGCGGCCACCGCACGCGGGAAGCCGGTGTAGCCGCTGGAGTGGTAGACGACCTCCGCGATCTCGTCCCGTGTCAGTCCGTTGGTCAGCGCGACACGGACGTAGGTCTTCAGCTCGCTCTCCGCCCCCAGGGCGATGAGGATGCCCAGGGTGACCAGGCTCCGATCGCGCGGGGCCAGTCCCTCGCGAGCCCACAACGACCCCCGGACACTGGTGAGGCCCTTGTCGGTCATGACTCGCTCCCGTTGCGCGGCTTCGCATCCTCGAGCGAAAAATAGAATAGCCGGTCGATACAATAAACACCTCGTGGATGGCACAACGGACGGATCCTCGCGGGCCGGACCGGTCCCACTCGGCCGCTGTCGATCGTTCCCGTCTCTCCCGGTCAGTGGGACGACCCCGGGCGGTGGGCACACCGAAGCGCCTACCGTCGCGCACATGGAGGAACCGGGGCCCTGGCCGCCCCGGACTGACCAGCGTGAAGGGGAGAGTCGGATGGGAGTTCATTCGCTCGGGTACTTGAGGCTCGAGTCCAACGACATCGAGAAGTGGAAGGCTTTCGGAGCCGACTTCCTCGGGCTCATGCCGGTCGAGGGCGGCGGCTCCGAGTCGCTGTCCTTCCGGATGGACGACTACCCGGCTCGTATCGTCGTCTCCCCGGGCGCCCAGCCCGGAATGACGGCGATCGGTTTCGAGGTCCTGGACGAGCGGGAGCTCGAACGCCTGGTCGCGGACGTCGAGAAGGCCGGGATCAAGGTGACGCCCGGCACCGAGGCCGAGGCGGCGGACCGGAAGGTCACCGGGTTCGTCAAGTTCAACGACCCCGGCGGCAACCCGGTCGAGCTCTTCTACGGCACCGTCCTCGACCACGTGCCCGTGCACACCCCGCTGGTGTCGAAGTTCGTCACCGGGGACATGGGGTTCGGGCACGCGATCGTGTCCGCCGAGGACGCACGGACCACGTTCGAGTTCTACGTCAACGTGCTCGGCTTCATCGAGCGGAACACCATGCGCTCGCCGGGCGGCACGACCTGGTTCATGGGCTGCAATCCCCGGCACCACACCCTCGGCGTCACCCCGATGCCGGGCCCCGGGCGCCTGCTGCACTTCATGGTCGAGGCGGCGACGCTGGACGACGTCGGACGCGCCCTGGACCGGGCCGGCACGTACGAGGTGCCGATGATGCACAGCCTCGGCAAGCACACGAACGACCACATGGTGTCGTTCTACGTGTGGTCACCGGAGAACTATGCCGTGGAGTTCGGCTGGAACGGCCTGAAGGTGCCGGAGCCGGTCCCCGTCTACGAGATCACCGACGGCGCGTTCTGGGGGCACCACTTCACGCCGCCGCCGCAGCCGGCCGGCTGAGCGACCGGACATGCGCGAGCCCCACGGCCCGAGGCCGTGGGGCTCGTGCGTTCACGGCGTCACCCTGTGGTGATCGCCCGTTCCGGGCAGGCCGACTCTCCGTCCCGGGCTGCCTCTTCCAGGTCCTCGGGGACGTCTCCGTCGTAGGGCAGTGCATAACCGTCGTCGTCGAGACGGAAGAGTCCGGGCGCCGCTGCCGCGCATCGCGCGTGCCCGGAGCACTGCGCCGCATCGATGGTGATCTTCACTCAGCTACTCCGTTCTACCGGGCTTGCTTCGATATTCAGGATACTTATTTATCGGGCGAAGGGACGGGGGCCGAGGGTCGAGGCGGGCGTCGGGATCAGTGCCACCAGGGCATGAGCGCGTCCAGGTGACGGCGCATGCGGTGCCGTGCCACCCCGGCGTCTCCCTGCAGGATCGCGTCGAGGATGCGCTGGTGGACGTGGCGCACCTCGTCGGCGGCCGTGTCACCGGGCAGGGGGCGGTCGTGGCCGGACGCGTGCCGGCGGAACAGTTCGGTGATGATGTCGAGGAAGAGCGACAGCACCGGGTTGCCGGCCAGGTCCGCCAGTTCGGAGTGGAAGAGGTCGGCCTTGCGGGGCTCTCCGGCCGGGCCGTCCGTGGTCCACCGCACGGCCCTCGACAGACGCTCGGCGACCTCCGGGTCGCCCTCGGCGTGCCGGGCGGTCACCCTGGCGACGACGCCGAGTTCGATGGCGTTGCGGACGATCCGCAGGTCGTCGGCCGTGACGCCCTGGTATTCGAGGAAGAGCGCCATCGTGTCGACACTGGCCCGGGGGTCGGGCTCCGTGACGATCAGCCCGCCGCCCGGGCCCCGGCGCATCCGGGCGACCGAGTGGTATTCGAGGAGCCGGACGGCCTCGCGCAGCACGGCCCTGCTGACGCCGTACCTGGCCAACAGGTCCGCCTCCGAACCGAGCACCGTCCCGATCCGCCGGCCCCGCGCGGCGATGTCGTCGTGGATCCGGGCCGCCACGACCTCGGCGAGCTTGGCCCTCGGGCCCTCGACCGGTTCGGGTTCGACGACGTTCCCCTCGACGCGCCGGCCGCGGCGCACGCGGTGCTTCGCGACCCAGGCGGTCACCGACTCCAGGTGCGCGGTGAGTTCCGTCTGGGCGCGGGCACCGTCGTCGGCGATCACGGCGTCGACGACCGCGCGATGCTCCCGGTGCGAGAACTCCTTCGCCGCGCGCGTCTCCGCCCTGGAGAGCCAGCGGGAGGTGTGCGCGTACCGGGCGGTGAGGCGGGTGAGAACGTCGATGAACAGGTGCAGCACGGGATTGCCCGACAGCTCGCCGAGCATCGGGTGGAGTGGTTCCTGCGAGTGGACCGACGGGTCGTCCAGGTGGGCGAGTTCGTCGTCGAGCGCCGTTCGCAGGGTGGCGATCCCGTCCTCGGTGAGGCGCCCGGCCGCGAGTCCCGCCGCGATGGGCTCCAGCAGCCGGCGGGCCTGGAGCAGGTCCGTGACGCTGGTGCCGACGTACTCGAGATAGATCACCACGGCCCGGGTCGCGGGTCCGGCGTCGGGGGCACGGACGATCAGCCCGCCGCCCGGGCCGCGCCGCATCCTCGCGACCTGATGGTGCTCGACCAGCCGCACGGCCTCGCGCAGTACGGCACGGCTCACGTCCAGGCGTTCCCGCAGGTCCGCTTCGGAGCCCAGTGACTCGCCGACGGGCCAGCCCCGGCGGATCACGGTGGCCTCGATACGCAGTGCGGTCTGCGCGGCGAGTTTGCCGACCGCGGCAGGGGTCTCGCCGTCGGCGAACTCGCGATCGACGGCAGTCGCCATGGGTCACTCCTCCGGTGGCTCTCGCAGCTCCCGAGTCTATGCGTCACCACGCCGGAGGAACGAGACGGTGCCACAAATGGAGTGCCCTCATTTCGCGGCCGCACCGCGAGCCCGCTCAGCCACGCCACTCCAGGCGGAGCGACTTGATGCCGTACATGTTGCCGTGCTGCCAGAGATCCTGACCGGGCGCGATCCGGTAGTCGGGGATGCGGCGGTGCCACTCCTCGACCGCCACGTTGAGTTCGAGGCGGGCGAGGTGCGAACCCAGGCAGCGATGGGGGCCCGAGCCGAACGCGATGTGGTTGACGGCCTTGCGACGCAGGTCCACTTCGCTCGGGTTGTCGAACCGGTCGGGATCGCGGTTGGTGACCGCCAGCGGGAGCATCACCATCTCGCCCGCCCGCACCGGACAGCCGCCGACCTCGACGTCCCGCGTCGCCTTCCGCGCCGGGACGACGAAGGAGTAGACCCGGAGGGTCTCCTCCACGCCGGTGGCGATGAGCGAGGGGTCGGCGACGATCTCCCGGCGCTGCTCCGGATGCGTCGCGAAGTGGTACAGCGCCCAGCCGATGGAGATCGGGACCGTGTCCAGGCCGGCCTGGAAGAGGAGGATGCAGAAGGCGTGCATGTCCCGGTCGTTGATCGGTGTGCCGTCGACGGTCCAGGTCATGGCGTGGGAGAGCAGGTCGTCGCGCGGGGCCGAACGGCGTAGCGCGATCTGTTCCTCGAAGTACGCCGACACCGCTCGCATGGCGGACAGCCGCCTGCTGCCGTCCGGGTCCTCGCTGTGGGAGAGGTGCAGCAGTTCGTGCACCCAGTCCAGGAAGGTGGGCAGATCCTCCTCGGGCAGCCCCATCAGGCGCATGAAGATCAGGGTCGGGAAACGGCGCGCGAACTCGTCGAGGACGTCGGCGCCGCCACGCTCCTTCAGCGCGTCGATCAGATCGCCCGCGACCCTGCGGATCTCCGGCTCGCGGGCCGCGACGGTCTTCGGGGAGAAGTAGTGGCCGAGCAGCCGCCGCCACACGGTGTGCACGGGCGGGTCCAGCATCTCGGGGATCCACAGGAACGTCGGATCCGGATCGAGCGCCGTCACCGACTTGTTGGAGAAGGTGCGCCAGTCCTGGAGCGCCTTCTGCACCGCCGGGCCGTCCGTGACGACCCAGTGGCCGCGGGCGACGGTGCTGCGGAAGCCCGAGTGCGCGGCGGCCATCTCGTCCCAGCGGTTCTGATGGCTGAGCACCGGCCCGCCGAGCCGGTTGTCGAAGTGGTAGGCGGCGACACCGTCGTGGGTTCCGTCGGGTTCGAGTGTCGTGGTCATCGCGACTCCTCTCGTCGTACGTTCGTCTGAGCGCCTCGCTGTCGATCCCGAACGCGATCAGCTCGTCCCCGGCAAGACCGGTCTTCGGCCCTAATGAGTGTACTTTTTTAGGGATGCTTGGGTAGGCTGACTTCTCCGGGGGAGCGGGGCCGTCTGCAAAGCCGGCCCCGCAGCCCGGTCGCTCCGAGGCCGGTCCGTCACTCGGTCGCGGTTCAGGTGCCCTGCGGGACGGGGGCCAGTTTCCGGCTCGCGTCGAAGCCCACGATCCCGGCGAGCGTGCCGCCCAGGATCGCCGCACGGTCCGCGTCGGGGACGTCCACGAAGTTCTCGGCGACGCAGTCGGCGCTGCTGCGGAAGGTGCCCTCCGCGTGCGGGTAGTCGTTGCCCCACATGATCGTCGACAGGCCGGTGATGTGGCGGGCCTTGACCGCTGTGGGGTCGTCGGCGAACTGCACATGGATCTGGCGCCGGACGTACTCGCTGGGCTTGAGCGGGTGCGGCCAGCGGCTGTTCACGGCGAACAGCCGTCCCATCGCCGGCTGTTCCTTCGGCGAGCGCGAGTCGTCCCAGAAGCCGAGCCACCAGTCGGGGTCCTGGCCGGTGCCGGTCTTCCAGAGTTTGTCCATGAACCCCATGTAGGAGACCAGCCAGCCGGCGCTGTACTCGATGAGGTTGAAGTGCAGGTCGGGGAAGCGTTCGCAGGCGCCGCCGGCCACCAGGTCGGCGATGATCCCCTGCGGACCGGCCGCCCCGCCGCCCCCGGCGCTCATGGTGCGGCTCGCCACCATGGCGTCGGTCAGCTGGCCCTTGCCCATGTTCATGGAGGTCATCAGGCCCCGGACCGTGACCGCGGTCTCCGAGACGTTCTCCCTGACCTTGACCCCGCCGGTGGCGACATGGAAGAACACCGGCATCCCGTTCGCCTGGGCCGCGGCCCACACCGGGTCGTACTCCGGCGACCAGTAGGGCACCGGCGGGATGTCGGGCAGCAGGATCGCGCCGATCCCCAGCCGGGCGCACCGCTCGATCTCGGCGACCGCGTCGGGGATGCGGGTGAGCGGGATCGCCGCCGTGGGGCGCAGGCGGTCCCGGTGCGGGAGGTAGCGCTCGGCGATGTAGTCGTTCCACACGCGCGCGTGAGCCATCGACAGTTCGTGGTCGTCGGTGAACAGGACGAACAGCGAGAGGTTGGGGAACATGACCGACGCGTCGACGCCGTCGAGGTCCATGTCGCGGATGATGTGCTCCGGCTCGCCGTCCGGCGTCTCCCCGCCGTGCTGGCGGTACTTGGAGATGGTCCAGCCGTCGAATCCGATGGTGTGGAGCTTCTTGAACTCCGTGTGACCGCCCGGGACGATCGGCTCGTCCAGGGTGAACTCCTCTTCCCACAGAGCTCGTTCACGGAGGTGCTTGGGCAGCCGGGTCTTGAAGAGATCGACCGGCTCGATGATGTGCGAGTCACCGGACACGACAAATTCCTTGAACACAGGAAGTACCCCTTTTCGAACCTCGTCGTTCGCTGCAGGACTCACCCGGGCTTGCCTACGAAGTTAACTGTACCGATCGGTCGAGTCAATAATTGAGGGTACGGAATGTCGCGTCGACGTCGCGTCAGCGGGTGACGCGCGGCCGCAGCGCGCCGGTGGAGCGGCCTCGCAGGGCCGAGAGCCATACGCCGGCTCCGTAGGCGAGGTCGTCCAGACGGCGGGCGACGGCGTAGCGGAGGGGGTCGAGAGGAACCTGTTCGTGCCGGTACTCCAGTGCCACGTCGGCCAGAGCCGCCACCGCCGTGGCTCTGCGCACCCGGCGGGACATCGTGCAGCCGACGACCGTGAGAGGCCACCAGTGGCGGGTCAGCAGCGCGGAGGCCTGCGACAAGGTGCCGAGAGCGCCGTTGGCGGTGAGCCGCACGGCGAGCCGGTACGGATGCCGGGTGCCGTCCAGCTTGTGGGCGATGCGCACGGTGACCACCCCCAGGACGGCCCCCGCGGCCGGCACCGACCAACGGCGCTGGGCGAGCAGCGCGGTGACGAGCACCAGGCTCCACGGGGCGAACACGGCGGGAGCGATGAAGTCCGGGTGGCGCTCGGCGAGGGGCTGGGCCCCGGTGCCGTACACGGCCTTGCGCCGGAGCCAGTCCCCTACGCGTACGCGGTGCTCGTGGGCGGCCCGGACCACCGGCTCGTAGCGCACTCGCAGCCCCGCGTCGACCAGCCGCCAGCACAGGTCGACGTCCTCCCCCACCTGCATGCCGTCGTCGAAGCCCTCCCCCAGCATGTCCACCCGCGCCACCACGCAGGCCGAGGACGCCCAGGACACGGGCGAGCCGGGGCGGACCGGCGCCGGATGTGCGCCGAGGTCGAGGGAGGACCGGCCGTTCTCGTACCGTTCGATCCAGGTCGTGGCGGCGTTGGGCAGGCCGGTGATGCGCGGTACGGCCATGGCGACCCGGGGATCGGCGAAGTGCCGCAGCAGGGTCGGGACCGTGTCGGCGTCGAGCACGATGTCCGAGTCGGCGAAGACCACATACGGGGTGGTGACGAGCCGGAGCCCGGCGTTGCGGGCGCCGGCGGGTCCGACGTTCGCGGTCAGGGCGACCAGCCGGGCATCGTGCCGGGCGGCGACGGCGGCCACGGCCGCCGGGTGCCGTGAGGCGTCGTCCACCACGATCACCGGATGGTCCGTGCCGATGCTCCGCAGCAGCCGGTCCAGTTGGCGTGGGCGGTCCCGGACCGGGATCACGACCGTGCAGCGGGGGTCCGGGGGTGCGGGCAGCGATGCGGCCACGGGGTGGGCCATGCCGCACGCCAGCAGCCGGTCCGCGAGCAGCGCGCTCGCCGTGTCCCGTACGGGGATTGTCCGGTCCACGAGGAGCCGCCGGGCCCGCGGTGTCAGCCGCAGCAGCCGGGTCGGGAACCCGCCCAGGAGAGCCCTGCCCCCGTCGATCACCCGGGTGTGCCGGTCCAGTTGGACCACGGATCCGATGGGAAGCGTCATGGGCCTACGGCCTCCGGACGGGTCGGATCGCCGAGACGGCCCCGGTCGTCGCAGGTCCACGCGCCGATCCGGCCGACGGTCGCGGACACCAGCGCCTCCAGCGCCCGGCGGCCCTCCTCGGCCGAGGCACCGGCGGGATCGCCGAGCACACCGGAGGAGGAGACCGCGCGGACGCCCCGGGCCATCAGCTCCGGCAGGAGGACGGAGAGCGGCCGCGTGTCACCGGCGACGGCGTCGTCGAGGCGTACCCGGTCGGGTGTCAGGTACAGCAGCAGTGCGGTCTCCGCCCGGCCGGCGTGCGCGTCGCCGCCCGGTACCTCGGAGCAGGTCCAGGCGGCGTCGTAGCCCTCGGCACGCAGCAGACCGACGGCCCTGTCGAGGGTGGCCGTGTTGCCGCCGTGTCCGTTGACGAACACGACGCGGCCCGCCCACAGGAACAGCGAGCGCGCCAGCTCCACGATCACCGCGTGCAGCGCCTCGTGCCCGATCGAGACGGTGCCCGGGAAGTCCGCGTGTTCGCCGCTGGCGCCGTATGCGAGCGGCGGTGCCACCAGCGGTTGGCCGTACGGTCCGCCGGCCAGGGCGTCGGCCGTCCGCCGGGCGACCGCGTGGGCGACCACGGTGTCGGTGTCCAGCGGCAGGTGCGGGCCGT
This sequence comes from Streptomyces sp. NPDC001980, assembly GCF_040296885.1. Classification (NCBI taxonomy): domain Bacteria; kingdom Bacillati; phylum Actinomycetota; class Actinomycetes; order Kitasatosporales; family Streptomycetaceae; genus Streptomyces; species Streptomyces sp. NPDC001980. The sequence continues at coordinate 95,072 of NZ_JBEOYD010000002.1, read as the reverse complement.
GCTGTTCGGTGGACCCGACCGGAACCAGGACGAGCGCACCGGACGGTACGGCCGGCCAGACGGCGTCCGAGAGGTCTCGCACGCTGGTGTCCTCCGGCATGCTCAGGCGACCGGTGATTCGAGGTGGGCCGGGACGGCCTCGGGCGGCACCGGGAGGTCCCCGCCGCCCAGGGTCAGCGGGAAGCCCGGTGGTATCACCAGATCCCCGGGCCCCACCTCGTCGATGCGGGCGTGCCCGAGGCCCAGCACGGCCGAGTCGAGCCCGCCGCGCAGGATGTCCAGCACGTTCTCGACGCCCGCCTGTCCGTTCGCCGCGAGGCCCCAGAGGTAGGCACGGCCGATCAGCACGGCACGGGCCCCGAGGGCGAGCGCCTTCGCCACGTCCCCGCCGCGCCGTATCCCGCCGTCGAGGAAAACCTCCACCTGGTGGCCGACCGCTGCCGCGATGGAGGGCAGCACGCGGATGACAGCCGGAGTGGTGTCCAGGTTGTTCCCGCCGTGGTTGGACACCGACAGGCCCGACACGCCGGCGTCGACGGCCCGCTTGGCGTCGTCCAGCCGGGTCACGCCCTTGAGGAGGAAGGGCCCGCCCCACTCCTCCCGCAGCCACCTGACATCCTCCCAGGTCGGCGGCGTGGTCTGCATCCACTCGCCGTAGGCGCCGAAGAACGTGGGGGCGTCGCCGCCGGGTGGCCGCAGGTTGGGCACCGTGAGGTCGGGGACACGGCCGGACCTCGCATACCTCCACAGCCAGCCCGGGCGGGGCAGGACGTCGGGGGTGAGGCGCAGCGCGGTTCTCCAGTCGATGCGGTCCGGGATGGCCGGGCTCCCCCAGTCCCGTCCGTGGGAGAAGGACCAGTCGAGGGTGACGATCAGCGCCTTGGCGCCCGCCGCCCTGGCCCGGTCCATGCGCTGCACCATCGCGTCCCGGGTACCGCTCCAGTACAGCTGGAAGAAGGTGTTCGGGTTGGCGGCGGTGACCTCTTCCACCGGCTTGCTCGCGAACGAGCTCAGGCCCATGATGACGCCCCGCCCGGCTGCGGCGCGGGCCACGGCCACCTCTCCTTCCGGGTCCACCGCCTGCACGCCGGTCGGTGAGATGAGCACGGGAAGGGCCGTCGGTACGCCCAGCACGGTCGTGGACAGATCGCGCTCCGCGTGGTGGCCCACGAGCCGCGGGGCGAAGCCCAGTTCGGCGAAGGCCGCGATGTTGGCGTCGATCGTCCGGCCGCGCTCCGAGCCCGCGACGAGCGCGCCGTAGATCGTGCTCGGCAGTCTCTTCTCGGCCCGTCGCTGTGCCTCGGCGACCGATTCGAACCAGGGGTTCCGGCGTCGCATCTGCCACTCCTCGGAGATTCGGAGATCCGGTCCTCAGGTCAGTCGGAGCCCGGCCAGCGGGTCCTGGGCGCAGTCGCTCACCGGAGGCCGGGCCGGGTCCTCGCGGCGGGTGAGGACGAGGTCCACCGGCCGCGGGCGCCGGGAATGGTCCGCGGACGGGCGTGGCCGGCCGTCCCGACCCTCCGCAAGCCGCTGCTCGCCGTGTCCCTGCACGCACTCGGGATCCGGGCCGTCCAGCGGAAGGCCGGTGAAGAACTTCGCGGCCATGCATCCGCCCTTGCAGGTGTCGTAGAACGCGCAGGAGGCGCAGGCTCCGCCGTGTTGCGGGGCGCGCAGCCGCCGGAACAGCCCGGAGTCCCGCCATACTGCGGCGAAGCCGCCCGTCTCGCGGACGTTGCCGGCGAGGAACTCCTCGTGGATGGCGAACGGGCAGGCGTACACGTCGCCGACCGGGTCGATCAGGCAGACGACCCGCCCGGCACCGCACAGGTTCAGGCCGGGGAGCGCCTGACCGTAGGCGGAGAGGTGGAAGAAGGAGTCCCCGGTCAGCACGTTGTCGCCGTGGGCGAGCAGCCAGTCGTACAGCTCGCGTTGCTGCCCGGCCGTCGGGTGCAGGTCGTCCCAGACGTCCGCGCCGCGTCCGGAGGGGCGCAGCCGGGTCAGGCGCAGCTGGGCTCCGAAGCGGTCGGCAAGGGCCTTGAAGTCGTCGAGCTGGGGGATGTTGTGCCGGGTGCAGACCACGGAGATCTTGAAGTTGCGCATTCCGGCGGAGGCGAGGTGCTTCAGCGCCCGCAGCGCCGTGGCGTACGAACCGGGCCCGCGTACCGCGTCGTTGACGTCGGCCGTCGCGCCGTCGAGCGAGATCTGGACGTCCACGTAGTCGTTGCGGGCGAGACGCCCGGCGGCTTCCGGAGTGATCCGGACGCCGTTGGTGGAGAACTTCACCCCCACGTGGTGTGCCGTGGCGTAGTCCAGGAGCTCCCAGAAGTCGGGGCGGACGGTGGGTTCGCCGCCGCCGATGTTGACGTAGAAGACCTGCATGGCCTCCAGTTCGTCGATGACCGCCTTGGCCTCCGCCGTGCTCAGCTCCCGGGGGTCGCGTCGGCCGGAGCTGGACAGGCAGTGGGCGCAGGCCAGGTTGCAGGCGTAGGTCAGCTCCCAGGTGAGGCAGATCGGGGCGTCGAGTCCGTGCTCGAACAGGTCGACCAGCCGTGGCGTCCGGGGCGTGGGCCCGAGGGCCGTGGGTGCGGTGGTCATGTGATCCTTCCGACGAGCATCGACGCGTCGGCGAGTGCGGCCAGGGCCCTGCCGTACCGGGCCAGTTCACCCTCGTCGACGCCGGCGGCCAGACAGGCGGCCCGGGCCGTCCGGGCGTGGGCGAGGTGCTGGACGACCGCGAGCAGCCGGCGGTCCTTGAGGAAGGTCAGCCTTCGGGTGCCGAAGTGGTAGAGCAGCGCACCGAAGGGTTCGGGGCGCACCGAGACCTGCGGATGCAGGTCCCAGGCGCGGTCGAGGTCCAGCCGTGTCATCCGGCGACGCCTAGTAGACGCCGCACATGCCGTCGATGGAGATCTCCTCCAGGAGGTCCTCGGCCTCGATGAGCGGTGGCGAGGCACAGTCCTGGTCGTGCTCGGCGTCGAAGGCCGTCTCTTCGGGCACGGTGGAGCGGAGTTCGTTCATGCGACTCTCCCTGGCTTCCTACGGCTTCGCGGTCGCACGCTGCGGACTCTCCCCCGGATGCGGGGGCGAGCTAATGGCACTCGATGTCAAAACCAGGGCGGTCCGCACCGCCGACCCGTCCGGCACACCTGACGCTAGGTCACCGGTACGCCGGGCGCCCGAGGCTGTCCCGGTCAGCGGGACACGTCACCGCGCGCAGAGGCCGGCGCGTCTTCAATCACGTGTCCATGAGGCGGACGGAGCACGGGAACAACGAGGCACACGGCGCGGACGTCATCGTGGTGGGCGCCGGCGGCAGCGGGGCCGCTCTCGCGGCACGGCTGAGCGAGGACCCCGGCCGCACCGTGCTGGTGCTGGAGGCGGGCCCTGTGCCGCGTACTTCGTGGGCGTTCGCGCCCGAGTTGCTGGACGCGCGGCTCGTGCCCGGCGCACAGCCCGGTCACCCGGCCCTCCTGGCCTACGACGTACACCTCACCCCGACGCGTCCGTACCGGGTCGTCCGGGGGCGCTGGCTCGGCGGCTCGACCACCGTCAACGGCGGGTACTTCGTCCGTGCCCGGCGGGCCGACTTCGCACGCTGGGCGGATGTGGGCGGCGCGGTCTGGTCGTACGACCGGGTGCTTCCGTTTCTCCGCGCTCTGGAGACCGACCTCGACCACGGTGCCGACGCCCTGCACGGCGGCCGCGGGCCGGTACACGTCCGCCGCACGGAACTCCGCCATCCCGCCGCCGTCGCGTTCCGGGCGGCCGCGCATCGGCTGGGCTTCCCCGCGGAACCGGACAAGAACGCCCAGGATCCGCCGGGGTTCGGCCCGGTGCCGTCCAACGCCGTGGACGGGGTACGCGTCAACACCGGCATCAGCTACCTGCTGGGTGCCTTGGACCGCCCCAACCTCCGGGTGGAAGGAGACAGTACGGTCCACAGGGTCATCGTCGAACGGGACCGCGCCACCGGCGTGGAGGTCGAGCGCCACGGGCGCCGCAGGATGCTCCGCGGCGGCGAAGTCGTACTCTGCGCGGGGGCGTTCCGCTCTCCCCAGCTGCTGCACCTGTCGGGCATCGGGCCGCGCCGTGACCTGGAGGCCCTCGGGATCGCCGTCGTCAGGGACGCTCCCGCCGTCGGAGCCAGGTTCGGCGACCATCCCCAAGTGGTCCTGGAGTGGGTGCCCCGGCGCCCCATGGTGGCGCCCTCCGGCTCATGGCTCGGCGGAGTGCTGCACCTGAGCTCTTCGGACGGCAGCCATCCGGGCGACCTGGAGATCCTGCAGTCCCTCGTCCCCATGGCCGGGCTGACCCGCGGGAAGGTGTCCGTGCCCGGCGCGCCTCTGGCGTTCCTCGTCTCCGTGCAGACACCGCGGCTGAGCGGCCGGATGCGCACCCGTTCCGCAGATCCCGCGACACCTCCGAGCCTCTCCTACGGCTATCTGGCGACCGCGGCGGACCGGCGGCGCATGCGCGAAGCGGTCCGCGTCACTGCCGAGTTGGCAGACACGAGTGACTTCAGGGAGGTCTGCGGCGGTCTCGTCGAGCCGATGGCGCCGGTACTGGAGGACGACCTCCTGCTCGACCAGTGGATCCTCGGGCATCTCGGTACCGCGCATCACACCTGTGGGACGGTCCCCCTGGGCCCCGCGGACGATCCCCGGGCGGCGGTCGACCCCTACGGCAGGGTGCACGGCCTCGACGGTCTGCGGGTCGCGGACACCTCGATCCTGCCGACGCCCCCGTTGCGGGGACCGGCGGCCACCGCCGTCCTCGTCGGCGAGGTGGTCGCCGACGCGATGCGGCGCGGTCTGGCCTGAGCCGCCCCGGCGTCCGCGGACCCGGCCCCGCGACGTGATCGGCACTACGCCCGAAGGGCCGACTCCCCGTATCCGGCGGCGAGTTGGCGGATGGCCAGGTCCAGCAGGCCGCACAGGTCGGCGTCCTCGTCGGTGAGCCACTGCTCGTACGCGGCGACACACGCCGCCAGGACGGTACTGCCGATCAGCCGGGGCAGCAGGTCGGACTCGGGCCGGTTCAAGCGGCGCGCGGCGAACTCGGCGATTCGGCGCCGGCATCAGCACCGCACATGATGCACGGTCCTGAGGGCGGCCTGCCGGGCACGCGTTCGCCGGGCGGTTCGACCGGTCGGCAGGGACACGTGCCGGTCCTCGGCCCGGTCCTCAGCTGCCTCGGTGGAGCTGGCTACACCTCCGGTCGGGGAGCCCACGTCCTCGTTCGGATCGGCAGGCGACGGGATCGTGGAAACCAGCCGCTCACGGCGGCTCGCAACGCTCCGTCCGGAAGGAAAACGCCATGCCCCCGACGCTCTCGTCGAAGCCGGTGACGGCACGGACAGCGTCGTTCGTGCCGGTGACGCGCCGGTCTCCGGACAGCCCTGGACCGCTGGCTTCGTTCGTCCGGTTCGTGGCGTGCGGCGGAGGTGTCGGTCTCGCCTCGGGCCCAGCAGTGACGCTGCTCGCCCTCTCGATGCCCTGGGCGGTGGCGAACGCGCTGGTGACGGTCGCGACGACCCTCCTGTGCACGGAGCTCCACGCACGCTTCACCTTCGGGACCGGGCGGCGTGCCGGGTGGCGGCAGCACTGGCAGTCGGCCGGGTCGGCCACCGCCGCCTACGCTCTGACCTCGGCCGCGGTGCTCGTCCTGCACACCGTGCGGCCGTCCACCGGGGTGATGTGGGAGCAGGTCGTCTACCTCAGCGCCTCCGGGCTCGCGGGCATCGGGCGATACGCCGTGCTGCGCCTGTGGGTCTTCGCCGAGCGGAAACGCACAGGCGCGGTGTGGCCACATCACGAACGCCCGGCGGGGCCGGAGACACAGCTCCGCAGTCCCCGCACCATCGCGCTCCCCGTCCCCTCCTGACAGCCGCCCGCCCTGCTGTGCGGAGCGAGATCCAAGGCGAACTCGGTTCGTTGTGGAGCGAGTTCGCTCGCGCCGCCTCCGGCCGAGTCGCCAGGGTGTCGATCGGTGCCGGGTCGGTCAAAGGGAACACCGCTGCCGTGCGGCCGATCCGGACGAGTGGTGGGCCGGCCGCACGGCCGTTCTGCGTTCGGGGCTACTTGAAGGTGGTGACCCGCCTGCGGAACTTCCACTCGTCACCCACGCGGACCAGGGTGTCCTCGTAGGTCCCGACGAGTTGGACGGCCCAGCCCTCCTCGCCCCGGACGAAGAACACCAGGTTGCTGCTGGCGGTGACCTCGTCTCCGGGCGGGGAGGTCAGGAGGGTGTTGCCGACGAGGTGCAGCTGCGGAGCCTGCGGCGTGAACGCCGCGTAGGCCTTGCCGATGGCCTCCCGGCCCTCGAAGGTGCCCTGACCGGTGATCTCGGCGACGCCGTCCTCGGTGAACAGGTCGGGGATGGCCTCGGTGCGGCCCGCGTCGATGGCGTGGGCGTAGGCGGCGATGGCGGTCTGTACACCGGCCAGGGCTGCTTCGGCGGAAATGGTCATCTGTCTTCTTCTCTCCCGGGGCGGATTCGATGGGCGGAGTGGATCGAGGCGGGAAGCTAGGCCTGGTAGGTGGTCCGGCGACGGTGCAACAGCCACGTGCCGTCGACGCGGCGGAAGGTGTCGTCGTAGCGGCCCACGAGCTGTGGTGCCCAGCCCGGCTCCGCGCGCAGGAAGAAGACCACGTCGCTGACCGCCGTGGCCTCGTCCTCGGCGGCGGAGGTGACGACGGTATTGGTCACGACGTGGAGCTGCGGCCGGGTCGGGGCCCAGCCCTTGAAGGCCTCCCGGATCCCGTCGTGACCCTCGACGGGATCCATGCCCGGCACCTCGAGAACGCCGTCGGGCGTGTACAACGCGACGACCTCGTCGGTACGGCCGGCGTCCTGCGCCTGGGCGTGGGCCCCGATCACGGCGCGCACGCCCTCTGCGACCCACGCCTGTGCGGCTTCGCTCATTCTCTCTCCAAGGTCGGACGGGCCTGCGCTCGGCAGCAGCACCCCACCACTTCTTTCGACCACTCAGTCTATTACTGCCGCAGAGGGAAAAGGGAGAGGTCATTCGCATTAAACCCAACTCATTGACCGATCGGTACAATCTGAATAGCATGCCCACGGCTGTCATCGGGACTGTCGCCGAAGGAGGCGTAATCGTGACGAAGCGTTGGAAGCAGCGTCCGCCGGGCTCGACGTGGGGCGACTGGGGTGACGACGACGAGCTGGGCCGCATCAACCTGCTGACCTCCGAGAAAGTCCTCCAGGGCGTGCGCGAGGTCGAGCACGGAATCAGCTTCAGCCTGAGCCTGCCGCTCGACTATCCCGGCGGCTCGGCCATGAACCAGCGGCGCTATCCGCCGATTCTGAGGCCCACCGAGGACCTGGCGCACAAGCAGGACGTCTTCTACAACGTCGTCGCACGTGAACAGATCTCACCCGAGCTCATCGACGTGTGGTCCGACGACGTGGTCACCCTCTGGCTGCAGTACTCGACCCAGTGGGACGCCCTCGCCCACCAGGGCGCCGAGTTCGACACCGACGGCGACGGGGTGGCCGAGCCCGTCTACTACAACGGATACCGCGCGGGCACCGACATCGTCGGACCGCAGGAGGACGCCAAGGGCGACGGCAGCGGGAGCCTCAGCCACGCCCGTCACCTGGGCCTGGAACACATGGCGGAGCACGGCGTGCAGGGCCGGGGCGTCCTGGTCGACCTGGCACACCACCTGGGCACGGGCTACCAGGCGGTGAATTTCAAGACCCTTCAGGACATCATGGCCGCGGACAACGTCGTCGTCGAACCCGGCGACATGCTGCTGCTGCACACCGGTTTCGCCACCCAGATCCTCGCCTGGGGCAAGAACCCCGACCCCGTGGCGATCCATCAGACCGCCGCCTATCTGGACGCCGACGACCCTGCGCTGCTCGAATGGATCACCGAGTCGCAGATCTCGGCGCTGGTGGCGGACAACTATGCCGTCGAAGGCGTGGGCGTCACACAGGCCCAGGGTCCGCACACGCTGCTGCCGATCCACCACCTGTGCCTGTTCAAGCTGGGCGTCCCCCTCGGCGAACTGTGGTACTTGCACGAGCTGGCCGGCTGGCTGCGCGAGCACGGCCGCAGCCGGTTCCTGTTGACGGCTCCCCCGCTGAACCTGCCCGGCACCCAGGGCAGTCCGCTGACACCGGTCGCGACCGTCTGAACCACGGACTCGACCGGGGTCCGCCGTGGGCCCGACCAGTCCTGCCCGAGCGGCCGGGCCCACGGCGGACGCGCAAGGGGCGGCCCGGATCCCGGCGGCGGATCCACTGCCCCGTCGACCGATGCGGGAACCCGGGGAACTCCGTCGCCTTGTAGGGTTCGTGGAGTTCGGATACCCGGTCCGCGGACCGTCGGATGCGTCACCTGCGGCGGTACATTTGCGCCAGGTCGTCCAGGCGTCCGGAGCCGATGCCGGCGCGCCGGAGCACCGGCCCCGTGGGCCCGGCGCGCCGTTGCCATGCTCCGGCAGGCGGTGCGGGCTTGAGACGACGGGTTTTCATGGTTTAATGTACCGATTGGTCCAGTAAAAGCAAGCGGCGCCCCGTGGTCCGCTTCCCCCGGATATACCGAAAGGCATCCGACGTGGGCACGGGAGTCGATCCCCATCGACATGTCGCCACATCACGCGGGGAGTGAATCCATGCCACGACCGCCAGGCCATGGACCGGGCTTCGAGGTCAGACGCCAGAAGATCATTGACATCGCGGCTTCCCTGTTCGCTCAGCAGGGGTACGCCGCGACCTCCATCAACGACCTGGGGCGCGCGGTCGGGCTGGCCAAGGGAGCCCTGTACTACTACATCGGCTCGAAAGAGAACCTGCTGGTCGAAATCCAGTCGCGGGTCATGGGGCCGCTGCTGTCCCGCGCGCGGCAGATCGCGGACCTCGACATGGACCCGCTGCTGCGCCTGCGTCTGCTGTCGGAGTCGCTTCTGACGATCATCTTTCGCCGGCTCGACCACATCTGGGTCTACGAACACGACTATCGCAGTCTCAGCGGCGACGAGCTCAAGACCCTGCTCGCCCAGCGTTCCGACTTCGAGCAGTTGATCTCGGACCTGCTCTCGCAGGCCATGGAGCAGGGCATGTTCCGCACCATGTCGCCCCGGTTGGCCACCCTCCAGTTCCTCAACCTGCACAACCACACGTACCAGTGGGTGAAGCCGGACGGGCAGTGGGACGCGCAGTTCCTGTCCCATGAGTACTGCGCGACCCTGTTCCGCGGCTTCGGCGCGCCTGATCACGCCCTGCCCAAGGTCGAGAAACAGGCACAGGAGTTCAAGCGCGACCGGCCCGGGCTGCCACTCGACCCCGAGGCCGAGTGGGAGGCCACCGCCGGCTGATGACAGGCGCGCCGGTCGCCCCGCCGAGCGCACGGCGACCCAAGCGGGTCACTGCCCCGACGTCGCCCGCCGGAAGTGCCGGTGCGGGACGCGTCGTCCCGCACCGGTCGTAGCGCGCCTCCTCCGACGTCAGTCGTCCCGCAGCGAGGCGCACAGGCCGCCGTCGACGACGATGTCGACGCCGTTCACGAAGCTCGCCTCGTCCGACAGCAGGAAAGCCGCGACGGCGGCGACCTCCTCGTACCGGCCGACGCGGCCCAGTGGCGTGCGCTCGATGAGCTGTCGAATCGATGCGTACCGTGCCGCCTCCAGCCGAGTCTCCGGGGTGTCGATCGCACCCGGCGACAGCGAGCACACGCGGGCGCCCACGGGGCCGAACCGTACGGCCTCCGCGCGGGTCAGGCGGTGCACACCGTACGTGGCCCACGGGTACGCCCAGGCCGGATCCTCGACGGCGGGACCGACCACCTCCCGGATACGGTCGAGGAAGTCCTCCTGCAACGGATCGTCCAGGACGGCCGCCACCGCCGGGTCGGGCTCGATGTGCGCGATCAGCGGAGACACGGAGGCCAGGTAGACGAACGCCGTGCCGGCCGTGGCGAGTGGCCGGAGCGTCTCGGTGAGCAGCGCCGCCGCGACGAAGTCGGCCTCGATGATCCGGCGCCAGTCGGTTTCCTCGGGCGGGATGCTGTAGGCGTGCGCGACGGCCCGGAGCGTGCCGGCCGCCCTGACCCGGTCGGCGAGCCGGGCGAGGTCTTCCCGGTCGGTGACATCGACCGCGAAGGGCTCGACGAGGGCCCGCTTCCCGTGGCCGGACAGGTCCTTCGCGACCGCGGCCACCGCCGCTTCGTTCCCGTCGGCGAGCAACAGCACATCCACCACGTCGGCGAGGCGCCTGGCGCATGCCTCTCCCGTCCCGCTGGCGGCGCCGGTGGCGATACCTACCGTGGTCATGCGTCACTCCTCATTGAAAGACACCTGTCACTGAGGACGAGTGTCTCGCAGGCGGCCGTGTCCGGGGCACCCGTTCACGACGTGCAGATGTCCTTCAGCTGATCGGCCGCCGCGTCGATCTTGCTGCTGTCCGGGTCGGTGTCGCCGTTCAGGATGGCCTTGTTGTAGTTCGCGATGGCCTTGTTCAGGTCGTCGACCGCATCGGCGACCTTGTTGTCGTCCGTCCTGTCGTTGATCTTGTCGAGATTCTTCTCGATGGTGTCGATGGACTCCTGGGTCCGCGTGGGGTCCTCGATCGCGTCCGCACCCGCTCTGTGGATGGCGGTGACGCTGTCGGCGACGGTGCCGGCGCTGGAGAGGCAGTCCGGCGAATCGCCGAACTCGCACCCTGCGGCGAGTGTCGCGGTGAGCGCGACAGCGGCTGCGGCGGTGGCGACGGCAGTGACGCGATGGTGGCGGCGTGCGGTCATGGGTGTGTCCCTTCCTCGTACCGGGCGGTGCGTGTGGGTGGAGCCGGTGGTCGGGTGAACGCGGGTAGCGGATCGCAGTGCCACGATTCCGTCGTTCACCCGTCGGGACACGGGAGCGGACTCCCGAACCGAGGGTGTAGCCCACTACACCCTCGGACCGCACCGGACGGACACGCGACGGGCACCCGACGGGCAGCGAAGGAGGTGCACGGGAACTCGCCTGCCACAACCGGTATTTGCCTGACTCAACTGAATCATTTAGCTTCCTGCCATGTGGAAATCGGTGCAGCGCGCCGGGAGGGCCACAACCCACCTCTTTCTGACGGCGCTCACGGCGTTCGGCACGTGGATCTTCATCACCGTGCTGCTGATCACCGCCGTCGGTACGTTGACACTGGTCGGTATCTGGCTGCTGCCCGAGACGGTCCTGCTCGTCCGGCGGATCGCGGGGGCCAAGCGGAACCTCACCGCCGACTGGACCGGCGTGAAGATCCCCGAGGTGTACCGCCCCCTGACCGGGACGGTGCGCGAGCGGGTGGCCACCGCGGTACGGGATACCGGCACCCGCAGGGATCTGCGGTGGATGGTGGCCTACTGGTTCTACGGCGCCCTGCTCGCCCTCGCCGTACCGCTGTGGCCGGTGGGACTGGTCGTCGACGGCGTGTGGTGCGGCCTGCTGCGCCGGAAGGCGGTCGTGCTGCCGCTGATCGTGCGGCTCGCGGACCTGGAGGCCGACTGGTCGACCGCCCTGCTCAAGCCGTCCCCGGAGGCGCTGCTGACGGCCCGGGTGGAACGGCTGGCCCGGACGCGGGCCGACGCGATCGCCGCACACGGCGCCGAACTGCGCCGCATCGAACGCGATCTGCACGACGGGGCGCAGGCGCAACTCGTGGCGCTGTCCATGCGGATCGGGCTCGCCAAACGCGCCTACGGCCGTGACCCGGAGACCGCGCTCAAGCTGTTGGACGAGGCCCAGGAACAGGCCGAGAAGGCGCTGGCGGAGTTGCGGAACGTCGTACGCGGCATCCATCCGCCGATCCTGACCGACCGCGGCCTGGCCGGCGCGCTGCGGGCACTGGCGGCGAGGTGGGGGTCCCCCCGCTCGAGCGAAGCCGAGAGTGGGGGAGGACTGCAGGTCGCCCTGGACGACGGCGGCCTGGACCAAGGGGTGCGGGCACCCGCGGCCGTGGAGGCGGCGGCCTACTTCGTGGTGGCCGAGGCGCTCACCAACGTGGCCAAGTACAGCGGGGTCACCCGCGCCGAGGTCCGGCTGGTCCGGGCCCGGCGCGGGCTGCGCGTCCGAGTCCGGGACGAGGGCCGTGGCGGTGCTGGGGGTACCTCCCAGGCATTCGGCTCTGGGGGAGAGACCGCCGGCTCGGGGCTGCCCGGCATGCGGCGACGGGTCGCCGCTCTCGACGGAACCATGAATGTGTCCAGCCCCGTCGGGGGCCCGACCGTGATCGAAGTGGAGCTGCCGTGCGTGTGGTGATCGCCGAGGACAACGCCCTCCTGCGGGAGGGACTGGTCCTCCTGCTGACCTCGGCCGGGCACGAGGTCGCCGCCGTCGCCGGCAGTGGCCCCGAGATCATGCCCGCGCTGCTGGCACACCGGCCGGACATCGCCCTGCTCGACGTACGGATGCCGCCCGCTTTCAGGGACGAGGGTCTGCGCGCGGCGCTCGAAGCACGGCAGGCGATTCCCGGCCTGCCGGTGCTGGTGCTCTCCCAGTACGTCGAGGAGTCGTACGCCGCCGAGCTCCTGAGCGGGGGCACCAACGGGATCGGCTATCTCCTCAAGGACCGGGTGGGCCGCGTCGACGAGTTCCTCGACGCACTGGAGCGGGTCGCGGCGGGCGGCACCGCACTGGACCCCGAGGTCGTCGCCGAGCTCCTCACCCGGCGCAGGAACTCGCCGCTGGACTCGCTCACCCCGCGCGAGCGGGAGGTGCTGAAGCTGATGGCGGAGGGCCATGACAACGCGACCATCGCCCGGACTCTGGTCGTCACCGAACGTGCCGTCCACAAGCACATCGGCAACGTCTTCCTGAAACTGGGCCTGCCGCAGAGCGACAGCGGCCACCGCCGGGTCCTCGCCGTCCTGGCCTACCTGGCCCACACACCGCAGGCCTGAACGTCCGGAGGGACGACCTCAGCACGCGCGGCACCCACCGCCCATGCCGTGGCCGCCCAATCCCCGGCCGGCTGTGCACGAGCCGCAGGTGAAGGCAGCGGAGGGGCCGCCGCGTGCTGGCGGCCCCTCCCCGGCTCAGCGGGCCCCGACGGGCTCCACGGAGGGTGACTCGTCGGTCGTCCCGGCGGTCGGGACGGGCACCTTTCGGCTCAGCTTCTCGCCTTCGACATCGATGTTCGGCAGCAGCCGGGCCAGCCACTTCGGCAGGTACCAGGCCTTGTGGCCGAGCAGGGCGAGGATGGCCGGGACGATCGCCATGCGGACGACGAAGGCGTCGAAGAGGACCGCGACGGCCAGTCCGAAACCGATCATCTTGATCATCGACTCGTCGGCGCCGATGAAGCCGGAGAACACCGCGATCATGATCAGCGCCGCGGCCACGACCACGCGGGCGCTGTGGCGGAAGCCCGAGACGATCGCCTGCTTGGGCTCCTCGCCGTGGACGTACGCCTCGCGCATCCGCGAGACCAGGAAGACCTCGTAGTCCATCGCCAGGCCGAAGACGATGCCCACCAGGAAGATCGGCATCATGCTCATGATCGGGCCGGTGGACTCCACGCCCAGGAGGGCCGCGCCATGACCCTGCTGGAAGACCGCGACGACCGCGCCGAGGGCCGCGAGGACGGAGAGCAGGAACCCGAAGGCCGCCTTCAGAGGCACCAGCAGGGAGCGGAAGACCAGCAGCAGGAGCACGACGGCGAGCGAGACCACCACCGCGAGATACGGCACCAGCGAGGCCTGCACCTTCCCGGCGACGTCGATGTCCAGGGCGGTCTTGCCGGTCACCTCGAAGGACACGCCCGCGTCCTTCTCGATGCCGGGGCGCTCGTCCCGGATGGTCTTGACGAGGTCCTTGGTCTTCTGGTCGGTCGGGCTCGTGGCGGGCGTGGCGGAGAACACCGCGGTGTCACCGGCCTGGTTGAAGCGGGCGGCCGAGACGGAGACGACGCCCCTGGTGGCGGCGATGTCCTTCGTGATCGTGGCCACGTTCGCCTTCGGGTCGTCGGAACCCTTGGCGTCGACGACGATCGTCAGGGGGCCGTTGAAGCCGGGGCCGAAACCCTCGGCGAGCGCGTCGTAGGCGCGGCGCTCGGTGGTGGAGGTGGGCTTGGCCTCGTCGCCCGGCATGCCGAGCTGAAGGTCCATCACCGGTGTGGCGACCGCGCCCAGGCCCACGACGCCCAGCAGGAGCACCGGTAGCGGCAGGCGGACGACGGCCCTGGCCCAGCGCGAGCCGCCGTTGTCGGTCTTCCGCTGCTGCCTGCGGTACCGCCTGGAGTTCTTGCGGGCGCCGCGCGAGAGCACGGCGTTCGGCCAGAAGCCCAGGACCGCCGGGACCAGGGTCAGGCAGATCAGCACGGCGACGAGGACCGCGCCGGCGGCGGCCAGCCCCATCTTGGTGAGCATCGGGATACCGACGACCCAGAGACCGGCCAGCGCGATGACGACGGTGAGCCCGGCGAAGACGACCGCGGAGCCGGCCGTGCCGGCGGCGAGACCCGCCGCCTCCCGGGGTACGTGGCCCTTGGCGCGTTCCTCGCGGTAGCGGGAGACGACGAACAGGGCGTAGTCGATGCCGCAGGCCAGGCCCAGCATGGTGGCGAGCGTGCCGGTGTTCTCCGACAGTCCGAAGGTCTGGGACAGGGCCATGATCCCGGTCATGCCGACGGCCACGCCGATGATCGCGGCCAGCAGCGGCAGACCGGCGGCGGCGAGGGATCCGAACGTGATCAGCAGGACGACGGCGGCGACGGCGATGCCGATCACCTCGGCCGGTCCGCCGGCCGCGGGCTGGGTCGCCAGCGCGTCGCCGCCGACCTCCACCCGCAGGCCCGCCTGCCGGGCCACGTCGATGGCGGACTCCAGGTGCTTCTTGCTCGCGTCGGTGAGGTCATCGGCCGTCGCCTTGAAGGAGACGGTCGCGTACGCCGTCGTACCGTCCTCGCTGACGGCCTTGGCCTGGAAGGGGTCGACGGCGGCGGCGACCTGTGAGCCGTCGACCGCCTCGTCGACGAGCTTCTCGATCGCGGCCCGGTTGCCGGCCGCGGTCACCTTCTCCCCGCTCGGGGCGATGAACACGATGCGCGCGCTCGCCCCGTCGGCCGTGGTCCCGGGGAAGCGCTGCTCCATCAGGTCGAACGCCTTCTGGGACTCGATCCCGGGCATCGTGAAACCTTCGTCGGCGGCTGCGGGCGCCTTGGACGCGGCGAATCCGACGGAGCCAAGCACCGCCACCCACAGGACGACGACGAACCATCGCCATCGAAAGGCCGCGCGGCCCAGGTGATACAGGACAGTTGCCATGACGAGGGAAGCCTCCACATCAGCGGTTCCGGCATTGCGCATGGAGCCGGAATCGCCTCGGCATGGGAAAGTCCGCCCTGTTCACAGTGGGTTCAGGGAAGCGTCCGTCTCCACACCTCACCCTTCCGTGAGGCGGGCGGAGCCACGAGGGAGCGCCCTCCCGTATCCGTGGTGTAGCCCGCTACACCACGGAGCGGTCCTCGCTCCCGCGTCCAGGGCATTGCCGTATCCACCCCCCTTCACATACGGTTCAATCAGCTAGCTAATTTCACCTATCTGTATACGTAATCCGATTGCCACGGACGGCCCGGAGCGCCGAAGCACCTCCGGTTGCCGCGATTCCCCGAGACGTGGCCGAGAGAAGGGTGTGGCGAGTGCAGGCAACAGAAAGTCCGTCCCGGTGAGCGGGACGCACGGAGAATCCCCGGTAAATCCCACGGCAGCGGCCGAGTTGCGCGGACTCGGACTCCGAACGATGTCCTCGGTCGTCAACACCCCCCTCGCCGAGGACGTCGACCTGCGTGACGAAGGTGTGGGTGCGGACCTCGTGGAGATCGGCCTGGTCAGCGTCTGGGCCGAGCTCTGGTCGCGCGAGGGTCTGGCACGACGGGACCGCAGCCTGGTCACGCTGGGGATTCTGATCGCACTGGGCGCCGAGGACGAACTCGGCAGCCATGTCCGGATAGGGCTGAACAACGGGCTGACGGAAGACGAGATCGCCGAAGTCCTGTACCACTCGGCCGGATACGCGGGCTTTCCCCGGGCCGTGGCCGCACGAAAGGCCGCCCGGAAGGCACTGGGTCCGGCACCCGGCGATGCGAGGGGTGACATCCCCGCAGAACCGAAGCAGTAGCCCCTACCTGGAGTCCTGAATGATGTCACTGAGCGGAAGAAACGCGGTCGTCACCGGTGGCGGCCGAGGTATCGGACGGGCGATCGCCCTGGTGCTCGCCGCCCAGGGCGCGACGGTCGCCGTGTGGGACCTGGACGGCACGGGGGCCCGCGAGACGGCCGACGCGATCGGCGAGGCGGGCGGCAAGGCGGTGGCGGTCGTCGGCGACGCGGCCGAGGCCACGGCCGTCGCGGCCGCGGCGGAGCAGACGCACGCGGAACTCGGCCCGGTCACCGTCCTGGTCAACAACGCCGGTATCACCAACTACGTGCCGTTCCCCGATCTCACCGAGGAGACCTGGGACCGGATGATCCGCATCAACCTCAAAGGCCCCTTCCTGGTCACGCGAGCCCTCGTGCCCGACATGCTGACGGCGGGGCACGGACGCATCGTCAACATCTCGTCCTCGTCCGCCCAGACCGGCGGTCCCGCGGTGTCCCACTACGCGGCGTCCAAGGGCGGGGTGATCGGCCTGACCAAGGCGCTCGCCCTGGAACTCGCCGACACCGGAATCACGGTCAACAACGTGGCGCCGAGCCTCATCGACACGCCCCTGCTCCGCGAGGGATTCGACCCCGACGCGCTCGGCGCGACCATGCCCATGAAACGGGCCGGGCGTCCCGACGAGATCGCCTACGCCGTCGCCTACCTCGCGTCCGACGAGGCCGGATACGTGACGGGACAGACCCTCAGCGTCAACGGCGGCCGCTACTTCGTCTGAGCGGCCACGCACAAGGCCACGAACAACGCCACGAACAACGCCACAGGCAAGGGACGACCATGACAGAGACCGTGACGGACACCGAAGCGACGGAGGAACCGCCGCAGTTCCCGGCGCCGAGGTCGGGCACCTGCCCCTTCGCTCCCCCACCCGACCTGCTGGGACTCCGTGACGCCGGCAAGCCGGTGATGCGCGTGCGCAGCTGGGACGGCACCACCCCGTGGCTGGTCCTCTCTCACGCCGCCCAGCGCGCGTTCCTCGCCGATCCGAGGATGAGCGCGAACATCGGCGCGCCGGGATACCCGCACACCACGGCGGCCATGAAGGCGCACGCGGACGAGATGCAGCCGTCGATCAACAACACCGACGGCGCCGAGCACTCCCGCTGGCGGAGGATGCTGACCAGTTCCTTCACCCGGCACCGGATGCGGAAGCTTCAGCCGGCGATCCAGCAGATCACCGACGACCTCATCGACAGGATGCTGGACGGCCCCAACCCGACCGAGCTGAACGAGGCCCTCTCCCTGCCCCTGCCGTCGCTGATGATTTGCGAGCTGCTCGGGGTGCCGTACGAGGACCACGCCTTCTTCCAGAAGCACGCGGGTGTCACCAACGCGGTGCACAAGACCCCCGAGGAGAACGCGGCCACGGGGAGCGCTCTGCGCGCGTACATCGCCAAGCTCATCGAAGCCAAGATGGACGACCCGGCCGAGGACGTGCTCTCGGACCTGGGGGCGCGGATCAAGGCCGGTGAGCTCTCGCTGGAGGAAGCCGCGCCGCTGGGCCACATCCTGCTGGTCGCGGGTCACGACACGAGCGCCAACATGATCACGCTGGGGACGGCGCTGCCGCTCCGGAACCCGGACCAGCTCGCCGCCCTGCGCGAGAACTCCGGCGACCCCGACTACGTGGCGAAGGCCGTCGAGGAGCTGCTGCGCTATCTGACCATCGCCCATCTGCTGGCCCGCCGGGCGGTCGTCGAGGACGTCGAGTTCGAGGGGGTGACGATCCGCGCGGGTGAGGGGGTCATCGCCAGTCTGCCGGCGGCGAACTGGGACCCCGAGGCGTTCCCCGACCCCGAGGTGCTGACCCTGGACCGCGCCGCGGGCCACCATCTCGCGTTCGGCTGGGGCCCCCACCAGTGCGTCGGACAGCAGCTGGCCCGCATCGAACTCCAGGTGGTCTTCGGCACCCTGTTCCGCCGGATCCCCACGTTGCGGCTGGCGGCCGGGCTGGAGGACCTGGCGTTCAAGGAGGACTCGCAGGCCTACGGCATCTACGAACTGCCCGTCGCCTGGTGACCGCCGGCCCCGCACGGCTCGTACGACAGACCTGAGAGAGGGAGGACCGCCATGACCGACGGCGGCTTTCGTGTGACCCGGCTGTACCACCCCAGCCATCATGTGACCGATCTCCGCGAGGCCGAGGCGTGGTTCGAGCGCGTCTTCGGGCGGCCCAGCCGGCCGATGGCCGAGATGATGCGGGGCGCCCCCGTCAGTGAGGGCTATCCGACCGACTACTCGACGTTCACGCCGATCAACGACGTCCTGTTCGACACGATCGACCCGAAGCGCTACGTCCTCCAGGGCGTCCAGCGCTACGCCGCGGTCGACAAGCCGCACCTCAAGGGGTTCGGCTGGTACGTGGACGGCATCGCTGACGCCTATCGCGCGCTCAAGGAGCTCGGCATCGGCATGGTCGGTCAGCTCGACGAGGTCGCCGAGGGAGACGATCCCCCGACCGCGCCCAACTCCCCGATGCCGATCTTCTTCACCGTGCCCGAGGACGCGGGCCTGCGCTACGAGTTCCTGCCGCAGATCCCGTTCCCTCTGGACCACCGGCTGGCCCCGGACTGGCAGCTGCCGCCGGTGTCCGAGGACGACCCGCTCGGCATCGAGCGCTGCTCGCACCACACCGTGCTGACCGACCGCGTCGACCGAGCCCTGCGCGTGATGGTCGACGGCCTGGGCGGGACGGTCATCCACACGGGACGCAACGAGGTGCTGGGCGCGCAGAGCACCTACGTCCACCTGGCCGACGCGGTCTTCGAGTACACGGTCCCCGACGACGGCACCCCGGCCCACGCCGACTGGGCCACCGGGGCGCCGAACGACACGTACCACTCGATCACCTGGAAGGTCGCCGACCTCGACCGCGTCGCACGCCATCTGGACGCGCAGGGCGTGGGGATACGCACGCGCACGAGCGACACGCTCGTCACCGACGCCGCGACCGGCCTCGGCATTCCCTGGGGCTTCACCACCAGGCTGACGGCCGGCGATCCGCGCAGGGGGTGAGTGCATTGGCAGTCCCTGCCGGGGACGAGAGCCGGGCCACCGTGGACGCCGATGTCGACCTGCTGGTCATCGGTGCCGGTGTGACCGGGATCCATCAGCTGAAGCGGGCCCTCGACGCAGGACTCTCCGCGCTGCTGCTGGAGGCCGGCCAGGGGGTCGGCGGGGTGTGGCACTGGAACCGGTATCCGGGCGCGCGCCTCGACTCGGAGAGCTACACCTACGGCTATCTGTTCTCGAAGGAGCTGTTCGAGGGCTGGGAGTGGTGCGAGCGGTTCGCCGGGCAGCCGGAGAACGAGCGGTACTTCAACTACGCCGTCGACAAGTTGGACCTGCGCAGCCGCATCCGGTTCGGGGCGCGGGTCAACTCCGTGCTGTTCGACGAGACTTCGGCCACCTGGCTGGTGCGGGCGGCCGACGGCACCGAGGTGCGGGCGCGGTTCGTGGTCGCGGCCACCGGTGTGCTGTCGGTACCGGTCTTCCCCGAGGTACCCGGCCGCGAAGACTTCAGGGGCGTGGCCCACCACACCGGCCTGTGGCCCGACACTCCCGTCGACTTCGCGGGCAAGCGGGTCGCGGTGGTCGGCACCGGTTCCAGCGGCGTCCAGGTGATCCCCGCCATCCTCGCGGACGTCGCCTCCCTGACGGTCTATCAGCGCTCACCCAACTGGTGCACCCCGCTGAACAACGAGCCGATCACGGCCGAGCAACAGGCCCAACTGAGGGTCGATTTCGAGCAGTTACGGGAGAACCTGAACGCCTCAGCGAGCGGGTTCCTGCACCAGCCGCGTGACCGCAGGGCCTTCGAGGACTCCAAGCCCGAACGGTGGGAGTTCCACGACCGGATGTGGCACAGCCCGGGCTTCGCCAAGGTGATCAGTCACTACGCCGACATGCTCACGGACAAGGCCGCCAACGACGACTGGTGCGCCTTCATGGCCGAGAAGGTCCGCGGCATCGTCGAGGACCCGGCGACGGCCGAGCGGCTCATCCCCTCCGACCACGGCTGGGCCGGGAAGCGGCCGCCCTTCGTGACCGGCTACTTCGAGGTCTACAACGATCCGAAGGTGAGCTTCGTCGATCTGCGGGAGAACCCGTTCGTCCGGGTCACAGAGACCGGCATCGAAACGGCCGACGGGCTGCGCGAGTTCGACGTCATCGTCTGGGCGTCGGGGTTCGACTTCGGCACCGGCGCCCTGAACCGGATGGGGGTGCGCGGCCGCGGCGGGCGGGCCCTGGAGGAGTACTGGGCCGACGGTCCGCGCACGTTCCTCGGGCTCATGAGCCATGGCTTTCCGAACTTCTTCTTTCCGGGCGGCCCGCACGGTGCGGCCGGCAACAACCCTCGGTACGCCGAGGACCAGGTGAACTTCATCGCCGACGCGATCGAGTACCTGCGCGATCACGGCCACCGGGTGATCGAGGTCCCCGCCGACACGGAAGCCGGCTGGAACGCCATGGTCGCGGAACTCGCCGTGTATTCCCCGTTCGGTGAGCACAGTTATTTCTTCGGTTCCAACATCGCCGGGAAGCCCAAGAGCTTCCTGCTGAATCCAGGCGGACGCCCGAAGTTGCGCGAGTTCATGGGCGAGGTCCTCCAGTCGAAATACTCCCGCTTCCTTTCCTGAACCGGAAGGCATGGTCATGCGGCAACACCTATTCGACGATCGCGTCGCGGTGGTCACCGGCGCCGGACGCGGGATCGGGCGGGCCTACGCCCTGCTCCTCGGTGAACTGGGCGCGAAGGTCGTCGTGAACGACCTGGGCGGCTCGATGGAGGGTTTCGGTTCCGACAGCGGTCCCGCCGAGGCCGTCGCCGCGGAGATCAACGACGCCGGCGGTACGGCGATCGCCGACACGAGTGACATCTCCACCACGGACGGCGGACGGCGGCCCGTCGAAGCCGCCGTCGAGGCCTTCGGGCGGATCGACATCGTCGTCAACAACGCCGGCAACGTACGGTTCGCCGGGCTGCCGGACATCGACGCCGCGAACATCGAAAGCCACCTGGCGGTGCACGTCCTCGGAGCCTTCCACACCACACGCGCCGCCTGGCCGTACATGCTGGAGCGGAACTACGGCCGGGTCGTGCTGACCGGCTCGATCGGAATGTTCGGGCTCCCGGACAACCTCGGTTACGCCACCGCCAAGGCGGCGATGATCGGGATGGCCCGCAGCATGGCGGCCTCGGCCGGCGGCCACGACATCAAGGTCAACGTGATCGCCCCCAACGCCATGACGCGGATGGGCGGCGGCCCCTCGGAGGGCATGGACGCGCTGCGCGAACAGCGCCAGCCCGGTGGCGGCGTGCTGGATCCCACGCTTGTCGCGCCCATGGTGGCGTATCTCGCCCACGAGGCGTGCGACGTGAGCGGCGAGGTGTTCCTCGCCGGAGCCGGACGTTTCGCGCACCTCTTCGTCGGGGTCACCGAGGGCTATCTGCCCGCCGACCCGCTCAAAGTCACGACCGAGGACATCGCCGGGAACCTGGACCGGATCAAGGACCACTCCGGATACCACGTTCCCCGCGACCTCATGGAATGCGTCAGCCGTTACATGGCACATCGGCAAGGAGAAGAGGGAGAAGCGTGAGCGCAGAGAAGGTCTGGCCCCATCACGAACTCGGCAAGAAGCTCAACAACTGGGGTCGTTGGGGAGACGACGACGAGATCGGCACCCTGAACTTCGTGACCCCGCAGAAGCGCGTCGAGGCCGCGCAACTCGTCCGTACGGGCAAGGCGTTCGACCTGGGCATGGCGTTCGACAGCAACGGGCCTTTCAAGTCCGGGGGTTTCCGCAACAACCCGATCCACGTCATGACGCTGCTGCCGTCCGACACCGCGTTCTCCCAGGACGGTCTGATCTCCGCCGACGACATGATCGTCACCGGTCTGCAGGCCGCCACCCAGTGGGACGGGCTGGCCCACGCGGGCTACGGCGGCACCTTCTACAACAACGTGCCGGCCGCCGCGGTCAACAACTTCCAGGGTGCCGGCCGCAACTCGTTCCACAAGGCCGTCGACCGGCTGATCTCCCGCGGGGTCCTGCTCGACATCGCGCGGCTGAAGGGCGTGGACCGGCTGGAGGACTCGTACGAGATCACGGAGGCCGACCTGCTGGCCGCCGAGGAACGGCAGGGCGTGCGCGTCGGGACCGGCGACATCGTGCTGCTGCGCACCGGCTCCTACCAGTGGTTCCTGGAGGGTGACCGCGAACACTTCCTCGGCAACGCCCCCGGGCCCTGCCTCGACACCTGCAACTGGCTGTACGAACGCGAGGTCGCGGCGCTCGCGATGGACAACCACTCCGGCGAGGTGTGGCCCAGTCCCGTCAAGGGCGCGACGATCCCGTTCCACCAGGTGGTGATCCGGGACATGGGCCTCACCCTCGGCGAGATGTTCAACTTCGAGGAGTTGGCCGCGGACTGCGAGGAGGACGGCGTGTGGGACATGCTGTTCTGCGCCCCGGGGCTGAAGGTGACGGGCTCCGTCGGCTCCCCCATCACTCCGATCGCCATCAAGTAGGGCCGGCCGTGGCGGAATTCGCCGAGGTGAGCGCGGGCGTGCGAGCGACCATCGCCGCGCACGCCCACGCCCAGGACGAGGGCCGTACCGAGGACATGGTCGCGCTGTACCTGCCGGACGGCGTGGTCGAGATACCCGGCTTCGAGCCCCTGGTGGGTGCCGACGCCATCCGTGAGGCGTTCTCCCGTCCGGGGTGGCGGCCGGATCCGGACCGGCCGCAGCGCCACCTCGTCGGCAACACGCTCCTGACGAAGTGGGACGACCGCACGGCGAAGGCGACCAGCGACGTGGTGATGCTCGTCCGCGCCGGTTCCGCCTGGTCCGTCGCCATCGTGGCGCGCTATCACGACACGTTCGAGGAGACGGCGGGGCGTTGGCTGCTGCGCCGCCGGGTGGACGAGTACGTGGGCGATCCCCCCTGACGGTCGAAGAACCGCAGGACGCTAGCCTCCGGGGCATGGCTCCCTCACCTCGTCCCCCGTCGACGATCACACGGCTCGTCGACGGGCGCGTCTGCGCCTATGACCTGGCCGGCGACGACAGGGGCCTGCTGTCGCCGGCCATGGTCTGCCGGCCGTCCCCCGGCGACGACGTCGTCGGCCACGCCGTCTCCGTCGGCCTTCGGCGCGCCTACTACACGACTCTCGACGCGGTCGTCTGCGTGACGGCGGACGGGACGGAGGTCTGGCGGTCGCGGTTCGAGCCACGGTCGGAGCAGCGGCATGGACACCGGCCCGCCTGTGTGCTGTCGTCCGACGAACTCGTCGTGTGGGCCTACCGGCCCGACGCCATGGCGGGCCGCAAGCGACCCGACCAGTGGGTCGCCCTGGACGCCGGGACCGGGGCGGTCCTCGCACAGGCCGAACTGCCGACCGTCGGGCACGGCGGGCAGCACCTGCTGCACCCGGCGGGCGACGAGGTCCTCCTCGACGTGGGCGAAGGACAGGACGGCTCGGTGATCTTCCGTGCTTCGCTGACCGGGAGCCGGATGGATCTCGTCGCCTATCCGTGGGACGACCGGTGTCTCATCGCCCTGTCGCCCGACGGGCACGAGTTCATGACCGTTCACCACGAGCAGGCCGATGTCGCCCTCCACGCCTATCCCCACGGCGAGATGAGGTTCACGCTCTCCGTCGAGGCGTTCGGACACGATCCCGACGAGGTCTACGTCGAATGGAGCGGCGGCTATCTGAACCCGGACACCGTCGTCGTCGCCCTCGGCGGCGAGACCGAGGACGAGGAGGAATGGTTCCGGCACTACCGGGTGGATGTGCGCTCCGGCCAGGTCGGAACCGAGTTCGACGCGCGCACGGACAACCCCTACGACGTCCAGCCTCTCGGGGACGGCACCTGGCTCACCACGGATCCGTCCGGTCACCCGGTCCGCTGGAGCGACTCCTAGCCCCGTCTCAGGCCTTCGCGCCCGGCATGCCGCTGGTGACGACGATCGAGGCCACCTCGCCGGTTCTGGTGCGGCCCAGCCAGACGACGCCGCCCGACTCCGCCGGGAACGTGACCAGGTCGGCCTGGTGCGACTCGTCGCGTATCCGCTCGTACGAGTCGGACAGCCGCTCGCTGTCGCGCGGCGCCGATCTGCCGTCCTTGTACGTGCGAAACGGCGCGCTCAACGTCGGCCACGCGCCGGCGTCGGCGAAGCAGCCGATATTGGCGTCGGAGCCGAACTCGACCCGCTCGCCCGGCTCAAGCCCGTCGAGGTCGTCGTCGACTCCCAGGCCCATCTCCCATCCGGCCACGGGATCGTCGCTGACGCACAGCCGAGTCGCGGCGCACTCGACGCCGTCGAAGTGCTCACCCATGAACTCGTACGGCCCCGCCGTCCACGAGAACTCCACCCGGTAGGTGCCCGGCGGAATCCGCGCGGCCAGCTCCCTCGGGGGCCTCGTGGGCAGCCCCCGCTCGTACTCCCAGATCTCGTCGTCGTGCCACGGCGCGTCCACGACGAGGCGGCCACTGGGGATGCGGATGGTGGTCACCTCCTCGATGCCCGTGACGACGACGGGCGTTTCCGGATCGTCGTACACCGTCCCCAGATGGGCTCCTGGTGTGAACGCCGTCTCCAGATACCGGGTGGCCTCCGGCCCGGCCGCCAGCCGGGCGTCCCCGCTCCACTCCATGCCCCGTCCCCTCCCTCGCCGCCCCGGTGGGCGGTCAATCGGAAAGGTACGCGGCCCCACTGACATCGGGGGTTCGGGCAGCGGCCCCCGCACGTCCGCGCGGAGACAACGGCGGTCCGAGCGCCCCCTCAGAGCTGCACGACGATCGTCTTCGTCGCGGTGCAGCTGTCGAGGGCCTCCACACCCTTTTCGCGGCCGTAGCCGGACTTGCGGAACCCGCCGAAGGGGAGTTCCACGCCGCCGCCGGCGCCGTAGGTGTTCACATAGACCTGGCCCGCCTCGACCTCCGCGGCGACCCGGTGGGCCCGGCTCAGGTCCCTGGTCCACACGGCACCGAGCAGGGCGTAGTCGGTGCCGTTCGCCAGGGCGAGGGCCTCCTCCTCGGTCGAGAACCGCATCGTGGTGAGTACGGGGCCGAAGATCTCCTCCTGGGCGATCGGAGCCGCCGGGTCCACTCCGTCGATCAGTGTCGGCGTGAAGTAGGCGCCCTCCGCCAGTCCTTCGGGCTCGGCCACCGAACCGCCGAAGACGATCTCGCCGGTGCCGGCCGACCGTACATAGCCGCGTACCCGGTCCTGCTGCTTGCGCGAGACGAGCGGGCCGAGGTCGGGGTCGTCGAGGCCCCGGCCTATCGTCACCTCGGCGAAGTGCGCCGCGATGCGCTCCACCACTTCGGCGTGCACGCTCTCGTGGACGAGGACGCGTGATCCCGCCGAGCACGTCTGCCCGGCGTTCTGCAGGATCGCGGCAGCCGCGACCTGGGCCGCCTTCTCGATGTCGGCGTCGGGGAACACCAAGTGGGCGGATTTGCCGCCGAGTTCGAGCGTCACCGGTGACACCCGCTCGGCGGTGGCCGTGGCCACGAGGGCGCCGACCCGGGTGGAGCCGACGAAGCCCAGATGGTCGATGCCGGGATGGGCCGCCAGCGCGGCACCGGCCTCGGCGCCGAGCCCGGTCACGACGTTGAACACCCCCTGAGGCAGGCCCGCTTGAATCGCGAGCCCGGCCACGGCGACCGCAGTGCGCGGTGTCTCGTCGGCCGGCTTCACCACGGCGCAGTTGCCGGTCGCGAGGGCGGGGGCGACGCCACGGGCGAGGAGTTGCAGGGGATAGTTCCAGGCAAGGATGTGGCCGGTGACGCCGTGGGGTTCGCGGCGCGTGTAGACGTGGAGGTCGGGGCGCAGGGGCAGGCTCAGGCCGTAGTAGGAGTCGATCGCGCGGCCGTAGAAACGGAAGTAACGGGCGCACACCCGAACGTCGTTGCGTGCCTGGGACAGGGGTTTGCCGGAGTCCTCGCTCTCCAGTCGGGCGAGTTCCTCCGTCCGGCTCTCGATCAGGTCGGCCAACCGGCAGAGCAGGTCGGCGCGTTGTTCCGGTGTCGTGGTGCGCCAGGCCCGCTGTGCCGCGCGTGCCGAGGCGACCGCCCTGTCGATCTGTTCGGCGCCGCCTCTCGACACCTCGCCGAGGGACTGTCCGGTCGAGGGGTCGGTGTTCTCGTAGACCTCGGGTGTCCCGACCGACACCCCGTCGATGAAGGACTCGGTGATCTGCTTCACGTCCTTTGCGTCCACATCGAGTTGGCTCATTGGGGCCTCCCGCCGCCGCATGTTCTGGTTGCTGACGTTCCGGATCGCTGAAGGCTCAGATCACGCCCTGCTCCGACAGTTCCCGGCGCCGGTCGGCGTCGAGGCCGAGGAGTCCGCCGTAGATCTCGTCGTTGTGTTCGCCGAGGGCCGGGCCGAGGTGGCTGATGCCGCCGTGGGTCGCCGAGAAGCGGGGTACCGGTGCCTGGACGCGCATGGACCCGAGTTGGGGGTCGGGGACGGACTGATAGACGTCTCTGGCCACCATCTGCGGGTCGGCGAGGAGTTGGGCGGCGTCGTAGACGGGGGCGGCGGCGACGTCGGCCGCCTCGAAGACGGCCATCGCGTCGTCCAGGGTGTGGGCACCGATCCAGTCGGCCATGATCGCGTCGATCTCGGCGGCGTGGCGCAGGCGTTGCTGTGCCTCGGCGAAGCGGGGGTCCTCGGTCAGTTCGGGGCGTCCCACTGCCCGGAGGGCGCGTTTGGCGATCGTGGGGGCGCTGCCGGACATGGCGAGCCAATGTCCGTCCTTGGTGAGGTAGACGTTGCGCGGGGCGCTGATGTCCCAGCGGTTCCCCGTCCGGTGGGGGACGGTGCCGAGTTGGTCGTAGGTCAGCACCGACTGTTCCAGCAGCCGGGCCAGCGGATCGATCAGGTTGACGTCGACGAGCTGGCCGTCGGCTCCGTGCACGTCGCGGTGGTAGAGGGCCATCATCACCGCGTAGGTGGCGGTCAGGCCGGCGACGCCGTCGGCGAGCATGAAGGACGGGAGGGTCGGCGGGCCGTCCGGGCTGCCGGTGAGGTGGGCGAAGCCGCTCATCGCCTCGCCGAGGGTGCCGAAGCCGGGACGGTCGGACTTCGGTCCGCCCGCTCCATAGCCGGTGACGTGCACCATCACCAGGCGGGCGTTCTCCGCGGCGAGGCTCGGGTGGTCGAGGCGCCATTTCCGCAGGGTCGACGGGCGCAGGTTCAGCACCACGACGTCCGACTGGCGGGCGAGCCGGCGCAGCAGGTCCCGTCCGGTCTCGTGGCGCAGGTTCAGGGTGACGCTCTTCTTGTTGCGGCCCACGCTCTTCCACATCAGGCCGACGCCGTCCTTCTGGGCACCCCATTGCCGGAGCGGGTCACCGCCGTCGGGCTGTTCGACCTTGATGACGTCCGCGCCGTGCTCGCCGAGCCAGGTGGCGATGAGCGGTCCTGCGGCGAGCGTGGCGGCATCGAGGACACGGAGTCCGGCCAGTGGTCCGGCGTTCATGGTGCGTTCCCTGCCTTCCTGTCGGGCGTCGTCCAGTGGTGCTCCGGGCGAGTTCCGCGTGCGGCCTCTCCGGGGTCGGTGCGCGGGAGCCGAGGTGAAGTCACCGGCCGCGGGCCTGAGTTGCCGCGTCGTCGTGCCCATGGGACGGACCGCTCACGCTAACGGGGCACCGGTACCGTCCCCGGCTTCCATCCCGCTCAGCGGGCACGGGACATCGCTCCCGGCCCGGCACTTCCTATGTTGATCGAGGGGCTTCCCGGCCGTGCCGAGCCGCGCCGTCAACCTGCCCTGTTCTTAGGCCACTTGACGAGGAGCGAACCATGCGGACCGACCCGGCGCCGATCACCCCGATCGCCGCGACGACCCCGATCACCCGGCTCGCGGCGAAGCAGGAGATCACGGAGGTCCTGTACCGGTACTGTCGCGGCCTCGACCGCATGGACCGCGCGCTCGCCGACACCGTCTGGCACCCGGACGGCACGGCCGACTACGGCCCTTCCTATCGGGGGTCCGCCGCCGGCTTCCTCGACTTCGTCTGGCCCTATCACGCCCAACTCGCCGCCCATTCGCACCTGGTGTCCAACGCGCTCGTCGAGGTCGACGAGGCGGCGGGAACGGCCGCCAGTGAGGCGTATGTGTCGGTGTGGCTGCGCACACGCCCCGCCGACGGTCACGTCACCGACCTGTTCCACCGGGGCCGGTACGTCGACCGCTGGTCGCGGCGTGCGGGCGTCTGGGCCATCGACCACCGAGTCTACGTCGGTGACCTCTACCGCGAGGTCACGCACGCCACCGAAGCCGCCGAGGCGCCCTCGGGGCGCCGGGACGACACCGATCCCTCCTACGAGGTGTTCCGTTCGCACACCGCCCGACACGACGCCTGACACGACCCGGCACAGCGCCTCGCCTCGGTTCGCCGTCCCGCACCCACTCCCTCGCCCCACCGGCTCACGAAAGGCCCCGATGACCACGTCACGCGGCGACCAGATGACCCTGGTCGCATTCCTCCAGGCGTCCAACGTGTCCGTGTACTCCGGCTCGTGGCGCTATCCCAGTGCGGCGGCGGACTACCTGGACGTGCGCTACTACCAGCGGATCGCGCGCGTGCTGGAAGAAGGCATGTTCGACCTGATGTTCTTCGACGACCGGCTGGCGATGCCGACGATCTACGGCGACTCGCCGGCCGACGCCGTCCGCTACGGTGCGCGGCCCGTCAAGCTCGACCTGAGCACGGTGCTGGGCGCCGTCGCGGGCGCCACCGAGCACATCGGGCTGGGCGCGACCTACTCCACGACCTACTACCAGCCCTTCCATGTGGCGCGGACGTTCGCCACCCTCGACCATCTCAGCGGCGGTCGGGCCGCCTGGAACGTCGTGACCTCGGTGAACGACGCGGAAGCGCAGAACTTCGGCCTGGACGAACACCTCGAACACGACAAGCGCTACGACCGGGCCGAGGAGTTCGTCGAGGTCGTCTCGAAGCTCTGGGACTCGTGGGAGGACGACGCCGTCGTCGCCGACCGTACGGCCGGGATCTTCGCCGACCCGGAGAAGGTCCACGAAGTCGCCCACCAGGGTGAGTACTTCACCGTGCGCGGGCCCCTGACCGTACCGCGTACCCCACAGGGGCGGCCGGTGATCATCCAGGCCGGGCAGTCGGGCCGGGGCCGGCTGTTCGCGGCCAGATGGGCCGACCTGATCTTCACCTCCGATCCGAGCCAGGAGATCGCGCGCGAGCACTACCAGGAGCAGAAGGACCTGATCACCGAGGCCGGGCGGGACGCGGGCTCCGTACGGCTGCTGCCCATGGTCTACACGATCGCCGGTGAGACGGAGGCGATCGCCCGGGAGAAGGAGGCGCTTTTCCTCGACGAACTCGTGCATCCCATGGCGTCCTTGACCCTGCTGTCCGAGGTCACCAACCACGACTTCGCCGGCCACTCGCTCGACGATGTCGTCACCGACGAACTCATCGACTCGGTGTCCGGGATCCGCGGCCTGGTCCAGGGAGTGCGGCGGCACCTCGGCGACCGCGAACTGACCCTGCGCATGCTGGCGAACCACCGGGCCACCCTGCTCCAGGGGCCGCGGTTCGTGGGCACCGGGCCGCAGATCGCCGAGCAGATGCGGCAGTGGTTCGAGGCGCGCTCCTGCGACGGCTTCGTCCTGGCCGCCACCCACTTCCCCGGCGCCTTCGAGGACTTCGTCCGGCTGGTGGTGCCCGAACTCCGCCGCCTGGGGCTCGTCCGGAGCGAGTACACGGGCCGGACCCTGCGGGAGAACCTCTCCCTCGACCGCCCGGCGAACCTGTTCACACAGGAACGGCACGACACACGCGCCTGACCGTGGACGAGACCTACCCGAGGAGAGACCAGGACACGATGAACACACCTCCCTTGCGACGCTCGGAGCTGGCCACGCCAGCCTCCAACGACCACATGTTCGCCAAGGCGGCCGCCTCGGACGCCGACCTGGTCTTCCTCGACCTGGAGGACGCGGTGGCCCCGGCGCTGCGCGAACAGGCCCGGGGCAAGGCCGTACAGGCGCTCAACGGGTACGACTGGGGCAGCACCGTCCGCGCGGTACGGATCAACGGGATCGGCACCAGGTGGGCCCATGGAGACATCATCGAGGTGGTCGAAGGGGCCGGGGAGAACCTGGACACCATCATCGTCCCGAAGGTCACGTCCGCACGGGACGTCTGGTGGGTCGACGTGCTGCTGAGCCAGTTGGAGGAGCGGCTCGGACTGGGCAGGCGGATCCGGCTGGAGGTCCTCATCGAGGACGTCGCGGGGGTCGCGCACGCCGAGGAGATCGCGACCGCGAGCACACGTCTGGACGCCGTCATCTTCGGCGCGGGCGATCTGTCGGTGTCCCAGGGCGCCCGGGTGGACACCAACTTCCGTCCGCGTGAGCCGTATCCGGGCGACTTCTGGTACTTCGCGCGAATGCAGGTGCTCACCGCGGCGCGCATCGCGGGCATCGCGGCCGTCGACGCCCCCTACCCCGACTTCCGTGACCCGGCCGGTTACGAGGAGGACGCACGATCGGCGGCCTCCTTGGGGTTCAACGGCAAGTGGGCGATCCATCCCTCGCAGATCGGGATCGCGAACCAGGTCTTCCGGGCGACGGACGACGAGGTCAGGCGGGCCCGACGGGTCCTGGAGGCGTATCGGGCCGCCGAGGCGGAGGGCCTGGGGGCCACCAGCGTCGACGGCCAGCTGGTGGACGCCGCGCATGTGAAGCTCGCGGAAGTCGTCCTCGCCCAGCACTCCGCCGTGACCGACTGACGTCAGTGACGAAGCCCTTGCGGCATCTCCTAGGCGGGAGATGCCGCCTGGCGCCGTGGATCACGACGGGTCGTGCGAACTCAGTGGTAGAGCGACAGGGGAACCCGGGCGACGATGCCGTCGACAGCGCCACCGTCGCGTGCGTCCGACCAGGTGACGTAGGCGTACTTGCCGTGGATGAGAATCCGCGACCATTCGTCACCGCCGCTGCCGAGGAAGGTGTACGGCTCGCTCGTCCGGTTGACCTTCACCGTCCGGAGGAAGGTCTTCCCGCCGTCCAAGGAGACCGTGGAGTAGGTGTCGACCAGCCCGTCGACCACGTGCCGCCACATGATGCCCAGCGCTCCCTTGGGACCGAACTCGATCCAGGGCTTCGACGCGCCCGGTGCCGCGACCACGGTCGGACCGGTCCAGGTCCGGCCCGCGTTGTCGGTGAGATACACCTCCAGATTGTCGCCCCGGGGCAGCAGGACCGCGAACCGGTCGGTCCTGGTGGGGTCGGCGGAGACCCAGGGGATCGGGTCCGACGCCAGGAGCCTGGTGTCCGGCACGAGGTCGCCCGAGGGCGGCGACACCGGGTTTCCGCTGCTGTCGGTGACCGGGAAGGCGGTAAAGGTCTTCCCGTCGTCGCGGCTCACCTCGAACACGGGGTTCACGGGGTCGACCGAGACCCCGCCCACGACCACTTCGGAAGTCGCGGTGGCCAGCACGCCGTTGTGCACGGCGATCTGGTTGCCGAAGGGCTGGTCCGGGAGTTCCTCGACCGGGGTCCAGGTCAGGCCGTGGTCCTTGCTGACCGTGACGGCCGACGGTCCGGGCTCCCCGACCGGGCCGGCGCCGACCGCGTAGACGTAGTCAGTGGCCGTGTCCACCCTCAGCCGGGGCGTGGCGGCGCGGACGGCCGGCGTGTCGACGGCGTGCGACCAGGTGCGGCCGCCGTCGGTCGACCGGGCGACACCGAGTGCGTTCGGGACATCGTTGCAGGTACCGGTGATCGGTCCGGTCGGGTCGTCGGGGCAACCCAGTTGGTTCCAGGCGAGGTAGAAGATCCCCTTCGAGTCGACGGCCAGGTACGGGTCGCCGCACTGGGGGTTGTCGCCGGCCGGCCAGGCCGTGCGGGTCCATGTCCTGCCGCCGTCGGTCGAGAACGCGGCGTAGCACTCCACCCTCACGAGTGCGGCGCCGTCGACGATGTGGTCCGTCGACGCGTACACCAGGTTCTCCGGGTTCTCGGGGTTGACCGCGACGACCGGCTGACCGTTCACCCGGTCCGGTGTGCCGGGGGTCGCGTCGACCTCGAAGCGGCCACCGGCCGGACTTGCCTGCGCGCTGGTCACGAGGAAGGGCACGGCGACCATGGCGGCAAACAGGCCGGCGCCGAACACCCTCACCCCGCTCCTCACCCGCGCGCGGAACGACTTCCCGGGCGCCGTCACCCGACGCGTTGCCCGGGGCCGTTCGGGTAACTGTGGGTCCGCACTCGCTGGTGGGACGTCTCCGTGCGGTGATCTCATGCCTGCTCCTTTGAAGGACGTCTTGAAGGACGTAGTGCTCCTGCCTGCGAGGTGCGAGCGCCGTTCGAGGACCAGACCCGGGGCCGGTCAGCCAACGGTGGTGTGGATCGCGCCGCCCGGCACGAAGCAGACCTCGTCGCCGTCGAGGGCGAGTCGGCCGTAGTGCGGGGCGGGGAAGTGGGCGGGAAAGAGGAACGCGTCTTCGTCCAGCGCCCGTCGCACGAGTGCGCGCCGGGTGGCGACGGCCGTCTCCAGGTCGTCGCAGCCCGGCAGGTGCAGTTCGGGACGGGTCAGCTGGACCGGGTGGTGGAAGGCGTCTCCGGTGAAGTACGCCCGCACGCCCGCGGAGTCGAGCGCCAGCACCGCGTGACCGAGCGTGTGGCCGGGTGCGTGCTCGACGGTCAGGCTCGGCGAGATCTCGTACGGCAGCGAGACGACCCTGGCCAGACCCGCTTCGGCGACCGGACGTATGCACTCGTCGAACACGTTGGGGCTGAAGTCGTTGGAGTGCGGCGGCCTCGCCGTGTCCCACCGCCGGTACTCGTCCGCCGCGAACACGTACTCGGCGTTGGGGAACGTGGGCACCCATCTCCCCTCGCTCCGCCGGGTGTTCCAGCCGCAGTGGTCGTGGTGGAAGTGCGTGCAGAAGACGATGTCGACCGCCTCTGGCGACACACCCGCCGCCGCGAGCCGGTCCAGATAGGGCACGTCTAGTCCGTCGAAGTAAGGCCCCCTGCCGGTACGGCCGTTGCCGGTACACGGGTCGACCAGTACCGCGCGGCCGTCCACCCGCAGCACCCAACTGTGGTTGGAGAACTGGAAGTTCATCGTGGCCCGGTCCAGGAACCCGCTGGGCAGCGGGTCCACGCGCCGCGCGATGAGAGCCTCGTCGCCGGTCAGGAAGGTCAGGGAGACCGGCAGGGTGTGCTCCTCGACCCGGTCGACCAGGGCATGGCCCAGGCTGAGTGTCCGCATGTCGTCATGCCTTCGGTGAGTACGTCTCGCGGTGGCGTGCGGTCGGCCGTCAGCCGAGGCGCTCCCGTGCGTCGGCGGGAGACTGCCGCACGGCATCGCGCAGCAGGCCGGCGAGCCGGTCGGCGGGGAGCGGGGCACCGGGGCAGTCCAGGAACCACCTCATGACGTCCGCGTCCCCGGTCGGCCCCGCCGGGCGTTCGGGCAGGTACGGCTGGACGTAGACCGCCGTGTTGGGCTCGCTGCGCCAGCTCTCCGACAGGGGACCCAGGTCGACGGCGTCGTACCCCAGGACATCGAGCAGCCGGATCGTCTCCTCCTTGGCGGCGGCGCTGTCACCGGCCAAAGGCAGCGCGCTGCGGTCCACGGCGCCGATGGGCCGGGCCAGGATCTCCAGCCGCCGGAAGTCGATGTTGTTGAACACCTTGACCACCCGCGCCCCGGGAAGGTGACGCTGCACCAGCTCGCTGGAGGTCAGCTCGCGGGAGTCCAGTTCGGCGAGGGAGCCGTCGCGCCCGGGGTAGTAGTTCATGGTGTCCACCACGGTCTTCCCCGCGAGGGCGTCGACGGGCAACTGCCGGAGCGCGCCGAGGGGGACGGTGGCCACCACGATGTCGCCCAGGCGCGCCGCGTCCGCCACCGTGGCGGCCCTGGCGCCCTCTCCCCACTGCCCCACCGTGTCGATGAGCGTCTGCGGGCCGCGCGAGTTGCTGACGACCACGTCCAGTCCGGCGGTGAGCGCCAGCCGGGCCAGCGCCCCGCCGATCCGTCCGGCTCCGATGAGCCCGAGGGTCTTCGTCACTTCCCTGGTCCTTCCTTGCCGCCGTTCGGCGAGGGCCGAGCGGTGCCTCAGTAGGCGATGGCGACGTGGAGGGCCGACTCGCGGTCGCCCGCCGTCTCGATCGCCTCGATGATCCGGTCGAGCTCGAAGGTGTGGGTGATGATGGAGGCGAGTTCGAACCGTCCGCTCTCCATGATCTTCATGACGTCCACGACGTCCTCGGGCCGGTAGCCGCCCGGTCCGATGATCTCCTGCTCGCCGTAGGCCAGCCGGACCAGGTCGACGGCGACCGGCTTGGGGTGGACGGCGACCGCGCCGATGCGCGCGCCGGGCTTCGCCATGGACTGGATGGTGGCGAACAGTTCGTCGGGCCCCGCCGCCTCGACGTAGATGTCGACGTCGGGGAAGGTCCCCATCAGGGTCTTCACCTCGCCGAACACCTCATCGGCTCGCCTGCGCAGGTCCTCCCGCGCGGAGTTGCAGGTCACGAATCCGAGTCCGGCGGCCTTCGCCAGCCGGAAGTCGGACAGGTCCACCACCATGACCTCCGCGGCACCGAAGCTCTTCAGCGCCACCGCCGCGGCGATCCCGATCGTGCCGGCACCGACGACGACGGCCTTCTCCCCCTGCCGCGGACGGCAGCGACGCACAGCGCGGTGGGCCACCGTGAAAGGCTCGATGAGTCCGGCCACAGGTGTCGGGATCCGGTCGTCGACCTTGAACACCTGCTCACCCACACGGCAGTTCGGGACGAGGATGTACTCGGAGAACCCGCCCAGGCATCCGGCGCGACTCGGGTCGCCCTTGGCCGTCAGGGGGTAGGGGTAGACGCGGTCGCCGACGGACAGGCCGGTCACCTCGCTGCCCACCTCGGCGATCTCGGACACGACCTCGTGGCCGAACTGCTCGCCCTTCAGGATCTGGTGCGCCCCGGGACCGTGCCGGTAGACCGACACGTCCGAACCGCAGATGCCGGCGTACAGGTTGCGCAGCAGCACGTCCCGCGGACCGCAGGTGGGTGTCACCAGCTCGGTGACGGTGATGTCGAACGGCCCGTTGTAGATGGCGGATTTCATCGTGGGGTCCTTCCGGTCCGAGAGGGGGCACCAGGTCTCCCCGTGGTGATCACCGCGAGCGTGTTGACCGCGCCGGGGAGTCACGGCTCGCGAAAAGCTAGGGCGGTGGGGGCTCGCGCCGAGGCCGGTGTCCCGCTGGGCGGACTACTTTCTCCGCGGGCTCCGGGCCGGCACCGGCGCGCTCAGTCGCCGCGCAGTGTCCCGGCCAGGCCCCCGTCGACCAGGATGTCGGTGCCGGAGATGAACGACGCCTGGTCGGAGGCGAGGAAGGCGACCACGCCGGCGATCTCGATCATCGTGCACTCACGGGCGAGCGGGGTCCTGACATAGAGATCGTGTTTGACCGGACTGCGCGCGAACTCGAACGCCCCCATGGGGGTGGCGATGAGCCCCGGAGAGAGACTGACGATCCGCGCCCCCCGCTGTCCCCACGTCCATGCCTCACGTCGGCACAGGGACAGCAGACCGTATTTGGAGAGCTGGTACGCCATCGCGGAGGTGCGCTCCTCTTCGCCGAGCGCCTCCTTGAGACGGGTCGGCGTCCGGGCGTCGTGCGGGTCGCGCAGTACGGCCTCGGCGGCGGCGCTCGGTGTCACGGTGTGCGCGGCGAGGGACGCGATGAGGATCGCCGCCGCGCCGGGCTCCGCGCAGGGCAGCAGCGCGCGCGTGACGAGTGCGGCTCCGGTGAGGTTGACCCGCACGACGCTCTCGAAGTCCGCGGCCGACGGGGAGAGCCCGGCGACGTGCGCGAGCGCGGCGAACCCTCCTCGCCGCTTCACCTCTTCGGCGAGTTCCAGGACCGACTCAGGCCGCGTGATGTCACAGTGCACCGGCTCGGCGTCGCCGCCCTCGTCGCGCATTCTCTGCGCGACCTCGTCCGCCTTGTCCTTGTCGATGTCCGCGATGAGCAGCCGGTGGTGCTGGCCGAGCCGTCGCGCCACCGCCGTGCCGAGGCCGCCGGCCCCGACCACCACCGCCAGACTCCAGTCCGGCCGCTTGCTCGTGCCGAGTTCATGCATGACCACGCTCCGCCTTTCCAAGGTCCGGCGTCCGGCATCCCCGCTGGGTCAGGGGATCGACGGCCAGTGTGGTCACCGACGGATCGTCGCCCGTGGGCGTGTCCTGAAGCGGGAAGTGGCAGGCGACATACTGGTCCGCGCGCACCTCCCGCACCTGCGGCTCGCTGACGGCGCACCGGTCCTCCGCCCTCGGGCACCGGGTACGGAACCGGCAGCCCGAGGGGGGCGCCAGGGGTGAGGGGATGTCCCCTTCGAGAGCGGGTCCGGCGAACCCCCGGTCGGAGTCGATCAGCGGCACCGAATCGAGCAGGGCCCTGGTGTAGGGGTGGGCGGGCCGCTCGTACACCAGGTCGGCATCACCGAACTCGCACACCTTGCCCAGATACATCACCATGACGTCGTCGCTGACCGCGCGGACGACGCTGAGGTCATGAGCGATGAACACGACGGTCAGCGCGTAGGCGGCCTTGATGTCCTCGATCAGGTTGAGCGTCTGGGCCTGCACGGAGACATCGAGGGCCGACACCGGCTCGTCGCAGATCAACAGCTTCGGATTCAGCGCCAGGGCCCTGGCTATGGCGACCCGCTGCGCCTGGCCGCCGGACAGCTGACGAGGCATCATTTCGGCGAACCGCGGCTCGGCGAGCCCCACTTGGGCCAGGACCGTGGCAGCCCGCTCGGTGCGCTCGGCGACCGGCATGCCTCCGATCACCAGGCCCTCCTCGACCACGTCCCGGACCCTGCGGCGTGGGTTCAGCGAGGCCACCGGGTCCTGGAAGACCATCTGCATGTCACGTCGGAGGGTGCGCATCCGCTGTGGGCGGGCCCGGTCGATGCGCTCGCCGTCGAACTCGATCGTGCCGCCGGTCGCGTGGTCCAGGCGCAGCACGGCCCGGCCCGTGGTGGACTTGCCGCAACCCGACTCGCCGACGATGCCGAGGGTCTCGCCGGGCAGGACGTCGAAGCTGACCCCGGACACCGCCTGCACGACCCCGGCATCGGTGGCGTACTCGACGACCAGGTCCCGTACGGTCAACAGGGCGCCGTCACCCCGGAGATGGGCGTTCCCGCTACCGGCCATCGTGGCCCCCCGTCACCGGCGGTGTGCCGGGCGCGCCGACCGGAACGCAGCACGCGACCCGGTGGTCGGGTCCCACGGAGGTCATGACGGGCCCCGGCACACCGCACTCGGTCCGTACCGCGGTGCAGCGGGGTCCGAACCGGCAGCCCGGCGGCGGTGCGACGGGATCCGGCAGTGTGCCGGGGATCAGGCGCAAGGGGGTGTGCCGTTCGTGGTCGATCGTGGGAACCGCCTCCAGCAGGGCGTGGGTGTACCGGTGGCGCGGTGCCGTGAACACGGTCCGCGTCGCCCCGACTTCGGCGAGGCGGCCCGCGTACATCACGGCCGTACGGTCGGTGCGTCCGGCGACCACGGCGAGATCGTGGCTGATCAGCATGAGGGCCGTGCCCCGGTCCCGCTGGATGCGGCGCAACAGGTCGAGGACCTGGCGCTGGACGGTCACGTCAAGTGCCGTCGTCGGCTCGTCCGCGATGACCAGGTCGGGTTCACACGCCAGCGCGATGGCGATCATCACGCGCTGGCGCAAGCCCCCGGACAGTTCGTGCGGATAGTTGCGCAGCCGACGCTCCGGGTCGGGCACGCCCACCTCGACGAGGAGATCGACGGCCCGCCCCCGCGCCTCCGCGCGCCCGACGCCGAGGTGCCGGCGCATGCCCTCGGTGAGCTGCCGCTCCACCCGTACGACCGGGTTGAGCGACCTCCCCGGGTCCTGGAGCACCATGGCGACCTGCGTGCCCCAGATCTTCCTGAGCTCGCTCCGGGACAGGGTGAGCAAGTCCCGTCCCCGGAAGAGGATGTGACCGCTGCACCCCGCACCCCTCGGCAGCATGCCCATGACCGCCTTCGCTGTCACCGACTTGCCGGAACCCGACTCCCCCACGACGCCCAGCGCCTGTCCGTGCCCGATCGT
This sequence comes from Streptomyces sp. NPDC001980, assembly GCF_040296885.1. Taxonomy (NCBI): domain Bacteria; kingdom Bacillati; phylum Actinomycetota; class Actinomycetes; order Kitasatosporales; family Streptomycetaceae; genus Streptomyces; species Streptomyces sp. NPDC001980. The sequence goes on along the minus strand of NZ_JBEOYD010000002.1, from coordinate 56,760 downwards.
GAGGGAGACGTCGTCGACGGCCCGTACGACACCGCGCGGCGTCCCGATGTGGACCCGGAGATCGCGGACTTCGAGGATGGGGTCGATCAAGTCGGTCGAGCCGGCCGGGGCGCCTAGTGCTTGATCCACAGGTCCTCCGGAAGCAGCGAGCCGAACCCGTACTGGGTGAGGCCGCCGACGTTCTTGCCGGAGATCGCGCTACCGGCGCTGCGCAGGATCCAGAGCATGGGGCGCAGTGCCACGAGCCGCCGCTGCACGGTCTCGTAGGCGGCCTTGCGGTCCGCGACGGTGGTCGCCGTGCGGCCCTTCAGCAGGGCCTGGTTGAGCTGGGCGTCGTTGATGCCCGTCATGTTGGTCGGCGAGTCGCCCTGGAACGCGGTCCAGAGCCTGGGCTCCGGGTCGTTGAAGGCGGCGGACGACACCACGGCGTCGAAGTCGTGCGAGGTCTGGAGGGGAATGAACTCCGCGTAGTCGACCACCTTGATCTTCATGGTGACGTTCTTGAACTTGCTGAGCTGGGACTGGATCGACTCCGCCTGGGCCTTGTTCTCCGTCGACGCGGTGGTGGTGAAGGTGAACGAGACGGGCTTGCCGTCGGCCGCGATCTCGTCGAACAACTTCTGCGCGGCGGCCGCGTCGGGCTTGCCCACCGGGATGTCGCTGTAGAGAGGCGAGGACTTGCGGAACACCGTGTCGACGGTCTCGCCCGTCCCGTTGTACACCGACGCGTTCAGGGCGTTGAAGTCGATGGCGTCGGACAGCCCTTCGCGGGCCCGGATGTCGTTGAACGGCGCGCGCCGGGTGTTGAGGGCGAGGTAGGTGCCACCGCTGAGCGGGGACGTCGTGGTCGGCAGCCCCGCGTCGGACGCCTTCTTCAGGTTCTCCCAGTTCTGTTCGATGGCGAGGTCGGCGCCGCCGCTGATCACGGTGTTGACGCGCTGGGTGGCGTCGAGGGCGACCGTCAGGGTGAGCTGGTCCAGGTAGGGCTTGGGTGCGTCCCAGTACTTGGGGTTCTTCACCAGCACCATGGCGTCCTGCCGGCGCCACTCCTTCAGCGTGTACGGGCCGGCGCCGACGGGGTGTGCGTCGTAGGCCTTCGCCCCCTTGCCGAGCGCGGCCGGTGAGGCGATCCAGTTCATGGACGTGGTGACGACGGACTGGGCGAACTGGGCCATGGGCTCTGCCAGAGTGACCTTCAGCGTCGTCGCGTCGACGGTCTTCGTCGACGTCACCAGCGAGGCATCGGCCTGGTACGGGGACGCGGTGGCCGGGTCGCGCATGCGGTCCCAGTTGTACTTGACGGCGGCGGCGTTGAGCGCGGTGCCGTCGGAGAACGTCAGCCCGTCACGCAGTTTCAGCTCGAAGGTCTTCCCGCCGTCCGAGGAGCTGAAGGACTTGGCCAGGGAGCCGCGGATCTTCCCGGACTGGGGATCGTCCGTCAGCAGGGTGCCGTAGAGCGCGTTGCCGACGATGGCGCCGCTGACGAAGTTGTTGCCCATCTGCGCGGGATCGAGGGTGCGGAGTTCGCTGAGGGTGAGGACGCGGGCGGACCCGCCGGCGACCGGCTTGCCCGTCGCCCCGGTCGATCCCCCGGCGCTCTTCCCACCGCCGCCGCCCCCGCAGGCACCGAGCAGGAGTGCCGCGGTGGCTGCTGCGGCAATCGTGGTGAAGTACCTTCTACGGATCATCGTTGACCCCTTGTCGTGGACCGTTCGGGAAAGCCGGCCGCCCCGGAGCGGGCAGGGGCCGGACCGCGTCAGTCGTGCAGACCGCGGTCGAACCGGTGGCGCAGGTGGTCACCGGCCTGGTTGAGGGCGAACACGGTCAGGAAGATGAACGCGGTGGGCACGAAGACGAGGTGCGGGTAGTCACCGACGGAGTCCTTGCCGTCGGAGATCATTCCGCCCCAGCTCGGTGAGGGGGGTGGGATGCCCATGCCGAGGAAGCTCAGTGAGCCCTCCGCCACGATCAGCGCGGCCATCACGACGGGCAGGTAGGCGCCCAGTGAGGGCAGCAGGTTGGGCAGGATCTCCCGGGCCAGGATGCGCCGCCTGCTCGCGCCCATGGTGCGGGCGGCGGTGATGAACTCGCGGGAGGCCCAGGACAGCGTGTTGGCTCGGGCCAGCCGGACGAAGGCCGGGACGACCAGCAGGGTCAGCCCGATGAGGATGGTCGGCACGCTGGGGGTGAGGACGGCGGCCAGCGCGAGCAGGAGGATCAGCGGCGGGAACGCGAGCATCGCGTCCGCGATCAGCCTGATCACCGAGTCGGTACGGCCGCGGAGATATCCGCCGACCATGCCGAGTACGGTCCCCACGGCCGAGCCGATCAGGCCCGCACCGGCTCCGACCAGCAGCGAGACCCGTGCTCCGTAGACGCACCGGGACAGCAGCGAGCGGCCGAGCTGGTCGGTGCCGAGCAGCAGGTCGAGCGAGTGGAGGCTCGGTGTCTGCCGGGGCAGGCCGACAGGGCGGTCGTAGGGCGCCAGCGGGAGGACGTCGGCGCACACCGCCGCGAGGACGATCACGGCGAGCCAGGTGTAGGCGATCCCGACGAGGATCGACCGTCTGCGGCGCACGGCCGGGACGGAGGGCTCCGTCCCGGCGCCGTCACCGGTCCCGGTGTCCGGTCCCTTCGTGACGGTGCGCTGGACGCTCGTCATGCTGCGGCCGCCTTTCTGACCCGCGGATCGAGCCAGTGGTAGCTGAGGTCGACGAGCGTGTTGACGAGGACGTAGACCACGACGACGAAGACCACGATTCCCTGCACCGAGACGAGGTCCCGGGAGACGATCGAGGAGACGACCAGCTGGCCGAGGCCGGGCAGCGAGAACAGGATCTCGACGACGACGGTCCCGCCGATCAGCCGGCCGAGGTTGATGCCGGCGAGTGTGATCAGGGAGAACGACGACGGCCGCAGCGCGTGGCGGACCATGACGTAGGCGGGGCTCATCCCCTTGGCCCGGGCGGCGGCGATGTAGTCCTCGCGCAGGGTGGAGATGAGATCCGCCCGCAGCGCCCGGTGGAAGGCCGCGATCTCGGTCAGGGCGATCGACACGGCCGGGAGCAGGGCGCCGCGCAGGTTCGCTCCGAGGCCGTCGGTACTGACCCGGGCCCATCCGCTGACGGGGAGCCAGCCCAGCTTCAGCGAGAAGAAGTAGATGAGCACGGGCCCCGCGATGAAGGCCGGCACCGACAGGAGCACCGACGAGAGGGCCGTGGCCCCACGGTCCACCGCAGACCCTTCCCAGGCCGCGGAGACGATGGCCAGGAGCAGGGCGACGACCAAGGACAACGTCAGTGCGATGGCGGCGAGTTCCAGTGTCACGGGCAGTCGGGACAGGACCGCGTGCGTGACCGATTCGTTGGTGACCGGCGAGGTGCCGAGATCGCCCGTGACGGCGTGCCCGAGCCAGTCGGTGTACTGATGCCAGAGGGGTTGGTCCATGCCGAGTCTGGCGTTCAGTTTCGCGACCGCCGCCGGTGTCGCGTTCTCCCCCAGGATGACGGAGGCGGCCGATCCCGGCGCCAGACTCAGCAGTGCCACGGAGCCCATCGTGACCAGGATGATCACGACCAGGCTGCGCAGGACCCGTTTCGCGGTGGTGAGCACCATGCGACTCGCTTCCTTGGGAGGCGTAGGTGACGTGTGGTCGTCCGGTGAGGTGTGCGACCGCCGCCGCGGTGGGTGAGATCCGTGCGGGCGGAGGCCTGGAACCGGCTCATTCGCCTACCGCCGCACCGGGGTTGGCGCGATGGGAGCCCAGCATGGGGACTGGCCTGAACCGGTTGGTGGAGCATGTCCGCTCAACGGAACAGATTGTCGGCGCGGGCGGATGCGGCGGGCCGGACGGGTCAGTGCGCCGGGACCACTGGCTGCGTACGGGGTTGCTCCGCCGCAGCCACCTGCCCCTTCCTCCGCTTGTCGTGACGGCGCTCGCGGCGCGTCTCCGCCATGGTGTACAGGGTGGGGATCAGCACCAGAGTGAGGAGCGTGGAGCTGATCAGGCCGCCGATGACCACGACTGCAAGGGGTCCGGAGATGAGTTCACGAAAGCTCGCGATCTCCTTTCAGATCAGCGCGGGTGTTGCTTACCTCCCTCGGATTCGTTGGTGTGGTAGGCGCATCCCCGACTCGATTCGCACCCATCCTTCCGCTGCCTGGAAACCACCGGCATGTAGCTGAACGTGATGCTCAGACCGTGACCTCCATGGCGATGGGACGTTCTGTGGTGGGAGAGCAGGCGGTCGCGAGCGCTGGGGTGCACATGACGTCCACTTTCCCTCGTCGGGAGCTGATTCGTGTCGGTGTCGTGGGGCTGAGCGCGAGCGGCGGGTGGGCGGCCACCGCCCATGTGCCGGCGCTGGCCGAGCTCGACGGATACGAGTTGCGGGCCGTGAGTGCCAGCAGCGGCGAGTCGGCGCGTGCGGCCGGTGAGAAGTATGCGGTGCCGCTGGCCTTCGGCAGCGCGGAGGAGCTGGCCCGCAGTGACGAAGTCGATCTCGTGGTGGTGACGGTGAAGGTTCCGCATCACCTGGAGCTCATCCGGCCCGCGCTGGAAGCGGGGAAGATGGTGTTCAGCGAGTGGCCGCTCGGTGCCGACCTCGCGCAGGCCGAAGAGCTGGCCGACCTCGCGCAGCGCATGGGTGTGCTCACGGCTGTCGGCCTGCAGGCACGGTCGGCGCCGCCTCTTCGGTATCTGCGGGACCTGGTCGCCGACGGCTACGTGGGGCGGGTGCTGTCGACCAGCATGCTCGGCTGGGGCGGGCCCTGGGGCGCCATGTACGACGACGACCATGCGTACCTGCTGGACGTCACGAGCGGCGCCACACTGCTGACGATCCCCTTCGGGCACTCGGTCGACGCGCTGACCATGGTGCTCGGCGAATTCCGCGAGGTATCGGCTCACATCGAGAACCTGCGTCCCGAGGTCACCCACGTGACGAGCGGGGCGGTCGCGGTCAAGAGCACCGAGGACCAGATCGCCGTGACCGGTCTGCTCGAATCGGGGGCCGTGGCCGCGATGCAGTTCCGCGGCGGCACATCCCGGGCCACCGGGTTCCACTGGGAGATCAACGGCACCCAGGGCGACCTCGTCGTGAAGGCAGACCACGACCTGTGGTGGATGGGGCGGCTGCGGCTGTACGGCGCCCGGGGCGACGACGGCGGCCTGGCCGAACTTCCGGTCCACGCCCGCTACCAGCGGTCGCTGACACACTGGACCGAGCGATCCGCCGAGCCCGCCTATAACGTCGCCCACGAGTACGCGCTTCTGCGCGACCAGATCACCGGGAGCCTCGCACCGGACGAGGACGGCGTCCCCGACTTCCGGCACGCCGCCCGGCGGCACGCCATGCTGGAACGGGTCCGAGAGGCGGCGCGCACGGGCCGGAAGGTCGCACTCGCAGAGCACGGCGCGTAAGCCCCGACGGCCTCCGGTGAGAAGTCGGCCCCGACCGCACGGCCCCAAGATCCGCAAAGCGCCGGTGATGCGCGTCGAGCACGACGGGCGCTGTGCGGTGGTCGGCTGGTTGGGCGGATCCCCCAAACATCCGCTGTGGTACTTCAACATCGAGGCCGATCCGCACGTCGAACTCCAGGACGGCCCCAGGAAGCAGGACATGACGGCCCATGAGGCCACCGACGAGGAGAGGGCCGCCGCGCACCGGCGCGGCCAACGCCCTTGGCCTGCGCACTCGGGCGGGAAGTCCCGCGAAATCCGGCGAACTCGCGAGACCTGCTGACGGGAAGTCAGAAGACTGGTGCAGATCAGCAGCCTCCCGGCTCAGGCCCCGGCTGCCGCCAACGTGACGGACTTGTACTCGACGTACTGGGCGAGCCCCACCGCTCCGTACTCGCGGCCGATGCCGCTGGCCTTGTGGCCGCCGAAGGGGCCGTCGAAGGAGATGGGTGCGCCGTTGACGGTGACCGTGCCGGTGCGCAGGCGGCGGGCGACTGCGAGGGCGTGGGTCTCGTCGGCGGACCACACGCCGCCCGAGAGGCCGTACTCGGAGTCGTTGGCGATCCGCACCGCGTGGTCCTCGTCGTCGTAGGGGATGACCACGAGGACGGGGCCGAAGATCTCCTCCTGGGCGATCCGCAGGGAGTTGTCGACGTCGGCGAACACGGTCGGGGTGACGTAGTTGCCGTTCTCCAGCCCTGGCGGGACCTGTGGGCCGCCGGTGACGAGCCGGGCGCCCTCCCTGATGCCGAGTTCGATGTAGTCGCGCACGCGCTGCTGCTGGTCCCGGCGGACCATCGGGCCGATGAAGGTGTCGGGGTCGGCCGGGTCGCCGACCTTGAGTGACTCCACGAGGTCCTTGAGCGCGGTGACGACCTCTTCGTACCGGCTGCGCGGCGCGAGGACGCGGGTCTGCGCGATGCAGGACTCGCCGTTGTTGAGGAGCGAGGCGAACTTCAGTCCCGGCACCGCCCGGTCGAGTTCCGCGTCCGGCAGGATGAGCGCGGCCGACTTGCCGCCCAGCTCCAGGCTGACCCGCTTCAGCTGCTCGCCCGCGATGGCGGCGATCCTGCGGCCGGCCCGGGTCGAGCCGGTGAACGCGATCTTGTCGATGTCGCGGTGCGAGACGAGGTACTCGCTGGTCTCCCGGTCGGCGGCGAGGACGCTGATCACGCCTTCCGGCAGCCCGGCCCGGTCCAGCAGCTCGGCGAGCAGCCCCATGCTCAGCGAGTTCTCCGGGGACACCTTCAGGACGACGGTGTTGCCGGCCAGCAGCGCGGGGATGATCTTCGCCATGGCGGCCGAGAACGGGGAGTTCCAGGGGATGACCGCGGCCACGACACCGACGGGCTCGCGGCGCACCACCGTCCGGACCGCCGAGCCGGATTCCAGCACCTCCTCCCAGCCGAACGCCTCCGCGGCCCTGAGGTAGGCCTCGGCCTGCCGGGTGAGCCCCGGCTGGCCGGCCCTGGTGAACCAGCGGGCCGAGCCGTTCTCGGCCGAGACGAGGTCGGCGATCCGCTCCGCGTCGGCCTCCCGCAGGGCGTTCAGCCGCCGTATGGCGGCGATCCGCTCCGCCGGTGCCGTCCGCGGCCAGGGGCCCTCGTCGAAGGCGGCCCGGGCGGCTGCCACGGCGCGGTCGACGTCGGCGGGCCGGGCCTGGGCGGCACGGCCGATGACCGCCTGGTCGTGCGGCGAACGGATGTCGAGGAGTTCCGGGTCGCTGGGCGCCGTCCACGAGCCCGCGATGTAGAGACGGTCGTAAGTGATCATGTGCCCTCTCCGGGGGATTGTGACGAACCGGTTCTGCTATCTGTCACTGCAATGTAGCACTTCTGTGAATGGTGGCCTCATGCACGTGCCAGAAGGTGAGACAGGTTCCACACCTCCGGATATGCTCTGGCGGGTGAGAGCCGACGCAGCACGCAATCTGGAAGCCGTTCTGACCACCGGAGCCCGCATGCTCGCCGTCGATCCGGGCGCGACCATCGCCGCGATCGCCGCCGAGGCCGGTGTCGACCGGCGCACCGTCTACCGGCGGTTCGCGTCCCGCGAGGAACTGCTGGCGGCGATCTACGAGGCGCGGTACGACGCGGTCGAGCGGGCCGTCGAGCACGCCAGGCTGCGGGAGGCCCCGGTCGCCGTGGCGCTGCACCGGTACGTCGAGGAGATCATCGGCGTCAATCGCACATGGCCCGTGGAGCTCACCCGGCTGCGGGCCGACGACGCGATCCGGGAGCGGCGCGACGCCCTGGTCCGTGAGGTGGACGACTTCCTGCGGCGGGCCACCGACGAGGGGCTGCTCCGCGACGACCTGCCGCCCGCCTGGGCGAGTTCACTGCTGCCGCAGCTCATGCATCTGGCGTCGCACCAGTTGCCCGAGCTCAACGCGGCCCAGGCCGCCGACACGGTCGTCGACACCTTCCTGCGGGGGCTCGGGGCGCGGTGATCGCCGCGGGGGTTGTGGCCGGCCCGTGCGTCTGATTGGGTACCGCGCGACAGAACAGGGGTGACCGGCGTGGATCAGGCGGCAGGGCAGGACGTTCGCGGGGCGCTGCCCGCAGGGCTCGGGCAGGCGATACGGCGGACCGCCGCCGACATCACGGCCGTACTCGACGGCGTCGCCGACACGAGTGGACCCGTACCGGGATCGCAGTGGACGGTCGGCGAGGCGGCGGCTCATCTGGCGCTGGCCAACGAGCTGATGGCCGACCTGGCTCTGGGGCGGGAACGGCCGTACGGGGACGGTACGCCGCAGAGCCTGGAGGCGGCCAACGCCGAGTCGCTGGCCGTGTTCGCGGAGCGCGGGGCGGCGCCGCTCGCGGCGATGATCACCAAGCAGGCGGAGCGGTGCGCCGACGCGCTGGCCGCGACGGCCGACGGTCCGGCGCCGGTGACTCCGCTCGGCCCTATGGACCGGTCCGTGCTCGCCTCCTATCTCCTCACCCACATGCTGGGCCACGGCTACGATCTCGCCCGTGCACTGCGCCGCCCGCACATGATCGACGCCGGACGGGTCGCGTGGTGCCTGCCGTTCCTGCTCTCGGTGATGCCGACCGTGGCGGACGGCACGGCCACCGCCGGTCTGACCGCCCGCTACACGATCCGGCTGCGCGGTGGCGGCGGTGCCTTCGGCGTCACGCTGGCCGACGGTGCCGTACAGGTGGATCCGGAACCACGGGACCACCCGGACTGCACGATCCTCATCGATCCGGTCGCCTTCCTGCTCATCGCCCTCGGCCGCCGCAACCCGTGGCTCGCCATGGCCGGGGGCCAGGTGTTCGCCTACGGACGCAAGCCCTGGCTCGGGCCGCGCTTCCCCGCCCTTTTCGTCGCCCCCTGAGACCGCCCCCGGCCGCCATCCACCGCCCTGACCTCGCGTCAGTCCGCCCAGCCTGACGCTCGTGCGGGACGCGATCGTGGCCCGGGCCGTCTCCGCCGCTGATCCGGCGCACTCCCAGGCACCACCCGTCCGGCCCACCCCCGCTCGGCCAGAAGAGGCGAGCGGGCGTGACCGGTGTGACCGTGGTGGAAGGTATGGGCGCGCGCACGGATCCGAGGAGGCTGCATGGCCGAGGGACTGGTCGACGGCAGAGCGCCCCGCACTGCCCTGGTGGACGGCTTCGGCCGCCCCGCGCCGACCTTCGAAGCGATGAGTGCAGTCGCCGACGCCGTGCTCTACGAGGGCTACCTCCTCTACCCCTATCGGCGGTCCTCGCCGAAGAATCGTGCCCGCTGGCAGTTCGGGGTCCTCTTCCCCCGTGACCGGGCGGAGGCCGACGGTCCGGTCAGACCGGGTGTGTCGGGTTCGGCGGACTCCTGGTACCAGCAGACGGAGTGCCTGCTGCGGGTGCACCGGCCGGATGCGGTCGTGCGGCTGCGGGTGCGGTATCTCCAGCTCCAGCACAAGCAGGTCGAGGACGCCGACGGACGGCCGGTCGAGTCGCTGAGCTGCGACGACGGGACCGTGCAGCTGACCTTCGAGGAGGCGGTGGCCCGCGAGGCCGAGTTCTCGGCCACGCTGGACGGGGCCGAGCACGGGTTTCCGGTGGGCTCGCCGGCCGGTACCGACACCGAGGAGCTGCCCTCCGGCGCCGGGCGGATCGTACGTCGCCGGGCGGAGGTGCGGGCGCGTACCGTCCTCGTGGCCGAGCCGCTCGGGGGAGACCTCTTCCGGCTCCGGGTGCGCACCACGAACGAAGGGCACCTGGGGGATCCGCACGCCCCGCGCGACCGGGCCCTGCGGCACGCGCTCATCGCCACCCACACCCTCCTCGGCGTCGAGGGCGCGGAGTTCGTCTCCCTGATCGACCCGGGCCACGCCCTCCAGGAGGCCGCCCGGAGCTGCCGCAACGACTTCACCTTCCCGGTGCTCGGCGGCGCGCCCCCCGCCGTCGCCCCCGAGGACGGCTCGGTCTCCGCCCTGCTGCTCTCCTCGCCGATCATCCTCCCCGACCATCCGCAGGTTGCGCCGGAGAGCCCCGGTGACCTGCACGACGCCGGTGAGATCGATGAGATCCTCACCCTGCGCACCATGCTGCTGACGGACGAGGAGAAGCGGGAGGCCCGGGCCACCGACCCGCGGGCCGCCGAGATCCTCGACCGGGTCGACACCATGCCGCCAGAGGTCTTCGAGCGCCTGCACGGCGCCATCCGCTCACTCAGCCCGGCCGGCGAAGCCATCGGCAGCGAAGGCTCCCGGGGCGAAGCCATCGGCAGCAGAGGCTCCCAGGGCGAAGCCCCCGTCGGCCAACGCTCCCTCGGCGCACCCCCCGTCGGCCCAGACTCCGTCGGCGAGGACTTCCTCGCCGAGCGTCCCGCCTGGTGGCAGGAGGGCGGCGACGACGGGCTGTCCCCGGCCACCGACACGGTCCTCGTCGACGGCGTGCGCGTCGGCGGCGGCAGCCCGGTGCGGCTGCGCCCGCGCGGCAGAGGCGCCGACGCCCAGGACATGTTCCTCGCCGGCCGGACCGCGACCGTGGCCGCCGTCTTCCACGACGTGGACGGCAGCACCCATCTCGCCGTCACCGTGGACGACGACCCGGCGGCCGAACTGCACGGCTGGTACGGCCGTTTCCACTACTTCCGGCCCGACGAAGTCGAGCCGCTCGGGGGCACCGACGTCCCGGATCCAGCGGCGGCTGCCGAGCCGTCCCCGGGACCCACTCCATCGGAGGCCTAGCGCATGAGCACCAGCAAGAACGGCACCACGGCCGTCGTCGGCGAAGCCGGCCGAGCCGACGGCGAGCACCAGGGGTTCGACGAGATCACCATCCTCTGGATCTCCGAGGGCATGAGCTGCGACGGCGACACCGTCTCGGTGACGGCCGCCGACCAGCCCTCCATCGAGGACCTGGTCCTGGGCCTGATCCCGGGGATGCCGAAGGTCAACCTGGTCAACAAGGTGCTCTCCCCGAGCCTGGGCGGCGAGGACTTCCTCGCGCCGTACCGGGCGGCCGCGCGGGGCGAACTGGAGCCGTTCATCCTCGTCATCGAGGGCTCCATCCCGAACCAGAACATCATCGAGGGCGACGGCTACTGGACGTCCTTCGGCAACGACCCGGAGACCGGTCAGCCGCAGACCCTCAACGACTGGATCGACGAACTGGCGCCCCGGGCCTGGGCGGTGGTGGCCGTCGGCACCTGCGCCACCTTCGGCGGCATCCACGCGATGGCCGGCAACCCGACCGGCGCCATGGGCCTCGCGGACTACCTCGGCTGGGACTTCACGTCCCAGGGCGGGCTGCCGGTGGTGAACATCCCGGGCTGCCCGGTCCAGCCGGAGAACTTCATGGAGACCCTGGTCTGGGTGCTCTACCACGCCGCCGGCACCGCTCCCCCGCCGCCGCTGGACCACATGCTGCGACCGCAGTGGCTGTTCGGGCGCACCGTCCACGAGGGCTGCGACCGGGGCTCGTACTACGAGCAGGCGTCCTTCGCGACGGACTACAACTCGCCCAAGTGCCTGGTCAAGACGGGCTGCTGGGGTCCGGTCGTGAACTGCAACGTGCCCAAGCGGGGCTGGATGGCCGGCATCGGCGGCTGTCCGAACGTCGGCGGCATCTGCATCGGCTGCACCATGCCGGGCTTCCCGGACGCGTTCATGCCGTTCATGGACGAGCCGCCCGGCGGCACCCTCTCCTCGCTCGCGATCAAGCCGTACGGGGCGGTCATCCGCAGGCTGCGCGGCTTCACCAACGAGCTGGTCAACCACGAGCCGAAGTGGCGCCACAACAAGCGCAAGCTCACCAGCGGCTACGCCCCGCGCTGGCGCCCCTGACACACCGGCACCCTCCCGACCCCCCACATCCCCCCACATCCCCCCACAGCAAAGGTCAGCGACGCCGATGACAACCGAGGCCCGGCAGAAAGGGCGCAAGCCCGCGCAGATCGTGGACATGTCCTGGGATCCGATCACCCGGATCATCGGAAACCTGGGCATCTACACGAAGATCGACTTCGCCAACCGGGAGGTGGTGGAGTGTCACAGCACCTCCTCCCTCTTCCGCGGCTACTCCGTCTTCATGAAGGGGAAGGACCCGCGCGACGCCGGGTTCATCACCTCCCGCATCTGCGGCATCTGCGGCGACAACCACACGACGTGCTCCGACTACGCCCAGCAGATGGCCTACGGCGTGAAGCCGCCGCCGCTCGCCGAGCACATCGTCAACCTCGGCGAAGCGGCCGAGTACATGTTCGACCACACGATCTTCCAGGACAACCTGGTCTTCGTGGACTTCTGCGAGCAGATGGTCAAGGCCACCAACCCGAGCGTCCTGGCCCGCGCGCAGAAGACCAACGCGCCGCGCGGTGACATCCACGGCTACCGGACCATCGCCGACATCATGAAGGCCTTCAACCCCTTCGAGGGCGAGGTCTACAAGGAGGCCCTGAAGGTCTCCCGGACGACCCGGGAGATGTTCTGCCTGATGGAAGGCCGGCACGTCCACCCCTCGACTCTCTATCCGGGCGGTGTCGGCACCATGCCGTCGCCGACCGCGTTCACCGACTACCTCAGCCGGCTGATGCACGTCATCGACTTCGTGAAGAAGGCCGTCGCCATGAACGACGACGTCTTCGACTTCTTCTACGAGGCGCTGCCCGGCTACGAGGAGGTCGGCAAGCGCCGTATCCTCCTGGGCTGCTGGGGCGCCTGGCAGGACCCGAAGGTCGTCGACTACAAGTACGAGAACATGGACCGCTGGGGCAAGGCGATGTACGTCACCCCGGGCATCGTGGTCGACGGCGAGCTGGTCACCAACAACCTGGTCGACATCAACCTGGGCCTCAGGATCATGCTGGGCAGCTCGTTCTACGAGGACTGGGTCAACGAGGACCCGTTCGTCACCCACGACCCGCTCGGCAACCCCGTCGACATGCGCCACCCGTGGAACCAGACCACCCTCCCGGTGCCGCAGAAGCGGGACTTCGAGGGCAACTACAGCTGGGTGATGAGCCCCCGCTGGTACGACCAGCGCACCGGCGACCATCTCGCCCTGGACACCGGCGGCGGCCCGCTGGCCCGGCTCTGGTCGACCGCGCTCAACGGCATCGTCGACACGCCGTACATCAAGGCCACCGGCACCAGCGTGCGCATCTCGCTGCCCAAGGGCGCGAGCCTGCCGGAGACCACGCTGGAGTGGAAGATCCCGAAGTGGTCGAACACCCTTGAGCGCGACCGTGCCCGGCCGTACTTCGTCGCCTACGCGGCCGCCATGGCGTTGCAGTTCCTGGACGAGGCGATGGGTCTGGTGCGGTCCGGCGACACCAAGGTGTTCGAGGACTTCGAGGTGCCGGACGAGGCGATCGGCTGCGGCTTCCACGAGGCCGTGCGCGGGGTCCTCTCGCACCACCTGGTGATCAAGGACAAGAAGATCGCCAACTACCACCCGTACCCACCGACCCCGTGGAACGCCAGCCCCCGCGACAAGTTCGGCACCCCCGGCCCGTACGAGGACGCCGTGATGGGCCAGCCGATCTTCGAGGAGAACGGTCCTGACGACTTCAAGGGCGTCGACATCATGCGCACGGTCCGCAGCTTCGACCCCTGTCTGCCGTGCGGTGTCCACATGTACACGGGCAAGGGCAAGACGCTGACCGTCACACACTCGCCGGTGTACGGGGCGAACCATGGCTGACGGACGGCTCGACGGCGCGGCGGTCGAGTCCCGGCTGGCCCGGCTCGACGGGTTGCTGGAGAGCCTGGAGTCCGCTCCGGGGCCGACCGGCGGCTCGGCCGTCGAGGCGGTACGACTGCTGACCGAGGTCTACGGCGAGGCACTCGCCCGCGTCCTCGACCACGCGGACCCGCCGCTGGCCGAGCGGCTCGCCGACGACGAGCTGCTCGACCACCTCATGGTCCTGCACGACATCCACCCCGACCCGCCCGAGCGCCGGGCCGCCCGTGCGGTCGAGCGGCTGCGCCCCGCCGTGCGGGAACGCGGCGGTGACGTCGAGTGGGCCGGTGTGGAGGGCGAGGTCGGCCGGGTGCGGCTGGCCACCGGCGGCGGTTGCGGCTCGGGGTGCGGCGGAGGTACCACGGAGGTGACCGACGCCGTCCGGGAGGCGGTGCTCGCCGCGGCCCCCGAGCTGGCCGACGTGCAGCCGGTGCCCGAGGCCCCGGCGCCCGCCTTCGTCCCCCTGGACTCCCTGCGCCGGCCGCAGGAGACCCGGTGACCACCCGGACACCCGCCGGCGGAGCCCTGGCCCGCCTCATCCGTTCCTCGGCCGACCGGCAGCCGGCGGCCGGGGCGGAGGTGTGCGACCTGTGCGCCGAGCCGCTGTCCGAGAACCATCCGCATCTGTACGACACCGGGCGGGCCGAGGTCCGCTGTGCCTGCCGGGCCTGCTCGGTGCTGTTCGCCGACACCCGGCAGGGCACCGGCGCGGGCGACGGACAGTTCCGGCTGATCCCCACCCGCCGGGTCCGCCTTCCGGAGGTCGACACCGCGGCGCTCGGGGTCCCGGTCGGCCTGGTCTTCTTCGTGCCGCGCGCCGACGGCACGGTCACCGCCGAGGGGCCGAGCCCGGCCGGGGCCATGCGCTGGGAGGTGGAGGCGTCGGCCTGGCAGCGGGCGGTCGCCGGCTGCCCGCCGCTGGCCGGCATGACCCCCGATGTCGAGGCGCTGCTGGTCAACACGGTGCACGGGCTGGACCACCACTGGATCGTCCCGGTCGACGACTGCTTCCGCATGCTCGCCGTCGTCCGCCGGGAGTGGCGCGGCCTGTCCGGCGGTGGCCGGATGTGGCCGGCCGTGGAGCGTTTCTTCGAGGAGCTCACCGAGCGGCCTTGAGGAACGGCAACACAGGAAGGAGAACCCCATGGGCAGCATCCGAGTCGGCCGAGCCCAGGCCCGGCCCGACACACCGTCCCACGTGCCCGGTCTGCACCAGGGCAACCGGGGGCCGAACACCGCCCAGACGGGACACCACCAGGACGGCACCGCCGACGCGCGGCGCTCGACCGGAATCCACTGGAAGCGGCACGACGTGCTGCTGGACATCATGCCGAACATCCCGCCCGCGTGACACAGAACCGTGACACAGAACAGGGAGTGCCCGCTGTGAAGATGCAACGCAAGAGAACCGGAACGGCGGCCCAGCGCGTGCTGGCCGCCGAGGTCGCCGTGGTGGGCGCGCTGCTCCTGGCGCTGTTCGTCACCGAGATCCCCAGCATGATGCGCGAGATGAGGATCTGGCGGATCGCCGGCGGACTGCGTGCCGGTCACCGGTATCCGTGAGCCGGCCGTGCACGAACTGTCGATCGCGACCGCGATCGTGGAGCAGGCCGACGAGTGGGCCCGGGCGGACGGCGCGGACCGCGTCTGCGCGGTGACCGTCCGGGTCGGCGAACTGTCCGGGGTCGTCCCCGACGCCCTGGACTTCGCCTTCGAGGTGGCGCGCGAGGGCACCGCCCTCGCCGCCGCCCGGCTCGTCGTCGAGCAGGTGACCGCACAGGCCTGGTGCGGGCCGTGCGCCGAGGAGTTCGCGGTGGGTATGCCGCCGTTCTTCTGGTGCCCGCGCTGCGACCGGCCCTCCACCGAGCTGCGCAGCGGCCGGGAGCTGGAGATCACCGCGGTCGAATGACCCCGCCGGTGCCCGGGACGGTCCAGGCACCGGCGGGGTCGTCGCCCTGTCTTCGGGAGATCCTGTCTTCCAGAGATCCTGCTTTCCAGTGATCCTGTCTTCCAGAGATGTCGTCAGCAGATGCGCGGCAGTTGCTCCCCGAGCGGGAGATCGACGACCCGGGTGCCGCCGAGTCCGGTCGCCACCACGACCATGCCGGGGTGTTCGGTCACGCATTCCCCGATCAGGGTCGCGCCGGCTCCCTGCGGATGGGCGCGCATCGCCTCCAGCACCGCGTCGGCGTCCGTCGGCGGGACGAAGGCCACGAGCCTGCCCTCGTTGGCGACGTAGAGCGGGTCCAGGCCGAGGAAACCGCAGGCGTTGGCGACCGCGTCCGGTACCGGCAGGGCGCGCTCGGCGAGCCGTACGCCCGTACCCGAGGCGCGGGCGATCTCGTTCAGGGAGGCGGCCAGGCCGCCGCGGGTCGGGTCGCGCAGGACGTGGACGTCCGGGGTGACGTCCAGCATGGTCGCGACCAGGTCGGCCAGCGGCGCGGTGTCGCTGGCGATCTCGACGCCGAACTCCAGCCCCTCGCGCACGCTGAGCACGGCGACACCGTGCAGGCCGATCGGCCCGCTGACGATGACGGCGTCGCCGGGCCGGGCCCGCTGCGGCCGGATGTCGACGCGCTCGGGGACCAGGCCGACGCCGGCGGTGGTGACGTACACCCCGTCCCCGTGGCCGCTCTCGACCACCTTGGTGTCGCCGGTGGCGATCGTGACACCGGCCGTCTCGGCCGCCGCGCCCATGGCCCGCGCGATGCGTTCGACGACCGACAGCGCGACGCCCTCCTCCAGGACGAAGGCGGCGGAGAGGTAGGCGGGCCGGGCGCCGCTCATCGCCAGGTCGTTGACGGTGCCGTTGACGGCGAGGTCGCCGAGGCAGCCGCCGGGGAAGAACAGCGGGCGTACGACGTAGGAGTCGGTGGAGAAGGCCAGGCGGGCGCCGCCGAGGTGGAGGACGGCGGAGTCGGTCATCCCGGCGAGGAGGGCGTTGCCGTAGGCGGGGGCGAAGATCTGCTCGATCAGTTCGGCGGAGAGGGCGCCGCCTCCGCCGTGGCCCATGACCACGACCGGCTGGTCGCGGATCGGCGCCGGGCAGCTCCAGTTCGCGGGGTCGACGACGGTCTGCTCAGCCAACGGGGTTCATCTCCTCGCGCGGGAGCGCCGGTTCGGACATCCGGCGGTAGAGGTAGTAGGCGGCGCAGGCGCCCTCGCTGGAGACCATGGTGGCGCCGAGCGGGGTGCGCGGGGTGCAGGTGGTGCCGAAGGCCGCGCAGTCGGTGGGCTTGATGAGCCCCTGCAGGACTTCGCCGGCGCGGCACTCGGCGGGTTCCTCGGTGCGGATGCCGGTGACGTCGAAGCGGTGCTCGGCGTCGAAGGCGCGGTAGGCCTCGCTCAGCCGCCAGCCGCTGCCGGGGATGCGGCCGATGCCCCGCCAGTTCCGGTCCGTGACCTCGAAGACCTCCTCGATCATGCGGATCGCGGCCGGGTTGCCGTCGGCGCGTACGGCACGGGCGTAGGCGTTCTCCACACGGTGCTCGCCGCGCTCCAGCTGGCCCACCGTGCGGCGGATGCCCTCCAGGATGTCGAGCGGTTCGAAGCCGGTGACGACGAGGGGGACCCGGTGCCGTTCGGCGAGTTCGGGGTACTCGGCCATGCCCATCACGCTGCACACGTGCCCGGCGGCCAGGAAGCCCTGCACCCGGCAGGCGGGGGCGGTCATGATGGCCTCGATGGCCGGGGGGACCCGGACGTGGGAGACCAGCAGGGTGAAGTTGGTCAGGCCGAGGCGCTTGGCCTGGTGGACGGCCATTGCGTTGGCGGGTGCGGTGGTCTCGAAGCCGATGGCGAAGAACACCACCTGCTTGTCGGGGTGGCGGCGGGCGAGCCGGAGCGCGTCGAGCGGTGAGTAGACCACGCGGACGTCACCGCCCTCGCCCTTGACCCGGAACAGGTCCCGGTCGGTGCCGGGGACACGGAGCATGTCGCCGAACGAGCAGAAGATCACGTCGGGGCGGGCGGCGATCTCCAGTGCCTTGTCGATGCACTCCAGCGGGGTGACGCAGACCGGGCAGCCCGGCCCGTGAATCAACTCGACCTCGTCCGGGAGGAGTTGGTCGATGCCGTGCCGGATGATGGAGTGGGTCTGGCCGCCGCACACCTCCATCAGGGCCCAGGGCCGGGTGACGGTGGCCCGGATCTCGTCCAGCAGCCGGCGCGCCAGCTTGGGGTCGTTGAACTCGTCGAGGTACTTCACCGGACCTCGCTCCCCTCGGTCGGCTGAGCCGCCTGCCGGGCCGCCTGCTGCCAGGCGTCGCCGAACTCCTCCTCCAGGAGGCCCAGTTCCTCGAAGAGCCTGAGGGAGGCCAGGGCCGACTCCTCGTCAAGGCGCTGCAGGGCGAAGCCCACGTGGACGATGACGTACTCCCCCACCTTCACGTCGGACACGTACTCGAGACACGCCTGCTTCTGCACACCGCCGAAGTCGATCAGGCCGGTGAGCGGATCGGCGGCGGCGTCGATGCTCACGACTCTGCCGGGCACTGCCAAACACATGGGTCACTCCGTCTCGTCGCTGACTGCCTTGCGTCGGTCGTCGTCGGGTCGTGGCCCGTGGGCCGCGACCATCAGTTGCCCGAGCGCCAGTCCGCCGTCGTTCGGCGGGACTTCGCCGTGCCGCAGGACCCTGAATCCGGCGCCGTGCAGCAGGTCCGCGCTCGCGTCCTCGAGGAGCGCGTTGGCGAACACGCCTCCGGTGAGGGCGACGGTGGTCAGTCCGGTGGCCCGGCGCGCGCCGCGGCAGAGGTCCAGGACGGCCTCGGCGACCCCGCGGTGGAAGCGGGCCGCGATCACCGGCACCGGGGCGCCGCGCCGCAGGTCGCCGATGATCGCGCGCAGGGCGGGAGCCGGGTCGAAGCGGTCACCGAAGGGGTACGCGGCCGTCTCCGCGCCCCAGGCCGCGCAGGCCTGCGCCTCCAGCTCCAGGGCGGCCTGGGCCTCGTACCCGGCGCGGTGGCACACACCCGCGAGGGACGACACGGCGTCGAAGAGGCGCCCCATGCTGGAGGTGGCCACGCAGCCGACCTGGCTCGGCAACTGCCGTTCCAGCAGCCGGAGTTCCTCGCGGGAGCAGGCGGCGACACTGGGCAGGTCGGCGTCCCAGGGCAGGCCGGCCGCCCACAGCCGGGCCAGTGCCGTCCGGCACGGGTTGGCGACGCCCGCGTCCCCGCCGGGCAGCGGGGCCGGGGCGAGGTGGGCGAGGCGCCGGTAGCGGGTGTAGTCGGCGAGGAGCACCTCACCGCCCCAGACGGAGCCGTCGTCGCCGTAGCCGGTGCCGTCGAAGGCGACGCCGATGACGGGTGTGCTGCCGTCGAGGCCGGCCTCGGCCATGGCGGAGGCGATGTGGGCGTGGTGGTGCTGGACGAACACCGGTTTGCCGAGACCGAGTCGGGTGGCCCGGCGGCGGGCCCAGGCGGCCGAGTGGTAACCCGGGTGGCGGTCGGCGGCGACGCACTCGGGGTGGATCCCGGTCAGCCGGCGCAGGTGCCGTTCCGCCTGGACGGCCGCCTCCAGGGTGGCCAGGTCGCCCATGTCGCCGATGTGCGGGCCGAACCAGGCCAGATCGCCCTCGCCGACGCACAGCGCGTTCTTCAGGTCGCCGCCCACCGCGAGCGCGGGCCGCACCGGGACCGGCAGGCGCAGCGGGCGCGGCGCGTAGCCGCGGGAGCGGCGCAGGACCTGCTCGGTGCCGTCGGCGCGGACCCGCAGCAGGGAGTCGTCGCACGGTGAGGAGATGGGCCGGTCGTGGGCGAGCCAGGCGTCGGCGAGTCCGAACAGCCGGGTCCGCGCCTCGTCGTCGTCCGTGACGATGGGCTCGCCCGAGCGGTTGCCGCTGGTCATGACCAGGACGCGGGGGCCGGGCGGGTCGCCGGGGAGGCCGAACAGGAGGGTGTGGACGGGCGTGTAGGGCAGCATGACGCCGAGGTGCGGGCTGCCGGGGCAGACGCCGGGCGCGAGCCGGGTGGCGGGGCGGGGGCGGAGGAGGACGATGGGCCGCTGGGGGCTGGTGAGCGCGGCCCGCTCGGCCGTTCCGACCTCGGCGATCCGCTCCGCCTCGGCGAGGTCCGCGCACATCACCGCGAACGGCTTCTCCCCGCGCGCCTTGCGGGTGCGGAGCGTGTCGACCGCCCGGGCACGGGAGGCGTCGCAGGCCAGGTGGTAGCCGCCGATGCCCTTCACGGCGACGATCCGCCCGGCGGCGAGCAGTTCTCGCGCCCGTGAGAGGGCATCACCGTCGCGAGCGGCTCTCACCCCACTGCCCGCGGCGGGCACCAGCCGCAGCCGTGGGCCGCAGCCCGGGCAGGCCACCGGCTGGGCATGGAAGCGGCGGTCGGCCGGGGCGTCGTACTCCCGGGTGCAGACGGGGCACATGGGGAAGCCGGACATGGTGGTGACCGCACGGTCGTACGGCATGCCGGTGGCGATGGTGAAGCGGGGCCCGCAGTGGGTGCAGGTGATGAAGGGGTGGCGGTGCCGGCGGTCGGCCGGATCGGCCAGTTCGCGCAGGCAGTCGGCGCAGGTGGCGGTGTCCGGCGGCAGGAGGGTGCGGCCCGGTGCCGATTGTTCGGTGGCGCGGATGGTGAAGCCGGGGTCCGCCCCGGTGGCCGGTACCTTCTCGACGGCCACGGCGGTCACGGTGGCCAGCGGCGGCGGCTCACCCGCGAGCCGCTCGCAGAACCGTTCGACGCCGGCCGCCGGTCCCTCGACCTCGATGAGCACGCCGCTCGCGGTGTTGCCGACGAACCCGGTGAGCGCCAGGTCGGCGGCCAGCCGGTGGACGTA
This sequence comes from Streptomyces sp. NPDC001980, assembly GCF_040296885.1. NCBI lineage: Bacteria > Bacillati > Actinomycetota > Actinomycetes > Kitasatosporales > Streptomycetaceae > Streptomyces > Streptomyces sp. NPDC001980. The sequence continues at coordinate 36,330 of NZ_JBEOYD010000002.1, read as the reverse complement.
GGGGCGGAAGCCCACGCCCTGCACGGTTCCGCGCACCGTGACGCGGCGGCGGACGGCCGCCGTCGTGGTGGGCGCGGTCACGAGGCGGTCGGGGCGTGGACGTGACCGTGCGGGTGCGGGGCGAGCGGGGGCTGGTGCGCGGGGTCGCCGTCCCGTACGGCGAGCACCCGGTCGAGGACCGTGTCGACGCCCTCGCCGGTGCGGGCGCAGGAGCGGACGATCTCCACCCCGGGGTTGACCCTCCGCACGTGTTCGGCGAAGGCGGTCTCGTCGAAGCCGGCCGGGCCGGCGAGGTCGGTCTTGGTGAGCACGACCAGGTGCGCGGAGCCGAAGGCGGTGGGGTACTTCGCGGGCTTGTCCTCGCCCTCGGTCACCGCCATCAGCACGATCCGCAGATGTTCGCCGAGGTCGTAGGAGGCCGGGCAGACCAGGTTGCCGACGTTCTCCACGAAGAGCAGCGCGGTGTCCGGCGGCAGCCAGCCCTCCAGATGGCCGCGGACCTGCCGGGCCTCCAGGTGGCACAGCCCGTCGGTCAGCAACTGCTTCACCGGTGCACCCGAACGGGCCAGGCGCTTCGCGTCGTTCTCGGTGGCGAGGTCGGCGGTGAAGGCGGCGACGGGCACGCCCCGCTCCCCGGCCCGGGCCAGCACCCGGCCGAGCAGCTCGGTCTTGCCGCTGCCGGGGCTGGAGAGCAGGTTCACCACGCCGACCCCGCGCGCGGCCAGGTCGCTGCGCAGGCTCGCGGCCAGGCCGTCGTTCCTGGCCAGGACGGCCCGGGTGACCTCCTCCGACTGACACATGAAAACTCCGCTCCTGGGTCGCTGGGTTCGGGAAGGACCTGCGGAGCGGGTAGGTCCGCGTCCTGGTCCACTGAGTGCTTCGCTGGTTGTGCCGTTCGTCTGCCGCGGGCCGGTGGGGGCTGGTCGCGCGGTTCCGCAGCCGACTTCACCAGGTCCGCTCAGCGATCCTCCGTGCCGGTGGCGGCTGTCGGCGGGCGACCGGCCGCGGCGGGGGCCGCGGATTCCTCCGGGCGGTCCAACGCGGGCGTGACCAGGGGATCCGCGAGCAGCGCCCGCACCAGGGAGTGCAGGGCCGCGACGGCCCGGCCGACCGCGTCCCGGACGGGTGCGCTCAGCCCGGGGGCGATGTCCTCGTCGCCGCGCGGCGGCTCCCCGGGCTCACAGGCCAGGACGAGGACGCGGGGCAGGGCCTCCTCGCCGAGGTGGGCGGCGAGGGCGAGCACCTTCGCCGGGTCCATGCCGTGCGCCTCGGGCGGGGCGGCCGGGCGGCCGTCGGGGAGTTCCGGCTCGACGAGGGAGAGGGTGCCGGGGCGTTCGCCGCGTACGGCCGCGTCCACGAGCACGACCACCGCCCAGCCGTCGAGCAGCGTGTAGGCGAGGTCCATGCCCCGGATGCCGAAGTCCCGGACCCGCACCTCGGGCGGCAGCGGACGTGCGTCCAGGGCGCGGATCACCTCCGGGCCGAAGGCGTCGTCGCCGAGGAAGATGTTGCCGACGCCCGCCACCAGCAGCCGCGTCACCGGGCACCGCCCGGAACCTTGCGGACGAAGTCGGAGCGCAGCGAGTGGTAGCCGGCGGTGGGGTCGAAGAAGAGAGCGTGCATCCGGGCGAGTTCGTCCCTGCGGTACTCGGCGAGCGGCCGTTCCTCCTCGTCGGCCCGGCGCGCCGCGGCCTTGGCCGCGATGCGGCGATCGAGATCCGGTGCTCCGGCGAGTGTGGCGGCGAGTCGCTCGACCTCGGCGGTGAAGCCCTCCGCGGGGACCGGCACCAGCCGGTCGACGAGCCCGATCCGGGCGGCCGTCGCGGCGCTCACCGGCTGGGCCTCCTCCGTCAGCCGCCGGGCGGTCTCCGCACCGACGCGACGGGGCAGCGAGTAGGTCCAGAACTCCGAACCGTACAGGCCCATCCGCCGGTAGTGCGGGTTGAGGACGGCACCGGCCCGGCACCAGACCTCGTCGGCGGCGAGGGCGAGCATGGCACCGCCGGCCGCCGCGTTCCCGCCGAGCGCGGCCACGACGAGCCGGTCGGTGGTCCGCAGCACGGCCTCGACCAGGTCGTCCATGGCGTCGAGGTTGGTCCAGGACTCCTCGGCGGGGTCCGGGGCGGCCTCGATGACGTTGAGGTGGATGCCGTTGGAGAAGAAGTCACGGCGGCCGCCGAGGACCAGGACCCGGGTCGGCCGGGTGAGGGCGTACCGGTAGGCGGCGAGCAGGCGCCGGCAGTGGCCGGTGCTCATCGCGCCGCCGGGGAAGGAGAAGGTGACGAGGCCGACGTCGCCGTGCTGCCGGTAGCGGATGTCCGTCCAGGTGCGGCGGTCCGGGGGCAGTTCCAGCGGGGCGGGGCGCTCGGGGAGGTCCGGGCCGGCGAGGACGTCGGTGGCGGGGCGGCGGAAGGGGGCGGGGTCGCCGGAGTTCTTGCGGGAGCGCAGCTCGGGGATCCAGACGGCGCCGTCGCGGGTGGCCCGGCAGACCGCGCCCGCCCGGGTCGCCAGCAACTCACCCGGTTCTCCGCGCAGTTGGTCCTCAAGGTGGCCGCCGTGCAGGAACACCTCACGGCCGAGGAGTTCGTCCAGCACCCCCGGCTGCGAGTCGGCCCCGCGCAGCTTGCGCAGCACCGTCGCGGTGTCGTCGGCCGCCCAGTCGATGCGCCGCCGCTCCTGCCGGAAGACGTCCCGCCAGGCGACCTTGCCGTGGATCGCGGGATCGCTCTGCGGCCGCGGCTTGTACGAGCCGTCCGCGTACCGGCGTACGGCCAGGTGGACGGCGGCGAGGGCGGCGTCGGCGGCCTCGTTGCGATAGAGGTCGCTCTTGCCGACCGGCGCCACCGGGAAGGTCTCGCTCGCCCAGACCGCGCCCGCGTCCATGGCCGCCTCGGCCTGGAGCACGGTCACCCCCCACTCGGCCGCCTGTTCGGCGATGGCCCAGTCGAGGGACGAGGGACCCCGGTCGCCGAGCGGTCCCGGATGCACGATCAGGCAGGTGTGCCGCTGCCAGACGTCCTCCGGGAGTGCCGTCTTGAGCATCGGCGCGACGACCAGCTCCGGGCGCCGGTCCCGTACGGCGCGGCGGACGGTGTCGGGGCCCTGGCCGGCGAGGACGACGTCCACCCGGTGGCCGAGGTCGGACAGTTCGGCGTAGACCCGCTGGGACAGGCTGTTGAACGCGCTCGCGACGAGCAGAATGTCCATGGTGCGGCATATTCGCCGCTTCAGCGGCTCCCGGAAAGGACCCGTGCGGCGTTTCGCCGGCCGTCCTGCGCCGCGCGGCCCTGTTCAGGCGTCGGAGCGGGAAACGGGGACCGTCCCGGGTCCGCGGCGCGAAGATGGGTGCGCCCGTGTCGACCGATCCCTCTTTGGAGCGTGCCGCGTGACGGCGTCGGACCGTGTCTCCGAACGATTCGTGGAACTGCTGGACACCCGCCCGGAGATCCTGCGGGAGGCCGCGGGGGACTTCGGCCACCTGGTGTGCGCGCCGCCGCTGGGTGTGCTGCGGCCCCGGTCGGCGGCGGGGGTCGGGGACGCGCTGGCGTATGCCGGGCCGCGCGGGATCCCGGTGGTGGCGCGGGCCGGCGGTCATTCGATGTACGGCCAGGGGCAGGCGCGCGGCGGGATCGTCCTCGACCTGCGTGAGCTGAGCGCGGTCGGGCCGGTGACCGGGGACCGGGTGGAGGTGCGGGCGGGTGCGCTGTGGCGGGACGTGCTCGCGGCGACCCTGCCGTACGGGCTCACCCCGCCCGTCCTCACCGACTACCTCGGTGCCGGCGTCGGCGGTGTGCTGAGCGTGGGCGGACTGGGCGGCGCGAGTCACCGGCACGGCCTGGTCGCGGACTCGGTGCTGGAGCTGGAGGTGGTGACCGGCGGCGGCGAGCACCTGGTCTGCTCGCCGGACCGGCACGGCGCCCTCTTCCACGCGGTCCTGGCCGGCCTGGGACAGGTGGCCGTCATCGTCCGGGCCACCCTGCGCCTGGTGCCCGCGCCCGACCTGGTCCGCCGCTACTGCCTGTACTACCGCGACCTCGACGCCTACCTGGCCGACCAGCGCCTGCTGGCGACGGACCGGCGCTTCGACTACCTCGAAGGCCAGGCCCGCCCCACCGAGGAGACCGCGGACGACTGGACGTACATGGTGGAGGCGGTGGCCGCCCACCAAGGAGCGGCCCCGCCCGACGACAGGACCCTCCTCGGGGACCTCTCCTTCACCGCGTCCGAGAGCACGGACCTCGGATACGCCGAGTTCGCCGACCGGGTCGCCACCGACGAGGAGGTCCTGCGCGCGACCGGCGAGTGGTTCCACCCGCACCCCTGGCTCAATCTTCTGCTGCCCGACGACACCGCCGCGTCCGTCGTGACCGACGTTCTCGCCGACCCCGCCTTCCGGGACCTGCGCGGCAACGGCCTGGTCCTGCTCTACCCCCTCCTCACCCGCACCCTGCGGGCCCCGCTGTTCCGCCGCCCGCGCGGCGAGGTCGTCCACCTCCTCGCCCTGCTGCGCACCGCCGCCCCGGGCACGGCCGACCCGATGGTGGCCGCCAACCGCACGGCGTACGAGTTCGCGCGGGCGAAGGGCGCGGTCGCCTATCCGGCCAACGCGGTGCCGATGTCCCCCGGCGACTGGCGGGAGCACTACGGCAGCGGGTGGAGCACCCTGGCCGAGGCGAAGAGCCGCCACGACCCGCACGGCGTCCTGGGCCGGGGGCACGGCATGGGCTGGTGAACGACGGCACGGGAATTCGGCGCAGGGGTGTCGATTGCGCGGGGTGCCGTTCGTCGGTGGGGTGTAGGAAGCTCATGAGGACCGGGAGGAACCATGAAGTACATGCTGCTGGTCTGCGGCGACGACACCGCTGACGCGTCCGGGATGGCGCCGGTCGAACCCTGGGTGGAGGAGCACGGCGTCCGGCGCGGGACCCGGTTGTACGGCCACCGGCTGCAGCTGCCGGACCGGGCGGTCACCGTGCGGGTACGGGACGGCGAGGTGCTGCGGACCGACGGGCCGTTCGCGGAGACCAAGGAGTACGTGGCCGGGTTCGACGTCGTCGACTGCGACGGCCTGGAGGAGGCCGTACGGATCGCCGCCGCGCACCCCGTGGCCACCATCGGGGCGATGGAGGTGCGCCCGTTCTGGGACGAGGGGCTGATGGAGGACGCCGAGGTGGCCGTTCGCCGTATCGACGCCGAGCTGACCGAGGCCGCCCGCGACCGGGACGTCGACCGGCTGATGGCCTGCTACGCGCCCGACGTGGAGGCCTTCGGGTTGGCCGGTGCAGAGGTGCAGTCGGGGATCGGTGCGCTGCGCAAGGCGGTCGAGGCGTGGTTCGCGACGCTGACCGGGCCCGTGCACCGCGAGGTGCTCGAACTCCGCGTGCGTCCCGGGGAGGGCAGCACCTTCAGCCACGCCCTGGTCCGGATCCACGGCACCCGGGTGACCGGGGAGCGCCTGGACCGGGTGGTGCGTGCGACCACCGGCTACCGGGACACCGGTTTCAGCTGGCTGATCGCCCATGAACACGTCTCGGTGCCCCTGGAGGCGAAGCAGTCATGAAGTACGTCCTGTTCATCTGCACCCCCGTCGGCGGGGAGGAGCTGAGCCCGGCCGAGATCGCCGAGGACCCGCGCTTCGCCTCGTACATCCAGCACGTGCGCAGTCGCGACGTCGTCAGGGGCGGTGCCCGGCTGCGGCCCGGGGCCGACGCGACCACGGTCCGGGTCCAGGGCGACGAGGTCCTGCTGAGCGACGGGCCGTTCGCCGAGACCAAGGAGTACATCGCGGGCTTCGACGTCATCGAGGTCGCCGACCTCGACGAGGCGATCGCGCTGGCCTCCCGGCACCCCGCGGCGCTCGCCGGCGGCTCGGTAGAGGTACGGCCGGTCTGGGAGTGAGCACCACGGACGAGGTCGAGGCGGCCGTCGCCGCCGCCTTCCGCGAGGAGTGGGCCCAGGTCGTCGCCACCCTGATCCGGGTGACCGGCGACTGGGACCTCGCCGAGGAGTGCGCGCAGGACGCCTTCGCCCAGGCGCTGGAACGGTGGCGGCGCGACGGAGTACCGGGCCGCCCCGGCGCCTGGCTGACCACGACCGCCCGCAACCGCGCCCTGGACGTGCTGCGCAGGGAGGCGGTGGGGGCCCGGAAGCTGCGGGAGGCGGCGGTGCTGGCACGGGACGAGGGGCCGTACGACCCGTTCGACCCGGACGACCCGTTCGGCGAGGACGACGACAGCGGGGTGGCGGACGACCGGCTGCGGCTGGTCTTCACCTGCTGCCACCCGGCGCTGCCGATCGAGGCCCGGGTCGCGCTGACGCTCCGTACCCTGGCCGGGTTGACCACGCCCGAGATCGCGCGTGCCTTCCTCGTCCCCGAAGCGACCATGGCGCAGCGGCTGGTGCGGGCCAAGCGGAAGATCCGCAACGCCGGCATCCCGTACCGGGTGCCGCCCGCGTACCTGCTGCCCGAGCGCACGGCGGGCGTCCTCGGCGTGCTGTACCTGCTGTTCAACGAGGGGTACGCGGCCACGGCCGGCGCCGACCTGATGCGGACCGGCCTGTGCGCCGAGGCGATCCGGCTGGCCCGGCTGCTGGCCCGGCTGATGCCCGACGAACCGGAGGTCGTCGGGCTGCTCGCGCTTCTGCTGCTGCACGACGCCCGCCGGGACACCCGGGTGGACGCGGCCGGCGACCTGGTCACCCTGGAGGACCAGGACCGCACGGCCTGGGACCGCGCCGAGATCGACGAGGGGACCGCGCTCCTGGACGGCGCGCTGCGCCGGGGCCGCCCCGGCCAGTACCAGATCCAGGCCGCCATCGCCGCCTGCCACACCACCGCGCCGGCCGCCGCCGACACCGACTGGGCCGACATCGCGGGCCTCTACGGCGAACTCCAGCGGTACGTCCCCTCGCCCGTGGTCCGGCTGAACCGTGCGGTCGCCGTGGGCATGGCCGAGGGCGGTGCGGCGGGGCTCGCCCTGGTGGCGGAGCTGGAGGCGGAGGACGACCTGACCGGCTATCACCTGCTGCCCGCGACCCGCGCCGACCTGCTCCGCCGCATGGGGCGTACCCGGGAGGCGGCCGAATCGTACGCGCGGGCGCTGGAGTTGGCGGAGAACGCGGCGGAACGCAGGTTCCTGGCGAAGCGCCTCGCGGCGTGCCGGTCGGCGTAGCCACCCGGGGGTTCGCCGCAGGCTCCGGCCGGGGGTTGCCCCCACGGGGAATGCGGCAGCCCGCTGGAGTGCTCGCGGGGCGGCCCGTGCCTAGCGTGATGACGCATGGCAACGTTCTCCCTGAAGTCCGCCCTGGCGTTATCGGTGGCGGCACTCGTACTGGCGTCCGCACCGCCGGCCCTCGCCCGGTCGTCGCCTCCTGGACCGGCCGAACGGTGCGGTCCGCAGGACGGCGTCCGACGGGCGCTGACCCGGCTGACCGCTGACGACCACATCGTCGGCGCCTCGGTTCTCGCCGACGGCCCGTGCGGGCGCTGGACCGAGACCGCCGGTACCGCCGATCTGCGCACCGGCCGCCCGATGAACACCACCGACCGGCTGCGCGTCGGAAGCGTCACCAAGACGTTCACCGCGACGGTCGTCCTGCAACTCGCCGCCGAGCACCGGCTCTCCCTCGACGCCACCGTCGACCACTACCTGCCGGGCCTGATCGACGCCCACGGCTACGACGGCCGGCGCATCACCGTTCGGCAACTCCTGCGGCACACCAGCGGGTTGCCCGACTATCTCGACGCACCGGAGTGGGAGCACCCCGAGCGGCTGCGGTACCGCCACTTCGAGGCGAGCGAGTTGATCGCCCGGGCCCTCCGGCTCCCCCGCCCTCAGGGGTCCTGGCACTACGCCACCACCAACTACCTGGTCCTCGGCCTGATCGTCCAGAAGGTCACCGGGCACGCTCCCGAGGACGAGATCGGCCGCCGGGTGATCCGGCCCCTCGGGTTGCACGACACCTACTGGCCGGGAGACGAGACCCGTCTCCAAGGGCCGTATTCCCACAGCTACTTCACGTCCGGCGACGGGCGGCGCGTCGACGGCACCGACTGGAACGTGTCCTTCGGCGGGGTCGGCGGTGCCCTCGTGTCCACGCAGGGCGATCTCACCAGGTTCGCCACCGCGCTGCTCGGCGGACGGCTGCTGCCGGCGGTCCGACTCGCCGAGATGGAGCGGACGGTGGCGGCCGACCCGGACCGGCTGTGGCCGGGTGCCCGGTACGGCCTGGGGCTGATCTCGTCGCCGCTGTCCTGCGGCGGGGTGTGGTGGGGGCATGCCGGGACCGTGCCCGGCGGGCATCGTGCGCTGGTCGCCGTCGCCCCCGGTGGCCGAAGCGTGGCCGTCGCCCTGAACCAGGTCCCGGACAGCCTCCAGGCCGAACTGGACTTCCAGGACCTCGTCGACACGTCCCTCTGCGACAGCGAAAGGACCTCCGCATGACCGGCTTCGCGGCCACGGCCGCCCTGGCCCTGGCGAGTGCCCTCGCCCTCGGCACCGCACCGGCCGCCACCGGCGCCCCGGACCCACTGGCCCGCTACCACCACCAGCACCTCGCCTGGAAGAGCTGCGTGCTCGGCCCCGACGACGACACCGGCAAGGACCTCGAGAAGGCGGGCGCCCGATGCGCCGACGTCACCGTGCCGTTGGACTACGACGACCCGGGCGGCCGTACGATCACGGTCGCCGTCTCCCGGATCAAGGCCGCCGACACCGCCCACCGCGTCGGCGCCCTGGTGCTCAACAGCGGTGGCCCGGGCGGCCAGACGCTCGGTGACCCGCCGTGGGTGCGGGAGGCGATGAAGGACGTCGGCAAGCGGTACGACGTGGTCGGTGTGGACCCCCGTTTCGTCGGCCGCAGCACCCCCATGGACTGCCACTGGCCCACGGGGTCGGCGATCCGAAGCCCGGGGCACGACCGGGCCGGCTTCGACCGCTCGACCGCCTTCGCCGAGGAACTCGCCCGCGACTGCCGGAAGTACGAGGGCGACGTGCTGCCGTACGTCACCACCCGGAACACCGCGCGGGACATGGACGTGATCCGCGCGGCGCTCGGTGAGCGGCGGATCTCCTACCTCGGCTACTCGTACGGCACGTACCTGGGCGAGGTGTACGCCACGATGTTCCCGGACCGCACGGACCGGGTCGTACTGGACGGCGTGGCCGACCCCGACCGGTACAGCCCTCGCCTGCTGCGCGGCTCGGAGCCCGCCAACCGGCACGCGCTGCGCGACTGGGCCGCCTGGGCCGCCGCCCGCGACACGACGTACGGCCTGGGCCGCAGCCGGGACGCGGTACTGAGGGTCGTGGACCGGGTCCAGGCCGCCGCCGGGCGCGCGCCGCTGCGGGTGGGCGGCTACCGGGTGGACGAGAGCGTCGCGCCGATGGTCGTCTTCAGCGGCCTCTCGCAGGACAACGACGCGGCGTACGGCGACCTCGCGGCGGCCGTCCGCGACCTGCGTGACGCGGCCGACGGCAGGACCGTCGACCCGAGTCCGTGGCTCGCCGACACGCTCGGCTTCGTGCTGACCGGTTCCGAGTCGGAGTACGGCAGTGTGCAGATGGCCATCCTCTGCGGGGACGTCGGAGCGCCCCGCGACCCGGAGACGTACTGGCGTGACGTCCAACGGGCCCGTATGCAGGACCCGTTGTTCGGGCCTGTGACCAACAACATCGGGCCGTGCGCCTTCTGGGACCCGCCGCGCGAGCGCCCGACCACGATCAGGGACGACCTGCCGGCCCTCCTCGTCAACGCGACCGGCGACCCGCGCACCGTCTACGAGGGCGCGCAGGCGGTGCACCGGGACTGGCCCAGCTCCCGCCTGGTGACGCTGCGCGGCGCGGACCAGCACGCGGTGTTCGGGGTCTACGGCAGTGGCTGCGCCGACGGCACGGTCAACGCGTATCTCGCCACCGGGCGGCTGCCGGCAACGGACGTCACCTGCGCCGCGCGTCCTGTGCCAGCGCCCTGAACTCAGCCCACCGCACCCGCGGCCGGGGCAGGCCGCGCCGGCGCAGATAGCGGTCGGTGGCCTGCCTCGTGCTGCGCAGCACGCTCACCGCGTCGCTCACCCGGCCCGACCCCATCGGCTCCACCACCTTGCTCGGGGCCAGCACCCATCCCGTACCGTCGGCCCGCAGTTCGCCGCGCACGAGCGCGTTGTGCATGTGGTTGAGGCGCTCGTCGTGCCGGTGCACCAGCAGGGCGGCGGGGCCCGCGGCGGCCGGGCAGTCGGCCGGTACGTCCACGGCGAAACCCTCGCCCGTGGGCACCGGCCGGGTCCGGGCCAGTACCGGCGCCCCGGAGGCGTCGCGCGCGGCGAGCACCGCCGTCGGGAAGCGGGCGAGCTGCGCGGCGCCGACCAGCTCACCGGCCGACGCCGCGGGCGCGTCGGACACGGGCAACGGTGACCGTACGACGACCTGCTGCGGCGTCACGGTGATCAGCAGCCGCAGGTAGTACCAGTCCATCACCAGCCGCATCGGTGCCGTGACGTACGACCTGCTGTGCGGCTGCCGTTCGAACAGCATCCGCCAGTAGTCCTCGGCGCCCTCCGGCCCGGTCATGATCTCGTCGGGGCAGTCGGCACGGCCGCCGACGAAAATCTGCGGGGCCTGCTCCAGGCCGCTGCCGGTGGGGTCGGAGAAGAGCAGGGCGACACGGCCGTCCCGGCGGATGTTCAGCGCCTTCTGCGCGAACGCCAGGGAGGTGCTGAGCAGCAGCGTCCCGTCCGGGCGGCGGCGCACGGCCGTCGGCCAGGCGAGCGGGGTGCCGTCCCGGCCCAGGGTGGCGAACTCGCAGGTCCGGTAGGCGTCGAGGACGTCGAGCGGGGCGGAGTCGAGGAGGGCCATGGTCTACTCTCCGTCCAGCGGGGCACGCATGCTCCGGCAGTAGGCGGCGTACTGGCGGCGGCCGACGGCCCGCCACAGCAGCCGGCCGATCAGCGGGGCCCTGCCCAGGAAGAAGGCGGTCTCCTCGGGGGTGGCCTCCTCCAGGATCGCGCCGAGGGCCAGCAGGCGCTTGTTCTTCGGCAGCCCTTCCAGGCCGCGCTGTCCGACCAGTTCCCATTCCGGGACGGTGAGATGCCCGGCGATCAGCGGGAGCAGCGACTGCTCCTCCTCGTCGAGGTGCTCCAGCAGCGCGATCCGGTGCGTGTCCAGGGCCAGCGCCAGTTCCTCGCCGGGTATCCGGTCTCCGGACTCCTCCCACACGGGCGTCCACTCGGCGACGGCCGTCAAAGTGCGGTCGATCGCCTCGTGCTGCTCGGTCATCCGGTCCACCAGCGCCTTTTCGGGGGCGACCCGGGCCCGCAGCAGCGGCCAGATCAGCTCGTCCTCGGCGTGGTGATGGTGGTGGAGGCCGAGGGTGTAGTCGCGCAGGGCGGCGGCGACCCGCGCCGCACCGGCCCGGTCGCCGTCGGGCACGGCACGCACCAGCCGGGGCAGCAGCGCCGACTCGCGGCGGAAGACCCGGTGGACCACGACCATTTCGTGGGTATGAGGACGCTCTGCGGTGGCGGAGGCGCCGTGGCTGCTGTTGAGGGACACGCTTGCTTGCTCCAACGATCTGGTGTCTGCGTCAGCCGCCCACCGTTGCTCACCCCTCTTGGCGTCCACTTGGCGGTCGGCTCGGCGGTCGGCCCGGCGGTGCGTGCGGCGGTCGGTCCGGCGGCTCCGTGCAGCCCGCGTTTAACGTCTGTTGACAGGATCAAGGCGACGCTCGGGTAAATTCCCGCGGCGTGCTGCGTATGCGAGTCCTGGGTCCGCTGGGTGCCGAAGTCGCCGGGATGCCGGTCGAGTTGGGCGCTCCGCGACAGCGCGCCGTGCTGGCCCTGCTGATCGCGGCCCGGGGCGGTGTCGTACCGGTGGACCGGATGACGGACGCGCTGTGGCGGGGTGAGCCGCCGGCCAAGGCCGCTGTGTCGCTGCACGCCTATCTGTCCAACCTGCGCCGGTCGCTGGAGCCGGGGCGCCCGCCGCGGGCCCCGGCCACCGTGCTGGTCACCGTGGCGCCCGGGTACGCCCTGCGGCTGGCCGCGGACGCGGTGGACGCCTGGCGGTTCGAGACCTGGGTCGGGCGCGCCCGCACCGCCCCGGCCGAGGAGGCCCGGCGGCTGCTCGCCGAGGCACTGGGCTGGTGGCGGGGGCCGGCCTTCGCCGAGCACGCGGACGAGGAGTGGGCCGCCGCCGAGGTGGCCCGGCTGACCGGGCTGTACACGGAGGCCCGGGAGCTGGCCGTGGGCGCGGATCTGCGCACCGGCCGGGCGGCACAGGCCGCGGCCGACGCCGAGTCGCTCGTCCGGGACAGTCCCCTGCGCGAGGAGGGCTGGCGGCTGCTCGCGCTCGCCCACTGGGCCTGCGACCGGCAGGCCGACGCCCTCGCCGCGTTGCGCCGCGCCGGCGCCGTCCTGCGTGCCGAGCTCGGCTGCGATCCCGGGTCCGCCCTGCGGGAGGTGGAGCACGCCGTGCTCAACGGGCGGCTCGACGTGCTGCGGGCGGCCGTGCCCGAGCCCGTCGCCGAACTCCCCGCGCGCACCGGACCCGGTCTGTTCATCGGCAGGGGCCAGGAGTTGCGGGCCCTGGACGGGGCGGCCCGGGCCGCACGCCAGGGCGGCGGCCTGGTGCTGGTGACGGGCGCGGCCGGGGCGGGCAAGTCCGCGTTCCTCGACCGGGCCGCGGCCCGGCTGCGCGAGGCCGGCTGGCGGGTGGTGATCGGGCGCTGCCCCGAGTACGAGGGCGCACCGCCCGCCTGGGCCTGGGTGGAGGCGCTCGGCGCGCTCGCCCGCGAGGTGCCCCCGGCCAGGCCGGAGGAGCTGACGGTACTGCTGCCGGAGCCGAGCACGGCCGCCCCCACCACGGACGGCGAGGCCAGCGCCGGCCGCTTCCGCATGCACCGCGCCTTCGCCGCCTGGCTGCGCGCCGCGGCCTCCCAGGCGCCCGTCGCCGTCCTGCTTGAGGACCTGCACCGGGCGGACGCCGAGACCCTGGCCCTGGTCGAGGCAGCGGCCGCCGTCACCGGGGTGCCCCTGCTCACCGTCGCCGGGTACCGGCCCGCCGAGGTCGGCGAGCATCTGGTCAAGACCCTCGCCCACCTCGCCCCGGCCGCCCCGCACCGGATCGCGCTGGGCGGCCTGCCGCTCCAGGACACCGCCACCCTGGTGGACGCCGTCTGCGGCGCGCCCGTGGCTCCGGAGACCGTGGCGGCGCTCGCCGAACGCACCGGCGGCAATCCGTTCTACGTCCTGGAGAGCGCCCGGCTCCTGGCCGACGAGGGCGCCCTGGTCGCGGTCTCCGAGGTCCCCCAGGGGGTGCGTGACGTGCTGCGCAGGCGCCTCGCCCTGCTGCCCGCCGCCGCCCGGTCCGTCGTACAGCTCACCGCCGTGCTGGGTCTGGAGGCCGAGGTCGCCCTACTCGTCGATGCCGCCGACGCGGACGAGGAGCAGGTGCTGGAGGGGCTCGACGCGGCGCTCGCCGCCGACCTGCTCGCCGAACCCGGGCCCGGCCGTGTCCGGTTCGTGCACGCCTTGGTCCGCGACACCGTCTACGCCGACCTGTCCGGCGCCCGTCGCTCCCGGCTGCACGCCCGTGTCGCGCGCCTCCTGCGCCACCACCGTCCCGGCGAACTCGCCGCACTGGCCCATCACTTCGCCCGTTCCGGCAGTACGGCCAACGCCCCGCTCGCCGTCGACTACGCACTGCGGGCCGCCGAGGCCGCCGAGCAGCGCTACGCCCACGACGTCGCCGTCACCCTGATCCAGCAGGCGATCGACACCCATACCGCGGCCACGGGCGACGACGACACCCCGCCCGACCGGCTGATCGAGCTGTCGGTACGGCTCCTCGGCGCCCAGGTGCGCACCGGCGCCACGGACACGGCCCGGCGCACCCGGCAGCGCGCGGTGGAACTCGCCGAACAGGCCGACCGCGGCGACCTGGTCGCGGCCGTGTACGGGGCCTGGACCGAGCCCGCGCCCTGGCGCAGCCGGCTCGAAGGGCCGTTCGACCGGACCACGCTGGCCCGTCTCGAACGGCTCGCGGCCGATACCGGCCTTGACGGTCCGACGCGGGCCCGGGTCCTCCAGGTGCTCGTCGACGCGGTGGCCGCCGAGGACCCGTCCCGGGCCCTGCAGGCGTCCCGCGCCCAGCTGGCGCTCGCCCGTGCCGACGGTGAACCGCGCCTGATGGCCGCCGCGTTGATGACCTCGGCCCGGTTGCTGCCGCACGAGACCCGGGCCGGCACCCGGCCGCCGCTCACCGCCGAGCTGCGCGACCTCGCCCGGGCCCACGACCTGCCGGCCTATCGCTGGGTCTGCGAGAACCTGGACGCGATGACCGCCGCCGCCCGCAACGACCCGGCGGCCGTGCACCGGCACACCGCGGAGGGTGTGGTGCTCGCCCGCCGCTACCGACTGGTGTGGGCGCAGGGGCTCAGCGCGGCGACCACCGCCATGCTGGCCTGCGTGACCGGGCGCTTCGAGGCCGCGGAGGCCGGATATGCCGAGGCGGACACTCTGCTGCAGCGGGTGGGCGCCCACCACGCCACCGGTCTGCGCACGCTCGGGCTGATCACCATGCGGCTCGTCCAGGACCGTGCGGCCGACGTCGAGCCGCTGGTCCGGGCCGTGTTCGAGTCGGCGCCCGGCCAGGTCGCGGTGGCGTGGGCACTGGTCCTGGCGCGCCTGGGCAGACTCGACGAGGCGCTGGCCGTACCCGTCTCCGCGGAACCGCCGCGGGACCATCTCCACGGCCTGGAGCTCGACTTCCGCGCCCAGCTCGCCGTGCTGCACCGGGACCACGACACGGCGGCCGCCCTCCTCGGGCACCTGCGGCCGCTGCGGGACCAGCTGGCCGGCGCGGCGGGCGCGGCGTACGCGAGCCGTCCGCTCGCGCACGCCCTCGCCGACCTGGACCGGCTGCTCGGCGAGGACCGGGCGGCGGCCGAGGGCTACGCGCTGGCCCAACGCACCGCGCTCGCCTGGGGTTCGGCCCACCTCGCGGCGGACGCCCGCCGGGCCGCGGCGGACCTGGCCGACGCCCGGGCCCGCCGCCGCACCTTCGCGACCTGACGACCCGGCACCGGGCCGTCCCCGTCGTCAGCCGCCGAGCGCGGAGTTCACCACCGCCTTGGCCTCATCCTGCACCCGGGCCAGGTGGTCGGGGCCCCGGAAGGACTCGGCGTAGATCTTGTAGACGTCCTCGGTGCCGGACGGGCGGGCCGCGAACCAGGCGTTCTCCGTGGTCACCTTGATGCCGCCGATCGCCGCGCCGTTGCCCGGGGCCTCCGTGAGGACGGCGGTGACCGGCTCACCCGCCAGGGTCTCGGCGGTGACCTGGGCCGGGGAGAGCTTGCCGAGGAGGGCCTTCTCCTCGCGGGTGGCGGGGGCGTCGATGCGGGCGTAGGCGGGTTCGCCGAAGCGGGCGGTGAGGCCGGCGTAGTGCTCGGACGGGGTCTTGTCCGTCACGGCCGTGATCTCGGAGGCCAGCAGGGCGAGCAGGATGCCGTCCTTGTCGGTCGTCCAGACCGAGCCGTCGCGGCGCAGGAAGGAGGCGCCGGCCGACTCCTCGCCGCCGAACCCGATGGCGCCGCTGACCAGTCCGTCGACGAACCACTTGAACCCGACCGGTACCTCGACCAGTTGACGGCCGAGGTCGGCGGCGATCCGGTCGATCATCGAGGACGAGACGAGGGTCTTGCCGACGCCGGCGCCCGCCGCCCACTGCTCGCGGTGGCGGTAGAGGTAGGAGATGGCGACGGCGAGGTAGTGGTTGGGGTTCATCAGGCCGGCGTCGCGGGTGACGATGCCGTGCCGGTCGGCGTCGGCGTCGTTGCCGGTGGCGACGCGGAACTCGTCCCGCTTCTCGATCAGCGAGGCCATCGCGTACGGCGACGAGCAGTCCATGCGGATCTTGCCGTCCCAGTCCAGCGTCATGAACCGCCAGGTGGGGTCGGTGTACGGGTTGACCACGGTGAGGTCGAGACGGTGCCGTTCGGCGATCCGGCCCCAGTAGGCGACGGAGGCGCCGCCGAGCGGGTCGGCGCCGATGCGGAGCCCGGAGGCCCGGACCGCGTCGAGGTCGAGGACGCTGGGCAGGTCGTCGACGTAGACGCCCATGAAGTCGTACCGGCCGGTGGCCGGCGCGGCGAGCGCCCGCTCGTACGGGATGCGCTGTACGTCCTTCATCCCGCCCGCGATGATCTGGTTGGCGCGGTCCTGGATCCAGGAGGTGGCGTCGGAGGCGGCGGGGCCGCCGCTGGGCGGGTTGTACTTGAAGCCGCCGTCGGCGGGCGGGTTGTGCGAGGGGGTGACCACGACGCCGTCCGCGAGGCCGGTGGTACGGCCCCGGTTGTGGGTGAGGATGGCGTGCGAGACGGCGGGGGTGGGGGTGTAGCCGTCGGCGCTGTCGATCAGGACGGTCACGCCGTTGGCGGCGAACACCTCAAGGGCGGTGACCTTGGCCGGCTCGGACAGGGCGTGGGTGTCGGCTCCGAGGAAGAGCGGGCCGTCGGTGCCCTGGCCGCTCCGGTACTCGCAGATGGCCTGGCTGGTGGCGGCGATGTGGTCCTCGTTGAACGCGGTCGTCAGCGACGATCCGCGGTGTCCCGAGGTGCCGAACGCCACCCGCTGGCCCGGGTCGGACGGGTCGGGGTGCAGCGCGTAGTAGGCCGTGACCAGCCGGGCCACGTCGACGAGGTCCTCCGGAGCCGCCGGCCGGCCCGCTCGCTCATGCGGCATGAGTCCACTTCCTCCGCAGTCGTTGATCGATCGCTCGCCGCCCATCTTTCCTTGTCAGCGGCCCCGGACGCGAGTGCGGCACCGGCCGCGCGCCGAAGACACGGCGGGTTCACGGCGGGTTCACAGCAGACGTACCGCAACGGGTGTGCGCTGTTCGTGGACGGCCGCCGGCCGGTCGAGGCCGAGGTGAGCGAAGGCGAGAGGGCCCCCGGACGGTTCCGGTGGGCCCTCTCGTGTCGTGCGGTGTGCCGCCGTGGCGTCGTGCGGCGCCGGTCAGTGTGGAGCGGGCACCGTGCGTGCGGCGGCCGGCGCCTTCGCCGGCTTCGGGTTGAGGACGCGCTCGGCCAACTCGCCGAACAGCAGGCCGAATCCGCCCCACAGCGCCGCCTGGATGGCGAGCGCCGAGAGCCGGAACCGCCACAGCAGGGTGGCCGGGAAGTCCGCCGGCACCTCGTTGACGACCGGCAGGAACTGGTACGCCAGCCCGATGAGGACGCCGAACGCGACCACCGCGAGCACGGTCGCCCACCAGGTGCCCAGCCGCGGCTGGAGCCGCTTGCCGAGGATGGTGGCGGCGACCGCGAGGAGCACGCTGAGCAGCATCATCAGGAAGTACAGCGTGGTCCGCTTGCCGATGGTGTCCGGGTCGCCCACCGACGGCGGGTTGGCCGGGTACTTCAGGAACGGCACCACGTACACGGCGACCAGGGCACAGCCGGACAGCAGCAGCGCCGTCGCCCGCGGCGAGAACCGGCCGACGCGGCCGAGGGCGAAGCAGTAGGCCAGGGCGGCGATGCCGCCGAAGGCGACCCCGTAGACGAGGACACCGGTGGCCAGGCCGGCGGTGGACTGCAGGGAGCGGGAGACGACCTCCATCTCGTGCTCGTGCGAATGGGCGTCCTCGAAGCTGATCGCCTTGTCGACGTTCGGCTCACCGAGTACGTAGGCGACGACGAGGGCGAGCAGGCCGGCGGCCAGGCCGGCGAGCATGCCCCGCACCAGGAGGTTCCGGACCGTTGCGGAGTTCATGGGTGGTACGGCGTCCCTCGCGTCAGTGGCAGGGGAAGCCGAGCAGGTGGCGGGCGTCGTGCACCCACTCGTGGACGTCCGTGCCGCTGAACACGGAGGTGGCACCCTGTTCGGCGCCGACGAAGTAGAGCAGGATCAGCATCAGGATGCCGAAGAAGACCGCCCAGGGAGCTATCGCGGACAGCGGCAGCTTGGCGGGAACGGCGGGGGTGGTGGCTGTCGGCGGAGCGACGGTCTGCGCCATGGCAGGACCTCCTCTGGGAGTTCGCGTCCCAACTCGGTGGTGCACAGGACGACGGCCACGGGTCTGACTCACGAGCAGCCCTGGGGCTCTCGCATACAGTGGCGCGACCGTTCCGGATTCCCACCGGGTTCCGTCTCGCCGTCGTCGATATCGGACAGACCGTACCGCGTGTCAGGGGCACGGCCAAGACCGCACCACCAGGCGTGATCTTCATCTCGCGCCTGCTGGGCGGCCGGTGGGGCGGCTCAGGCGGGTGGGGCGAGGCCCAGTTCGCGCTCGCCGAGCGGGGCGAAGAAGCGGTCGACGTCGGTGTCGGTGACCTCGGCGAGGGTGGCCGGGGACCAGTGCGGGGTGCGGTCCTTGTCGACGACCTGGGCGCGGATGCCCTCCACCAGGTCATGGGTGGCGAGGGTCGCGCAGGAGACGCGGTACTCCTGGTCCAGGACCCGCTCCAGCGTGCCGAGTCGCCGGGTCCGGCGCAGCGCCGCCAGCGTGACCTTCAGGGCGGTGGGTGACCTGGTGAGCAGGGTGTCCGCCGCCTCTTTCGCCGCCGGGTCGCCGTGCGCGAACAGCCGCTGGACGATCTCCTCGACGGTGTCGGCCGCATAGCAGGCGTCGATCCACGCCCGGTGCCCGGCCAACTCCCCCTCGGGCGCCTGCCGTACCTGCCGGGCGAGCGCCTCGGGTACCGGCAGGGCGGCGAGGTCGGCGACGAACGCGGGGATCGAGCCGGACGGCATGGAGTGGTCGGCGAGTCCGCAGAGCATGGCGTCGGCGGCGCCGATCTGGGCGCCGGTCAGGGCGAGATGGGTGCCGAGTTCGCCGGGCGCGCGGCCGAGCAGATACGTGCCGCCGACGTCGGGCACGAAGCCGATCCCGGTCTCCGGCATGGCGATCCGCGACCGCTCGGTGGCGATCCGGACGCGGCCGTGCGCCGAGACACCGACCCCGCCGCCCATCACGATGCCGTCCATGAGCGCGACGTACGGCTTCGGGTACCGGGCGATGCGGGCGTTGAGCCGGTACTCGTCCCGCCAGAACGCGGCCGCCGCCGACCCGTCGCCGTCCCTGGCGTCGTCGTGGACGGCGCGGATGTCCCCGCCCGCGCACAGGCCGCGCTCCCCCGCGCCGGTGATGACGACGGTCTGGACGGCCGGGTCCCGCTCCCACGCCGTGAGCGCCTCGTCGATACGGCGCACCATGGCGTGCGACAGCGCGTTGATGGCCTTCGGCCGGTTGAGCGTGAGGTGCGCGGCGCGTCCGTCGACGTGCAGCAGGACGTGTTCCTCGGCGCCGGTCATCCGGACACCTCCGCCGGGCCGCGGGCCACGATGAGGAGCATGATCTCGTCGGTTCCTTCCGGGAGCGGGTGGACGCGTGGGTCGGGGACGATCTTCTCCTGACCGTTGCGTCCGGAGCACGCCGACCCGTCGAAGGGCGTCCCGGGCCTCAGTCGCACCGACCCTCACCGCCGGCCAGGGTCGGCGGCCAGGACGGACCAGCCGATCCACCCGGTCCGTGGCCGTTCGTCCCCCATGACTGCCCTTCCGTTCATGGCAGGGGTGAACATGCTTTGCCCGGTGGGGACTTGGCCTTGAGTGACAACCTACCTACGAGTAAAGACGCTTGAGCCGTCAAGCTAGCCTTTTCCCATGGAGACTCCCGAGCCTCGTTGGCTGACGGACGACGAGACGCAGTGCTGGCTCGTGCTGGCCGGGGTGCTGGTCCGGCTGCCGGCGGAGCTGGACGCGCAGTTGCAGCGGGACGCGGGGATCAGTCACTTCGAGTACCAGGTGCTGGCGGGACTCTCCGAGGCACCCGGCCGGACCCTGCGGATGAGCGAGCTGGCGATGTTCGCCAACGGTTCGCTGTCCCGGCTCTCCCACGTCGCCAAGCGGCTCGAGGACCGGGGCTGGCTGCGCCGGGAGCCGGACCCCGACAACGTCCGCTTCACCGTGGCGACGCTGACGGAAGCGGGCTGGGAGAAGGTCGCCGCCGCGGCACCCGGCCACGTGGCCGCCGTACGCCGCATGGTCCTCGACCCGCTGACCCGGTCCCAGGTCCGGCAACTGCATGAGATCGGCCGCCGCATCCTCGCCGCGACGGACGACGCGGGCAGGCCGTCGGTCTAGGGGATGCCGCCGCCGCTCAGCGCGGGGACGGTTTTCTCCGGGTGGAGCAGGGAGCGGGCGGCGATGCGGAACTGGCCGAGCCTGTCGACGATGGTCTGGCCGACCGGGGTGTGGCCCCAGACGCTGATGCCCTGGTGGGTGCTGGGTTCCCAGGTGGACTCGTCGACGACGAGGGGGTTCCAGCCGATCTCCCACTCGAAGCCCGAGGGAGTACGGGCGTAGTAGGAGAGTTCCCTGTCGTTGGTGTGCTGCCCGACGGACAGGGCCATGTCGAAGCCGAGTTCGTGGATGCGCTCGTAACTGCGGGCCAGGTCGTCCAGGGAGGCCGCCTGGATGTTGAGGTGCTGGACCCGGGTGCGGATCGGGTCGATGGGCAGGCCGTGGACCGCGGCGATGGCGATGGAGTGGTGGCGTTCGTCGACCCGCAGAAAGCGGATCTTGAGTTTGACGCCGCTGATGGTCTCGTCGATGTAGTCGGTGAGACGGGCGTCGAAGACGGTGTCGAAGTAGCCGCGCGTCAGGGCGGGCCTGGCCGAGGTGATGGCGACATGGCCCATCCCGGAGTCACCGGTGACCCAGCCGGACGCGAGCATCGTCAGGGGGTCCGCGGCGAGGACGGGGGTGGTGTAGATCTCCTGGGTGATGCCCTTGGGGCCGGCGAAGCGCAGCAGTCGCTCGACGCCGCGCAGTCCTGCCTCCTCGGCGGTGCCCGTGGCGACGGGGACGCCGTGCGCGCGGACGCGGGCCTCGATCTGCTCGAAGGTGGTGTGGTCGTCGAGGTGCCAGCCGATGGCGACCACGTCCTCGGCGGGGCCGCGCCGCAGGAGGAACCGGCATGCGTGGTCGTCGAGGCGGAACCTCATCAGGTCGCGGGAGAGGTCGTCGTGGTGCATACCGATGGCGTCGGTGCCGAAACGGCGCCAGTCGGTGAACCTGTTGGTCTCCATCACGATGTAGCCGAGATGGACGGACCCGAAGACGTCGGGATCCGCGTTCATCGCCGGCCTGCCAGGAAGTCCGCGCACAGACTGTTGAACAGCTCCGCGCGCTCCCACTGCACCCAGTGCCCGGTGTTCGCCACCATGTACAGGTCGCAGTTGGGCATGCGCTCGGCCAGCATCCGGCCTCCGCCGGGCCGGTTGACCCCGTCCGCGGCGCCCCACAGCACCAGGGTCGGCACCGGCAGCCGCTCCAGACGCTTGTCACGGGTGAAGTCCATCTTCCATACGGTGCGCAGGGACTTCGGACGGGTCAGGGGCGGGTTCGCGACGACCTCGGGGTCGATGCTGTCCTGGTAACGGGTGTCGATGACCGAGTCGGGCACCCCGGCCGCGTTGAAGACGAGGTGGGTGCGGATGAACTTCTCCAGCTTCGGCCGAGAAGGACCGTCCCCCGAGTAGTAGTCGAGGAGGCTGTGGAGACCGGGGGTGGGCAGGGCGCGGGTGGTGCCGATGCCGCCGGGGCCCATCAGGACCATGCGGTCGACCCGGTCGGGGGTGTCCAGGGCCAGGCGCAGCGCGCAGGCGCCGCCGTAGGAGTTGCCGACCAGGTGGGCCTTGTCCAGGCCGAGTCGGTCCAGCACGCCCCGGATGTGGTCGGCCAGGTAGCCGAACGGGTCGCTCCCGTCGACGCCCTTGGTGCTGCGGCCGTAGCCGGGCAGGTCGGGCACGATGACCCGGTACTCCTTGGCCAACTCGGCGATGTTGCGGCCGTAGTTGGAGACTCCCGAGGCGCCGGGACCGCCACCGTGCAGGAGGAGGACGGGCGGGCCGTCGCCGGTCTCCGCGACGAAGATCTTCTTGCCCGAGACGTCGAGCAGGGACTCGTGCATGGACGGCGGCTGGTTCTGTGTGGTCATGGGGGTGGTCCTCACTGGGCGGAGACGGCGGCCGGTCGCGGTGCGGGCGCGAATCCGGCCGGAGGCGGAGGGAGTTGGGCGCCGGCGGGCGCGGCGGCGTAGACGTAGGCGTCGGGGCGGAGGGCGAGCGTGGTCACGCCACGCTCCGCCAGCCAGGGCAGCAGCACGCCGTCGCTGTCCACGACCGCGTTCTCGGCGGGGCGCGAGCCCGCCGGCAGGACGGCCAGTGAAGGCACACCGGGCCGCTCCCAGGCGGGCTGTGGGCGGGGCAGGCCGAGGTGCAGCAGCAGCCAGCGGCCGCCGAGCACGTCGTCCAGCCGGACCCGCTCGCCGTCGGAGCCGGTCACCCAGGGCTGCGGGATCTGACGGCCGGAGGCCTTGGTGCGCGGACGGGCCTGGAAGCCCTTCGCGTAGGACGCGACCGGAATCCAGTTGGCGTCCACCAGGCGGGCGGTGAGCCCCGACACCGGGCGGATCGCGCGCAGCACGCCGTTGCGGGCCCGGGCCACCGGGAGTCGGCGTTCGGTGATGAGCCGGCCGACGAGCACCGCCCGCCGGGTCACCTCCTTCACGTGCGGCTTTCGCTCGGCCTCGTAGGAGTCGAGCAGGTCCTCCGGCAGTTCGCCCCGCAGCACGGCGGCCAGCTTCCAGCACAGGTTGGCCGCGTCCCGCACCCCGGCCGCCATGCCCTGCCCGATCCACGGCGGCATCGCGTGCGCCGCGTCCCCGGCGAGGAAGACCCGGCCCACCCGGAACCGGGCGGCGAACCGCACATGGTGGCTGTACACGGTGGCCCGCAGGATCTTGATCTGGTCCCGGCCGATCCCGTACCGCGACACCATCGCGTGGATCGCATCATCGCTGGTCAGCTGTTTCTCGTCGTCACCGGGCAGGATCGGGAACTCCCAGCGGTGATGGCCGAGCGGCGTCGGGCAGTCCACCGCCGGGCGCGCCGGGTCGCAGCGGAACCGCAGCCGGTCGTGGTCCGGCCACGGTTTCAGCATCTTCGTGTCGATGACCACCCAGCGGTCCTCGTACGTCCGCCCCTCGTACCCCACGTTCAGCTGGGCACGGGTCAGGCTGGCACCGCCGTCGGCCGCGATCACGTACTTCGCGCGCAGCCGTCGTACCGAATCGTCGGCACCGACCACCGTCAGCTCGACGCCGGCACCGTCTGCGGACTGGCGCAGCCGCAGGCACTCGTGGCGCAGCAGCACCTCCACGTTCGGGTAGCGGTCGACGCCGTCGCGCAGGACCTGTTCCAGCGCGGGCTGGTAGATGAACATCTGCGGCGGATGGCCATGGCCGCGCGGGGCGGGGTAGGCGCTGAGCAAGGTGCGGCCTCGCGCGTCGACGAAGTCGAGCGGCCGCTCGGCGAGCATGTCCAGCTTCAGCCGCTCGGCCAGCCCGATCCGCTGCCAGATGCGGATGACCTCCTCGTCCGTGGAGATCGCCCGCGCCCGGGAGAAGACGTCGGCCTCCCGCTCCACCACCACGACCCTGAGGCCCGTCCCGCCCAGCAGGTTCGCCGCGGTCGCCCCCGTGGGTCCGTAGCCGATCACCGCCACGTCGTAGGCGTCGTCGCCGGCTCTGGTCACGGCGCTCGTCTCACTGCTCACCGGGCCACCTCATGTCGCTCCTGTCGCGGCTCTTTGTTGTAGCGTCTATTCCAATTGGAATAGACGCTACGGTAAGCAGGCCGTCAGAGGGCGGTCAAGTGCCGTCACGACGGGAAAGGCAGTCCCATGACCAGCGCACCTCGCCGGATCGACGTCCACCAGCACCTGGTCCCGCCCTTCTACCGGGACGCCCTCGCCGGGCACGGGATCAGCGAGGCGGGCGGCCGCGCCCTGCCCGCGTGGAGTCCCGAGGCGGCGCTGGAGCTGATGGATCTGCTCGGCACCGAGACGGCGATCCTGTCCGTCTCGGTGCCGGGCACCGGATTCCTCCCCGACCCCGGCGAGGCCGCCGCCATGGCGCGGCGGCTGAACGACTACTCCGCCACGCTCGCCGCCGAGCACGCCGGCCGCTTCGGCTGGTTCGCCACCGTGCCGCTGCCGGACGCCGCCGCGGCCGCCCGGGAGGCCGAACGGTCGCTCGCCGGGCTCGGCGCCGACGGCGTCACGCTCCTCGCCAACACCGCCGGCGACTATCTCGGGGCCGACGGCCAGGACGCCCTGTGGCGGGTGCTGGACGAGCACGGCGCCGTCGCGTTCGTGCACCCGGCCGAGCTGCCCGGGCCCGCCGTGGCGGGGATCCCGCCGTTCGCCGCCGACTTCCTCCTCGACACCACCCGCGCCGCCTATCTCCTGGTGCGAAACGGTGTCGTGCGCCGGTATCCGCACATCCGGTTCGTCCTCAGCCACGCGGGCGGTTTCGTGCCGTACGCCTCCCACCGCATGGCCGTCGCGCTCGCGGCCGACACCGGGCGCAGCCCGCTGGACATCCTGGAGGACCTCCGCGGCTTCTACTTCGACACCGCACTCTCCTCCAGTCCGGCCGCGCTGCCCACGCTGCTCGCCTTCGCCCGGCCCGGGCACGTCCTGTTCGGCAGCGACTGGCCGTTCGCGCCGGCCGCGGCGGGCCAGTACTTCGCCAACGGGCTGGACAGCGGTGTCGACCCCGGCGCCCTCGCGGCCGTCGACCGCGGCAACGCCGAGGTGCTCTTCCCCCGCCTGGCCGGCGCCCCCGCCCCGGTTCCCGCCGCCCCTCCGTTCCCGGCGCGGCTGCGGCAGTCCGTGCGGCGCGCCGGTGCCCGCGCCTTCTTCAGGCTGGTCCAGCCCGGCACCGACTGAGGGGTTCCTCCGGAGGTCCGGTGAACCGGCAGGGAACTCTTGGTCATGGGTTTCCCTGGACGGCCGTTCGAGTACAAAGGGCTGCCTAACATGAGGCGATCACGAACGGTACGAACCCCCGGGAGCTCGGGATGGTGTTGTCCGGCCTCAACTGGAGGTCGTTGCGTCCCTGGACGGTCGTCGGTGTCGCCGTCGTATGCCTGGTGGCCGGAGTACTGGCGCTCACGCACGACTCACGCCCCGCACACGCCGACCCGGCCGCGCTGCCGCACACCACCGTGGAGGTGTCCGCCAGCCGCTGCGGCCGGGGCTGGAGCGCGCCGGTCTCCGGTGTCCAGGTCTTCGACCTGCACAACCCGACCGACGGGTCCGCCGAGGTCCTCCTGGAGGACCCGAAGAGCCAGGCCGTGTACGGCGAGGTGGAGGACATCGGGCCCGGTACGACCCGGGAGCTGACCGTCCGGCTCGGCAAGGGCGCGTACGCGTTCAAGTGCGTGCCCGACGACGCCGACGCCGTCACCGGGCCGACCGTCCGGATCGCCAGGGGCAGCAACGGCCCGGCCGCGGCGCCGGTCACCGAGCACGACCTGATCCCGCCGGCGCTCGCCTACCAGAAGTGGATCGGCAGCGGCCTGTCCGACGTCGTACGGCTGACGACCACCCTCCGGGACGCGATCGACCGCGGCGATCTCGGCGCCGCCCGCACCGCCTGGCTGCCGGCGCACCTGGAGTACGAGCGGCTGGGCGCGGCGTACGACGCCTTCGGCGACGCCGACGGCGCGATCAACGGCACGGACGCGGGGCTGCCGGGCGGGGTGCACGACAAGGACTTCACCGGCTTCCACCGGATCGAGTACGGCCTGTGGCACGGCGAGTCCGCCGCCGGTCTGCGCGGCCCGGCCGCCGGCCTGGTGAAGGCGGTCACCGCGCTGCGCGACGACTGGGCACAGACCCGGATGGACCCCGCCCAGCTGGGGCTGCGGGCGCACGAGATCCTGGAGAACACGGTGCAGTTCGAGCTGACCGGCCGTACCGACTACGGCAGCGGCAGCAACCTCGCCACCGCCCGCGCCAACCTGGACGGCACGGTGGAGGTCATGTCCCGGCTGCACCCGCTGCTGGCCACCCGGTACGCGGATCTGGCCGGTCTGGAGAGCGAGTTGAAGCAGGCGGGCACGGTGCTCGACGGCTTCGAGCACGGCGGCGCCTGGACGCCTCTCGGAAAGCTCGGCCACCGGCAGCGCGAGGACGTCGACGCGGTCCTCGGCGACCTGGTGGAGCGGCTGGCGTCGGTGGCGACCCTGTGCGATCCGCGGAGGACGGTATGAGCGCGAACGAGACGGCCGGCAAGGGCGGAGTGGGCCGCCGCGGGTTCCTGCGCGGCGCGGCCCTCGCGGGGGCGGGACTGGCCGCGGGCGGTGCGGCCGCGCCCGGCACGGACACCGCGGACACCACCACCGCCGCGCCCGCGATCGCGCCCTTCCACGGCGCCCGCCAGCAGTCCGCGATCGCCGCGCCCCGCCGGACGACCGTGTTCACCTCCTTCGACGTCACCGCCGAGAGCCGCGCCGAGCTGACCGAGCTGCTGCACACGCTCACCGACCGCGCCCGCTTCCTGACCTCGGGCGGCACCCCGGACCCGGTCGGGGTCACCGGCCCGCCCGCCGACTCGGGCGTCCTCGGTGAGCAACTGCCCTCCGGGGCGCTGGCGGTGACCGTCGGCGTCGGCGGCTCGCTCTTCGACGACCGCTACGGGCTCGGAAAACTGAGACCGCGCCGGCTGACGACGATGCCCGCCTTCCCGGACGACGACCTCCGGCCCGAGTGGTGCCACGGCGACCTCAGTTTGCAGTTGCACGCGGACGACACCGACACCGTGCTGCACGCACTGCGCGACATCGCCCGGCACACCCGGGGCGGCATACAGGTCCGCTGGCGGCTGGACGGCTTCACCAGCCCGCCCCGCCCGTCCGGCACCCCGCGCAACCTCCTGGGCTTCAAGGACGGCACCGCCAACCCGGAGACCACCAGCGCCCGGGAGATGGACCGCCTGGTGTGGGTCGGCAAGGACTCCGGCGAACCGGAGTGGACGGTCGGCGGCAGCTACCAGGTGGTTCGGCTGATCCGGATGCTGGTGGAGTTCTGGGACCGGGTCTCGCTCAGCGAGCAGGAGCGGATGTTCGGCCGGTCCCGCGAGTCCGGGGCGCCCCTGGACGGCAACGCCGAGCACGACACGCCTGATTACGCCGACGACCCCAAGGGTGACGTCATCCCGCTGGACGCGCACATCCGGCTGGCCAACCCGCGCACCACGGCCACCGCGGAGCAGCGGCTCCTGCGCCGCGCCTACAACTACGACCGGGGCATGGACAGCAACGGCAACCTCGACATGGGCCTGCTGTTCTGCTGCTACCAGCAGGACCTGGCCCGGCAGTTCGAGACCGTGCAGAAGCGGCTGGCCGGGGAGCCGCTGGTCGACTACATCTCCCCGTTCGGCGGCGGCTACTTCTTCGCGCTGCCCGGGGTGCGGGACCGGAACGACTGGTACGGACGCGCTCTGCTGGCCTGAGCTTGTTCGAACAACTTCATGGCAATTCCGTGGCCCACATGGTCAATACACAGTCAAGGTTTGCCCCAGCATCCCTGACCCGGTGTTCATTCACCCGCCATCATGGCTCCGCCGGAGCGCCGGGAAGCGGGCGAAGCATCCCTGCCTGTACGACGCACTGACGTTCATGCCCGGAGGGGAACCAGCATGGCCAGCACAGGTAGACGAACGGCGATGAGGAGCCTCGGCGCTCTCGCGGGGGCCGCCGCACTCACGGTCCTCGGAGGCACCGCGCCCAGCTGGGCCGCCGTACCCGCCGGGCACAGCGGCGGCTCGTCGACCGCGACCCCGATCAAGCACGTGGTCGTGCTGTTCGACGAGAACATCTCCTTCGACCACTACTTCGCGACCTACCCGAAGGCCGCGAACACCGACGGCACGAAGTTCACGGCGTCCAAGAAGACCCCGAAGGACATCGACACCGTCGCGCACGCCGGGCTGCTGACGAAGAACCCGAACCAGTACGCGCCCAAGCGGCTCTCCCCGTCGCAGGCGATGACCTGCGACCAGAACCACTCCTACGGGCCCGAGCAGCTGGCCTACGACGGCGGCAAGGCCGACCAGTTCGTGCAGAACACCGAGGTCGACAAGTGCTCCGGCGGCCTGTTCGGCGAGCCGGGCCTGGTCATGGACTACTACGACGGCAACACCGTCACCGGTCTGTGGAACTACGCCCAGCAGTACGCCCTCAACGACCGCTCCTACAGCTCGGTCTACGGCCCGTCCACGCCCGGCGCGCTCAACCTGGTCTCGGGTCAGACGCACGGCGCGATCTCGGTGGACTCGGTCACCGGCAAGCAGACGTCGACGCCCGACTCGTACGCCATCGCCTCCCCGGACGCGAAGGGTGTCGGCACGGTCGTCAACGACCCCGACCCGGCCTACGACGACTGCTCCGACAAGGACCACACCAGCACCAGCGCGCTGGCGTCGCTGCAGGGCAGGAACATCGGTGACCTGCTCAACTCCAAGAAGGTGACCTGGGGCTGGTTCCAGGGCGGCTTCCGCCCGTCGACGGCCTACAACGGCACGTCCGGCTCCTGGGCCAAGTGCGACACCACGCACACCAACGTCGGCGGCGCCTCCGTGGTCGACTACAGCCCGCACCACAACCCGTTCTCGTACTACAAGTCGACGTCCAACCCGCACCACGTGGCGCCGAAGAACGTCAACGAGATCGGTCACAACGGCCAGGCGAACCACAACTACGACCTGACCGACTTCAGCGCGGCCGCCAAGGCGGGCAAGCTCCCGGCCGTCAGCTTCCTCAAGGCCGGTGAGTACCAGGACGGCCACGCCGGCTACTCCGACCCGACCGACGAGCAGCACTTCCTCGTCAACGAGATCAACGCCGTCCAGAGCTCGCCGCAGTGGAAGTCCACCGCGATCGTCATCGCCTACGACGACTCCGACGGCTGGTACGACCACGCCTACGCCAAGCCCCGCAACGGCTCCAAGGACACCACGGTCGGCTCCAACGGCAAGGCCCTGGACAGCGCGGCCTGCCAGTCCGGCCCGGCCGCGTCCGGCGGCTACGCCGACCGCTGCGGCCCCGGCACCCGGCAGCCGCTGCTGGTCATCTCGCCCTACAGCAAGGTGAACAAGGTCGACCACACCCAGACCGACCAGTCCTCCATCACCCGCTTCATCGAGGACAACTGGCACACCGGCCGCGTCGGCGACCACTCCTTCGACGCCACCGCGGGCTCGCTGACCAACATGTTCGACTTCCGGCACCCGAACAACAAGCAGGTGCTGCTGAACTCGGACGGCTCCGTCAAGCACATCGGCCCGATCCGCCACGTCTCCGCAGTGAGCACCCACATCACCCCGGGCCCGGCGATGGTGAACACGGCCGCCACGACCGACTCCGGCCAGTTCCCGGCCCTTCCGGTCAGCCTCGGTGCGGGCGCCCTGGTGGCCGCCGGCGCCACGGGCACGTACCTGACGCTCCGCCGCAGGCACCGCACCACCGCCTGACGCCACCCCAGCCCTGACCCGCTCGGCACGGTCCTCCTCCCCGGACCGTGCCGAGCGGCGTTTGCGGCACCGGAAGGCCGGCCGGAAATACTCACCCTTTCGGGTGGAACGGGGCATTCCTGGAACGTCGGCCGTGGCTCGGGAGTCCTGTGGAGTGAAGGGAAAAGAACCGCAGAACACGAGAGAGCCACCAGGTTCCGGCCGAGGGCGTCATCCAGCTGACCGGGGCGGACGGCACGACGAAGACCTACCGGCGCACCTCCCGGACCTTCAACGACGCGCTGGGCTTCACCATCGCCGAGGGCTCCTACGAGCAGTGGAGCTTCCTCAACCTCGCGCCGATCGTCCACCCGATGCACATCCACCTGGCCGACTTCCAGCTGCTGGGCCGTGACGCGTACGACGTCTCCGGGTTCGACCCGACGCTGGGCGGCACGAACAAGCCGATCGCGTTCAACCCGGCGACGCAGCTTCCGCTCGCGCCGAACGAGCTCGGCCACAAGGACGTCTTCCGGGTGCCGGGCGGTCAGGTCCTGCGCGTGATGGGGAGGTTCGACGGCGCGTACGGCCGCTTCATGTACCACTGCCATCTCCTCGAACACGAGGACATGGGCATGATGCGGCCCTTCGTGCTCATGCCCGAGGAGGCGATGAAGTTCGACCACGGCGCAGCGCACGGCGGACACGAGGGCCACACGGGCTGACCTCGCGACGCGGCTCGCACCGGTGCCCGACGGTCAGGGTGCGGGGACGTCCCCGCCGTCGGTGCCGGTACGGGAGGGTCCGGCTGCGGGGGCGTCCAGGGCGCGGATCGTAGACGTCCGGACCCGCGCCCGAGCGCAGGTAGGGGGCCGGCCGGGCGGTCATGGCCGCCCGGTCCGTGTGCGGCTCCCGCAGCTCCGGCATCAGGAACGCGTCGAGGACGGCGTTGCGGCCCGGGGCTGCCGGGTACCGATCAGCGTCCGGATACCGTCGGGGCCGCTCCCGCTGCCGCCGCGGCCGCAGGGCCCGGCGGCAGCGGCGGTCTCGGCAGCGGCGCCGAGCCGGATCCGGTAGGCGGGGGCCTACTCCCGGCGCAGCCCCGGTAGGCGGCGCCGGCCGGGCGTGCGGTTGTCGTCCGTCGTGCGGCACGGGATGCTGAGGGAGCACGGAGGGAAGCGGTGCCCATGGATCGTTTTCCGAACGCGGCCGACGTCGATTTCCACAGTCCTCTGGACCTCACCAAGGCCGCGGCCGCGGTGCTGGACGCCGAAGGCCGCATCTCGGGCTGGGGCCCGTCGGCCCAGCGCCTCCTCGGGCATCCGGCCGAGGACGTGCTCGGCCGGCCGGCGGCCCTGCTGCTGGCGACGGGACCGCGGCCCTCCTCGCTCTGCACGGCGCACCGGCCCCGCGCCACGGTCCTGGATCTGGCCTGCCGGGACGGGCGTACCCTGCGCGCGGCCGTGAACTTCAGCCCGCTCGCGTCCCAGGGCGTGGCCGCGACCGTCGTGCTCGCGGCGGAGCTGGAAGCGCTGCGCAGCTGGGAGGCGCAGCTGGCCATGTTGCAGGGGCTGGCCACCGAGTCCTCCGTGGGCCTGACGATCTTCGACACCGACATGCGGGTCGTCTGGGGGAACGTCTCCACCGATCTGGAGCTCGCGGGAGTCGCCCAGTACGTCGGCCGTCCGGCCGCGGACCTCTTTCCCGAGGGCGAGTTCATCTCCCGCCACCATCCTCCGGACGAGGACCAGATCATGGAGCACGTGCTCACGACGGGCGAACCGATCATGGGCATGCACTATCGGGGACGGGCCCCCGCCGACCCGGTGCGCGAGCACGTCTGGTCCTGCTCGTACCACCGCCTGCTGGACGCCCGTGGCGAGCCGCTGGGGCTGTTCGAGGAGTCCCTGGACATCACCGACCGCTACCGCGCCCAGGAACGCCTGTCGCTGCTCGTGCGGGCGGGCAAGCGCATCGGTGCCTCGCTGGACGTGCGCCGTACGGCCGCGGAGCTCGCCGACGTGGCGGTGCCGCAGCTGGCCGACGAGGTGCTGGTGGACCTCCCGCCGGCGGTCATCGAGGGCCGGCAGCCGCCGACGGGTTCGGCGCCGGGGCACAGCCTGCTGCGGATGCACGGCCGGACCCCGGAGGAGTTCCGGACCAGTCCCGTCTCCTACCCGCCGTCGTCGCCGCAGGCACTGAGCCTGGCCACCAGCCGCCCCGTCGTCGACGCCGACCCGCCCGGGTCACCGGGCGGGCCGGCTCCGGCCGGCCGGCGCTCCAGCCTGTTCGTCCCCCTGCTCGCCCGGGACGCGGTCCTCGGCCTCGCCACGTTCCGGCGCAGCAGCAACCCCGATCCCTTCGGGCCCGAGGAACAGACGCTCGCCGTGGAGCTGACCGAGCGGGCCGCCGTCGGCATCGACAACGCCCGCCGGTACACCAGCCAGCACGCGACGGCCCTGGTACTGCAGCGGAGCCTGCTGCCGCAACGCCTGCCCGAGCAGAGCGCGGTCGACGTCGCGTACCGCTATCTGCCCGCCGACAGCCGGGTGGGCGTGGGCGGCGACTGGTTCGACCTGATCCCGCTGTCCGGTGCCCGGGTGGGGCTGACCGTCGGCGACGTGGTCGGCCACGGCGTGCAGGCGGCCGCGACCATGGGCAGGCTGCGCGCCACCGTACGGACCCTGGCCCTGCTGGACCTGGACCCGGCGGAGCTGCTCACCCGCCTCGACGGTCTGGTCGCGCAGGACTCCGAACCCCACGCGGACGACGGGCTGGGCGACGAGGCGCTCGGGGTGACCTGCCTGTACGCGATCTACGACCCGGTGGGCGGCCGCTGTGTCTGGGCGAGCGCGGGCCATCCCCCGCCGATCGTGGCCGACGCGAGCGGCTCGGTGGCACTGTCCGCGCTGGCGCCGGGGCCGCCCCTGGGGCTGGGCAGCCTGCCCTACGAGAACGTCGAGCTGAGCCTGTCCAACGGCAGCGTGGTGGCGTTCTTCACCGACGGGGTGGTGGAGGACCGGCGCACCGACATCGACAGCGGTATCGACCGTCTCGCCCATGTGCTGACCTGGCAGCGGTGCCCGCTGGAGGAGCTGTGCGACCGGGCGCTGTCGACGCTGCCGCCCGGACCGCAGGCGGACGACGCCACGCTGCTGCTGGTCCGCACCCGGCGACTGGGCGCCGGACAGGTGGCGGACCTGGAGCTGCCGCCCGACCCGGCGATGGTGGCGAGGGCGCGCACGGACACCGAGCGCCAGCTGGAGACCTGGGGCCTGTCCGCCCTGGCGTTCACCGCGGAGCTGGTGGTGAGCGAGCTGGTCACCAACAGCATCCGGTACGCCACCGGGCCCGTGCTGCTGAGGCTGATCAGGGACCGCAGCCTGCTGTGCGAGGTCTCCGACAACGCGCACACTGCGCCGCACCTGCGGCGGGCCCGCCGGGACGACGAGGGAGGCCGCGGCCTGTTCCTCGTCGCCCAGATGTCACAGCGCTGGGGCACGCGCTACACCGGGTCCGGGAAGACCATCTGGGCCGAACTGGCCATCCCGTGACCCGAGCAGGCCTACGGCTGCTGTTCCCCGGCCGCGGCCGGTGCGGCCGGTGCCGGCGTCCGGTGCAGGGCGCGGACCGGGATCACCAGCAGCCACCAGTACTTGGCGAGGCCGGGTGACCAGAACGACGCCAGCGGGATCGCGGTGACGAAGACCAGGACGTGCAGGACGTTGCGGCGGACCGTCGTCCGCAGCTCCCCGGGGTCCGTGCCCGGGGCCGCCAGCGCCGGGGCGATCAGCAGGCGCAGGTACATCGCGCCGAGGAAACCGAGGGACAGCGCGATCGAGGCCGAATAGCACGCCGTGGCCGTTGCCGTCTCGCCGTACTCGCTGATCAGTTTGGTCGGGAAGGGCAGCGCCGCGACGACCGCGAGCAGGGCGAAGTACAGGTAGAGCAGCCAGCGGTCGACGGTCCTGATCAGGCGGAACAGGGCGTGTTGCGTCAGCCAGAGCATGCCGATGACGGCGAAGCTCAGCAGGTACGCGCCGATCGCGGGCAGCAACTCCCGCAGGGCGTGCGGGAGTTCCGAATCGTGCAGGCCTTCGGGGACGGTGATGTCGAGGGCGAGCAGGGTGATGGCGATGGCGAAGACGGCATCGCCGAGCATCGCCAGTCGCTCGGGACTCACGGCGATCTCGCTGCGCCGCAGGGCGATGGGGCGGGAGTTGCTCATGTAAAGGACACCATGGGTTCGTCGGCGTACGGACGACGCAAGAGGTACCACACGGCGGTGTACGCACGGAGCGGGAAAGATCCCCTGGTCTGTACTTTGCCCGTTGGGGAAATTCCCCGCCCCTTCCGGACGGGTGTCAGCCGTCGATGCGGTGCGTGGTCCAGAACGACGTCAGGTCGGTGCTGGTGGCCGCCTGGGCCGCCGCCTTGAACTCGGCGGTGGTCGAGACGCCGTACCAGTGCGAACTCGCGTAGCTCTTCAGGAGGTTGGTCATGGCGGTGTCGCCGATCAGGCGGCGCAGGTCGTGCAGGGCGCACTTGCCGTAGCCGTAGACGACGGTGGAGTAGCGGGACGAGTGGGCGTCCCAGTACGCCATCGAGTTGGTGATCTTCTCCGCCGACGAGGCCCAGGACACGCTGTTCCAGCAGTTGGTGCCGGTCAGTCCCTGCGCCAGGTCGGTGGCGTAGTCCGTGAACGCCTCGTCCAGCCAGGGGCTGTTGTACTCGTCGTCGCCGACGATGCCGTACCACCACTGGTGGCCGATCTCGTGGGTGAGCGCGGTGGTGCTGACCAGGTCGAGGACGAAGCCGGGGTACTCCATGCCGCCGAACCAGAAGTTGTTGTCGATGACCGCGTCCAGTTCGCCGTACGGGTAGGCCCCGAAGCGGCCGGCGTGCGCGTCGACCGCCGACTTGGCGGTGGTGAGCATGGACTGGGCGCTGGAGGAGCTGATGCCCGACACCGAGTAGATGTTGATCGGTACCCCGCCCGGGGAGGTGCCGGAGATCTTGGTGAACGGCCCGGCCGCCCAGGCGAAGTCACGGACCTTGGAGGCGGTCGCGGTGGTGACGGTACGGCCGCTGGAGCCGGGGGTGTCGACGGAGGTGCCGGTCGCCGGGACCAGGATGCCGGTGGGGTGGTCCAGGGTCACCTTGAAGTCGGCGGCGAGGGAGTAGAAGGACTCGCCGTTGTTGGTGTACGGGTCCAGGTGCCAGCCGGAGCCGTCGCGGACCGCGAGGACGGGCAGGGCGTTGCCGATCATGCTGAAGGCGCCGTCGTAGCCGAACCGGTCGGCGCCGCTGGGGACGGTGATGCCCAGGTCGAAGCCGATCGTGGTGCTCTGGCCCTGGGCCAGCGGTGTCGGCAGGGCGATCTCAAGCGCCGTGCAGGCGACCGAGAGTGCCCCCGCGGTGCCGCCGGTGACGTTGCTGACCGTGATCGGCGGGGCCGAGCAGGTGCCGTGGTAGTTGTCCCACAGCCGGAGGTAGATCTCGCTGAGCGCGGTCGCGGAGGCGTTGGTGAAGGTCACGCTCTCGTGGCCGGTCCAGCCGGTGCCGGTGGAGTTGCTGGTCAGGCTCACGGTGTACGACGGCGAGGCCGGGGTGCGGGTGGTGTCGCCCGGGGTGGTGGCGGCCGAGGTGTCGAGAGCGACGTCGTCGACGACGAAGCTGGTCTGGAGGCTGGAGTCCTCGGTGCCGGTGAAGGCGACGGTGACGGTCTGGCCGGCGAAGGCGGACACGTCGAACGACTTCTTCACGTACCCGGTGTTCTTGTCCAGGTTGGACCAGGTCGCCAGCGTGGTGCTGCCGATCTTCGCCGTGAGTTTGTCGTACGCCGTGGACGAGGTGGTCTCGGCGGTGTCGACGTGCAGCCAGAAGGTGAGCGTCGCGGCGCATCCGGAGGGGATGCTGACGCTCTGCGAGAGCGTGTCGGTGTGGGTGCCGCCGGTGCCGTCCAGCCAGGCGAAGCTGGAGCCGCCGTGGGCGGACTGGCCGGAGCGGTTGGTGATCACGCTGGTCGAGGACTGGGTCCAGGGTGACGTGCCGCTCTCGAAGCCGCCGTTGGTGACGACCTGGGCGGGGGTGCAGGCCGCCTGGTCGGCGGCCGACGCCGTACTGCCGGGGAGCAGGGCCGCGGCGAGCGCCGCGATGGCCAGCGCGCTGGTGGCGAAGGCCTTGTGGGGGGTCGATCTCACACGAAACTCCTTTGCGGAGGCCGGGATCCTGGCCTGCTGAGTGACCGCCGGTCCGGCTGGGGTGCGCCGGTGGCGGCCTCACACGTTACGAAGTGGTGCGAGTCGGAAGCCTGTCAGACTTGACCAGGCCATGTCACTAAGGGGTTACCCTCGCGTCAGGCGTGGTCCGCGCAGCAGGGGGTGGGGTTGGGGACCTCGAAGGGGGCCAGCCGGCCGCCCACCGCCGGGACCAGGGCGAGGGTGAGGACACCGTCGCGCCACTCCGGGCGTACATGATCCTGCGTCAGGACCTCGCTGTCGGGCGGGAGTTCGGCGTCGGGTGCGCCGAGCACGACCAGGCGCTCGACTGCGGTGCGGTCGAGCAGGTCCGCGACGGTGACGGTGCCGGTCAGGTGCGCCACGCCGGGGTAGGCCACGGCCCGGCCGGAGGCGGGGGGCGCGGCGGCGGCCAGCCGGGCGGTGTCCACTGCGTCGTCGGGGCCGTGGGCGCGGTCGGCCAGGGCGAGGCCGGCGCCCTTCGGGAGCAGGTCGACCAGCTGCTGCCAGACCGCGTCCGCGTCCGGGCCAGGGACGGCCAGCGAGACCGTCGTACCCCGGCGTTCGTCGGTGCGGAACAGGTGGGTGCAGGCGAACACACCCTCCTTGAGGGCCAGTCGGTCCAGCAGCCGGTGGATCAGGTGGTCGGCCTCGCGCAGGGTCGCCGTACCGGCGTCCACCCCCCAGACGGGGTGGGAGCCGCACGCGGGGTGGGGGGGGGGGAAGAGGGG